>CAZNMF010000001.1:0-15080 GCA_964573795.1 uncultured Solibacteraceae bacterium
GCGGCGATTGACGACGGTCGACTGGCTCGAGGCGTTTCGCATGACGCCGCTCACGGTCGGCGTCGCGCCGCAGATCGGCCGTGCAGCTGGACTGTTCGTATCCGGCACCTATTTCCGATCGCTCGGTCTGACGGCCGCGGCTGGACGCCTGCTCGACGAGGATGACGCCGCGGTGCCCGGCCAACGGCCCGTCATCGTCATCTCCTACGACTATTGGCAGTCGCGACTCGGCGGATCGGCGTCCGCGATCGGCAGCGTACTGACCATCAACGACGTCGCGTTCACGATCGCCGGCGTCGCGCCACGCCGGTTTCAAGGCACGACGCTGGGCCTGGCGTTCGACCTGTGGCTCCCGGCGACGATGGCGCCGGTCGTCATCAAGGGATCGCGAGAGCTGGACGACCGCGGTCAGCGCGGCTACACCGTCGTCGGCCGCCTGCCACGAGGCGTCTCCGCACAGACGGCGCAGCAAGAAATCGACGTCGCGATGCGCGATCTGGCCGCCACGTATCCGCAGACCAACCGGACGGTGGGCGCGGAGCTGACGCCGTTCGCCAGTCCCCCACGTGGCCCGCAGCGCATGCTCGGCGACGCGCTCGTGTTTCTGCAGGGGCTGATGCTGCTCGTGCTCGTTGCCGTCTGTGGCAACGTCGCCAATCTGCTCGTCGCCAAAGTCAGCGCGCGCCAGCGGGAGTTCGGCATTCGGCTCGCCCTCGGCGCGTCGCGGCTGCGCACCGCGCGGATCGTGCTCGCCGAGGCCGGCCTCCTCGCGGCGGCGGGCACGGCGTGCGGCCTGTTGCTCGCGCTGTGGGGCGTCACGGTGCTCCAGGTCGGGCAACTGGCCATCGCGATCCCGGTGCGCTTTCAAACCGAGATCGACGCAGATGGACTGGCCGTCGCGGTTGTCGTCGGCCTGTTCGCCACGCTGCTCATGGCGGCCGCGCCGACCTGGTTTCTGCTGCGGCTGCAGCCGCAGCAGCTCGTCCGCGACGGCATGCGCGAAGCCAGCCGCAGCACGCTGCGGCAGACGTTGATGGGCGTGCAGGTCGCGCTCGCGTCGCTCGTGCTCGTCACGGCGGCCCTGTTCGTCGGGCGGTTTCGGGAGACGCGCGACATCGATCCCGGCTTCACCGCCGACGGCGTGCTGCTCGCCGCGTACGACCTGACGGGCCGAGGGACCGATGCGACGGCGAATCGCGTCTTCGCCGCACGCGCGCTGGCGGCGGTTCGTGCGATGCCTGGCGTCTCGGCGGCGGCTCTCGCGACGTCGGTCCCGCTCGACATCCACGGCCTGCCCCTGCGCTCGTTCACGCTCGACGGACACGCGCGCGCGGACGGCGGGACCGATCAGTCGCTCTCCAACATCGTCAGCGACGGCTATCTCGCCGCGATGAGCATCAGGCTCCTGCAAGGGCGCGACTTCAGCGCGATCGACGCGTCTGCGCCGGCAGCCGAGGCCATCGTCAATCAGGCCTTCGTCGATCGCTATCTGCCGGGCGAAGCGGTACTCGGCCGGCGGCTGCAAATGGGACGCACGACGTACACGATCGTCGGCGTCGCGGCGACGACCGTGTCCGACGCGTTCGGCGAGCCTCCGTCACCGCTCGTGCTCTACGCGTTCGGTGCGCGGCCGGGACCGTCTGCGGAAGTGCACCTGAAGACGACGCCGGGCATGGAGACGGGCATCTCGCCGGCATTGCAGCGCGTCTTTCGCGAGCTGGATCCCACGGTCCCGATCTACAACGTGCGGACGCTCCAGCAGCACATCGCGACGAATCTGATCCTGCGGCGCATTCCCGCGCAGATGTTCATGGTGCTCGGCCCGCTGCTGCTCTTCCTCGCCGCGTTCGGCGTCTACGCGGTCGTGGACTACGGCGTGTCGCAGCGCACGACGGAGATCGGCGTGCGCCTGGCGCTCGGCGCGCGGCCGTGGCAGGTGACGCGGATGATGGTCGCGGAGACGCTGGGCGTGGCCGCGCTGAGCGTTGCTGCCGCCATGGCCATCGTCGTGATGATCGATCTCCACCTCGTCCGTGGCGGCGTCCGCGATCTGCCGGCGCTCGTCGGCACGCCGCTCGCGCTGCTGGGCGTCGCCGCGTTCGCGAGCTGGCTTCCCGCGAGACGCGCCAGCCTCGTCAACCCATCAGTGGCGATGCGAAGGCGGGAGTAGCCTGCCCTTCGCCCCCTGGTCCCCTGGTCCCTTGGTCCCCTGGTCCCGTTTTTTTATGATGGCGATATGTCGATCGACATCGCCCAGATCGAGTCGCACCGCTCGGCACTCGTCGGCCATTGCTATCGGATGCTCGGCTCCGCGTTCGACGCCGAGGACGCCGTGCAAGAGACGATGGTGCGCGCGTGGCAGAATCTCGCGAAGTTCGAAGGGCGATCGTCGCTGCGGACGTGGCTGTATCGCATCGCGACGAACGTTTGTCTCGATGCGCGATCGGATCGATCCAGACGCGCGCGGCCGGTCGAAGACGGCCCTCGACGCACGGTCGACGACGACCTCGAGACGCGTCCGCGCACGCACTGGCTCGAGCCGATTCCCGATGCGCACGCGCTGCCGTCCGATGCCAATCCTCACGAGCTGACGGTCCTGCGCCAGAGCATCCGTCTGGCGTTCGTCGCCGCGTTGCAGCATCTGCCGCCGCGCCAGCGCGCGGCGCTGATTCTCAGCGAGGTGCTCGGCTGGTCCGCGGCCGAAATCGCCGACGCGCTCGACACGTCCGTGCCCGCGATCAACAGCGCCTTGCAGCGGGCGCGCGCGACGCTCGCGGCTCGCGACGTCAGCCTCGCGCCGGCGCCGAAGAGCGATGTGCTGTCGGATGACGAGACGTCGCTGCTCGATCGCTATCTCGACGCGTTCCATGAGTACGACGTCGACACGCTCGTCTCGCTGCTCCGCGAGGACGCGACGCTGTCGATGCCGCCGTACGACTTCTGGCTGCAAGGGCCGGACGCGATTCGCACGTGGCTGCTCGGCCGCGGCAATGGCTGCCGCGGGTCGCGGCTGCGGAAGACGATGGCGTCCGGCGTGCCCGCGTTCGCGCAATATCGCGCCAATCCGAACGGTGGCTACAAGGCCTGGGCGCTCATCATCCTCGAGTTGAAGGACGGACGGATCGGTGCCTGGAACTCGTTCCTCGACGTCGAGGCGCTGTTCCCGCTGTTCGGCCTGCCGCTCGTCCTGCCGGGTTAGTCGCGGAACTGCCCTTCCTTTCGGGTTGAAATCACCACCGATGACTTTCGGTCGGCCGTGCCGTCTATACCTCCAGATTCGTTCGTCATGGAGGTTCCGATGAGTGTCACCCGCACAAGCTCTGTCGCATTCGCGGCCGATCCGGCCGCAACTACGGCCTCGTCATCGGCGCTCGCGCTCCGGGCGGGCCGCGTGATGTATTGGCTCGCCGTCGCCTTTCTCACCATGGACGCGGTGATGAAGGTGCTGCGCGTGCCAGCCGCTGTCGAAGGCACGATGCAGCTCGGCTACGCCAGCAGCCTGATCGCGCCGATCGGGGCGATCGAAGTCGTCTTCCTCGTGCTGTATCTGATGCCGCGCACCGCGATTCTCGGCGCGGTGCTCTGGACCGGCTTTCTCGGCGGCGCGGTCGCCACGCACGTGCGGCTCGGCAATCCGCTGTTCACGCACGTCCTTTCGCCGATCTACGTCGCGGTGCTGCTCTGGGGCGCGCTCTGGCTGCGCGATCGGCGCCTGCGCGCCGTCTTTGCAGCCACTCGATGACGAGGCGTTCCTTTTCGAAGTTCGACGTTCGACTGGCTCACGTCGCCCCGAGCCTGTCGAGGGGCGAAGTTCAAAGTTCGACGTTTCTGTAGCGTTCTTTCAGGAGTAATTCATGTCCACGTCCCGCAAGATCTTCGTCAACCTCCCCGTCCGCGATTTGAAGAAGACGATGGCGTTCTTCTCCGCGCTGGGGTTCACGTTCAACCGGCAGTTCACCGACGACAAGGCGGCCTGCATGGTCATCAGCGACGAGGCGTATGCGATGCTGCTGACCGAGCCGTTCTTCAGGACGTTCACGACGCGCGACGTCTGCGACACGGGCCGCGCGACCGAGGCGCTAATCGCGCTGTCGTGCGAGAATCGCGAGGAAGTCGATCTGCTCGTGAAGACCGCGCTCGCGAACGGCGGCTCGCCGGCGATGCCGTCGCAGGATCACGGCTTCATGTACGGCCACAGCTTCTACGACGTCGACGGTCACCACTGGGAAGTGCTGTGGATGGATCCCGCGTTCGTGCAGAAGGGGTGAGTCACCGGACCGTGAAAGACGCGTCGCTTCGCTGAACACGCGAATCGGCGGTCGCGTCCACGCGGAAGACGTACTGGCCTGCCGACAGGTCGTCGAGTCGGATCTCGGCTGAGCCGTTGACGACGCGCGAGCGCTCGAATGCCGCGGCGTCAACGGCTCCCGTCCCTGCCATGTGCTCCTGGCCCGTCGAATCCGTCACGCGCCAGGACACATCTACTGCCCGAGGCTCGCCCTGGAATTGATAGACCTGCCAGAACGCCTTCAGCGTGTCTCGTTTCGAGAGGACGGTACACGCCAGCGGGACGAACGGAATCGGGCTGGACTTGATCGACGCCTTGCCGGCGGCATATGTGCGCGACGCCGGCTCGCCGTACAGGGCAAACTCCCACATGCCGCCTGTTCGTTCGCGCGGTATGACGTACGTTCGTGGCGCGTCCGACGTACCACCCAGTCGTTCGAACAACACGCCAGATACGGCAAGTGGCGCGCGGGAATAGGCCGGAATGTTCACGCGCATTTGCGCGTATTTATGGGATTCGTCCGGTCCGGTCGCCTCGAAGTCATAGATGCCGGGCGAAATCATCATATGAGCGACCACGACACCTGCGTCGCCACATGCGTCGTCGGGGCTCGTTTCATCTTGTGATCGCGCCTGTGCGGCAATGACGAGTGTCGGGTTCGCAAACGACGCGATGGTGACGCTGACGTCCGCTCCAGATGCGGACATGACCGATGGTGCCGGCAATACCATCGTCCAGCCGTAGACTCCCGGCCTATCGCTCTTCCGCGTCCTTAGCCCGAGCCCAAGGTCGACAACAGATACGCCCGCGTGAAATGTCGGCGGCGATGCCTGCTGCTGCACGCCTCCCGCACCAACAGGTGTGACGCAGAGTCCTGCGGTGATGATGGTCGCCATGGATGTCGCTGCACGTTTCATGGCCCTCACTCCACGCGCAGCGCGACCGTCGGCGACAAGCGCGTCGCGCGGCGCGCCGGGATCCACGCGGCGACGCCGACGATCGCGACGATGACGATGACGGCAGTGCCGAGTGCCAACGGATCGGTCGGCGCAATCCCGACGAGCAGGCTGCGCACCGTCGTCGAAAGCGCGAGCGACAAACCGAAACCGATGACCACGCCGACCGCAGCCGCCGCAAGCGCCTCGCGCGTCACGAGCGCTCTGACGCTGGCGGCGTTCGCGCCGATCGCGATCCGAATCGCGACTTCGCGCGTGCGCCTGGCGACGACGAACGCCACGACGCCGACGATGCCGGCTGCGGTCACGCCCATGGCCGCCACGGCAAAGAACATCACCATCAAGGTCGAGAACGATCGGTCGGACACGGACTGCATCAGCCGGCTTCGAAGCGTGGCGCTGTCGGAGACGGACGCCGTCGGCACGACCGCACGAATCTCGCGCTCCAGCGCAGTGGCCAGATCAGCGTTCGGCGTCGAGACCCGTCGTCGAGCGTCATCGGCCGAGAGACCGCCGCGCGCCATCAAGTCGCTGGCGCGGCGCTCGAGGTGAAAGCGCACCTCGTCGGGCAGGCTCTGTTCCATGTCCGATCGACGGACGATGGTGCGCCAGAAGGCGCGCACGCGAGCCCAGGACACCACTACGCCTCCTGCGCGCGCAGCGCGGTGTTGACGGCAAGCGCCGTGCGATTCCACTCCTCGGTCTCGGCCTTGAAGCGCTTCCGGCCCGCGGCGGTCAGGCTGTAGAACTTCGCGCGGCGGTTGTTGTCGGACGTGCCCCACTCGGTCGCGAGCAGCCCCTGATGCTCGAGGCGGTAGAGAGCCGGATAGAGCGCGCCCTGCTCGACGGCGAGCGCGCCCCCGGTGATCTGCTCGATGCGCAACAGCACGCCGTAGCCGTGCTGCGGTCCGAGCGAGACGGCTTTGAGGATCAACAGGTCGAGGGTGCCTGGCAGCAGTGACGCCTTGGCGGACATGTGCTCCCTCCTATGTCGATTAGGACAATAGCGACGCCTTCCTAATCTGTCAAGGAGAGAGGGGACGTCGAGTCATCGCGACACCCAAGTGTGGGTCTTCGCTGCTCGACAATCGTACGGAGCCACGGGGATCCTCTTGCTCCTCCACGTCTGGCCCGTGGTCCGCCTCTTGCTCCGCTGGCGTTCGACGTCGGTCAACCATGACGAGGACCGCAATGCAGACGCTTCTCATCGTCGTCGGCGTGGCCGTGCTCGGCGTCGTGGGATTCGGCGTCTGGCTCGTCACGTTGCCGTCCGATCCCGAGGCCGCCACGGCCGCGCCTGCCGTCGACGCCACGGAAGCCGCCGCGTTGCGCGTGGCGCTGCAGGCGCCGAAGCGTGAGCGCCCGCTGATCGTCAGCGTCGGCATCAACGATGCCACAGAGACGCTCGACTACGTCATGCCTGCAGGTATCCTGCGGCGCGCCGATGTCGCCGACGTCGAGCTGCTGGCAACGCGCCCTGGCCCCGTGCGGCTCTTCCCTGCACTGACGGTGCTGCCGGACGCGACGCTCCGCGATTTCGATGTCCGACATCCCGACGGAGCCGACTACGTCCTCGTCCCGGCGATGAGCCACGACGACGATCCTGTCGCGCTCGAGTGGATCCGAGAGCAAGCCGCGAAGGGCGCCATCGTGATCGGCGTTTGCGCAGGTGCGAAAGTGGTCGGCGAGGCGGGGCTCCTCGACGGCCGGCGCGCGACCACGCACTGGTACTACCTTCGAGAGCTGCGCAAGCGGCATCCCACGATCCAGTACGTTCCCGATCGCCGAATCGTGGTCGACGGATCGGTGGCGACCACGACGGGCATCACGGCGTCGATGCCGCTGGCGCTCACGCTCATCGAAGCGATCGCGGGATCGGCCAAGGCCCGAGCGGTGGCCACCGACGTCGGCATCGACCGCTGGGACGTGCGCCACGACAGCGGCCAGTTCAAGTTCACACGGCCGTTCGCATGGACCGTGTTGACCAATCGCCTGGCATTCTGGCGGCAGGAACGAATCGGTCTTGCGCTCAGACCGGGGCTCGACGAGGTGTCGCTCGCGCTCGTCGCCGACGCCTGGTCGCGAACCTCTCGCTCGCGGGCCGTGACGATCGGCGACGGCGCCGAGGTCGCGATCACGTCGCGCGGCATTCGTATCGTGCCGGATGTGCAGGACGTCGGTCGGTCGCCAACGTCCCTTCCGTCGTCTCGGACCGACTTGAGGCCCGCGGCCGCACTCGACGAGACGCTGCGCGACATCAGCCGCCGCTACGGCGCCAACACCGCGCGCGTCGTCACGATGCAGATGGAATATCCCGTTGGCCCAAATTAGACGCCTACAGCCGCGTTCGCGTCTTGATCCCCATCGCCTTGTCCCATTCCTCCGAGGTCATGGGCATGATGGTCTGGCCGAAGCTCCAGACGTGGCCCTCCGGATCGACGGCGCGATAGGTCCGGTCGCCATAGAACTGCGACGTCGGCTCCATCTGAATCACCGCGCCGGCGTGACGTGCGCGCTCGCAGTGCGCGTCGACGCTGTCGGCGATCTGCACGTGCACCGTCTGCGTGTTGAAGCCGTCGATGCTCTTCGGGCTCTTGTGGATCGGCGACCACTCGCTGCTGACCATGACGATGCCGTCGCCGACGCGCATCTCGGCGTGCAGGAGCTCGTCGTTCGGCCCGAGCATGACCATATACGGCTCGAAGCCGAATGCCGCCTCGAGCCACTTCAACGCGGCCTTCGGATCTTTGTAACAGGGAGCGGCTGAAACGGATGGCCGGCGTTCGGCGTTGTCCATGGCGTCCTCCATCGCGCGTGGTGATCCCGCTCCGGCCTTCGAGCTGCAAAAACTGTGCATGACAAAATCGACGGCGATCGGACGCGACCGGATGGCACAACGAACGATTGGGAGCGACGAAGGATCGTCGGGCACACCATCTGTGAAACGTGATGGACACCAGACGCGAGGGACAGCCACATGAAAGCCGCCTACGTCACCGAGCTCGGGCCGCCGGAGCACATCCGCGTCGGCGATCTGCCGACGCCGGAAGTTGGCACGTCTGACGTGCTCGTCCGCACGCAGGCGCTCGCCGTGAACTACGTCGACACATTGATCCGCTCCGGCAGATATCGGACGCCGACGCCGTTTCCGTTCGTCGTCGGGCGCGACCTGGTGGGCCTCGTCTCCGCCGTCGGCAACGGCGTCGACGATTTTCGTGTGGGCGACGCCGTCTGGAGCAACAGCCTCGGCCACGACGGCAGACAAGGCTCCTTCGCCGAGTACGCGGTCGTCTCGCGGGATCGGCTGTATCCGCTGCCCGACGGCGCGGATCCCGTCGAGGCCGTGGCGGTGCTGCACGCCGCGGCCACGGCGTACCTCGGCCTCTTTCGCGAGGCGCAGTTGCGATACGGCGAGACGTTGGTCGTGTCCGGCGCGGGCGGAGCCGTGGGCACGACCGTCGTGCAACTGGCTGCCGCGGCCGGCGCGCACGTCATCGCGACGGCGCGGGCCGAAGACGCGGACTGGTGCCGATCCGCGGGCGCCGAGGCCGTGTTCGACTATCGCGATCCGGACCTCTGGAGCCGGATCGCCGCCGCGGCCCCGCGCGGCGTCGACGTCTTCTTCGAGACGTCCAGGCACTATGCCTTCGAGCGCACGCTGCCGCTGCTCGCGCGCGGTGGGCGTTTCGTGCTGATTACCGGCATCGGCTCGACGATCGCGCTGCCGCTCGAACAGCTCTACCTGCGCGACGCGAGCCTGCGCGGCTTCGTTATCAGCAACGCGAGCGCCGCCGATCTCGCCGAGGCGGCGCGCGCCATCAACGACGGCCTCTCACGCAAGCGGCTGCGCGTGAGGATCGGTACGCAGCTGCCGCTCGACGAGGCCGCCCAGGCGCATCGACTGCTGGAGTCTGGCACGCGCGGGCGGATCGTCGTCGTGCCGTAGAGGGCACGTACGTGCTCGATCGCTTCTAGCGAGCCGATTCGACCTCGCGCAGCGTGGCGGCGCTCGGCGTCGGCCGTATGCTCGACGCGCATGCGGACGAGCGCGCGATGGCCGCCGCGGTGCGAACGATCGTCGCCGACGACGAGATGCGGCATGCGGCGCGAGGCTGGCCGGACGTGATCGCGGCGTATCGCCGGGGCGCGGATGTGATTACGGAGATCGAGGCGGTCGCCGCCGGGGCTCGCGTGGACGCTGGGCGCGTCGGGGTCCCCAATTAGAATTTGAGCTGATTGTGCGGGCGTTCCGTGGCGGTGCACCTGCGGCCCTGCTGCAGAGCAGCATGAGGCCGGTCCCGTCGCGAGCCTCTTGCCCTATACTTGACATCGTGAGGATTTTCCTGGACATCCCGGACGACCTCGTTCGGCAGCTCGCTGAAGAGGGCAAGGACTTGTCCAGGGCCGCACTGGAGGCGCTGGCCATCGACGCGTACCGAACGGGGCGGATTACCAGTTACCAGCTCCGCACTCTCCTCGGCATTCCGGATCGCTACGAGCTCGACGGTTTCCTGAAGCAGCACGGCGTCATGCTCGAATACACGATCGAGGATTTCGACCGTGAGGCCGAGACGAGCGTTCGACTGTGGCGGAAGCGCCAGGGCGAGATCGAGAACGAGACGTCCACAAGGCACTGAGCGGCGGCGCGCGTGATTGTCGTCGCCGACACCAGTCCGCTTCGTTACCTCATCCTGATCCAGCACGTGCACGTGCTCCAGGATCTGTACGGCGAGATTGTCGCCCCTCCGACCGTCCTCGCCGAGCTGACCAGCCCGCGCGCTCCGCAGGAAGTCCGAACGTGGTACGCGAACAAGCCCGCCTGGCTTCGAGCTCAAACGCCGCGCGACGCCCTTCCTCATCTGCGCCGCGTGATCGACGATGGCGAGCGCGAGGCCATCGCCCTAGCTGTGGAGATCAAGGCTGACGCACTTCTCATGGACGATCGGGACGGGCGTCGCGAGGCCGAGAGCTTGAGCCTGTCCGTCCTGGGAACGCTCCGGGTCTTGTCGGACGCCGCGCTGCACGGGTTCGCCGATCTCCCTGCCGCCATCGAACGCCTTCGCGCAACGAATTTCCGGATGGACGAGCGGTTGGTCGAGCAAATCCTGAACAGAGCCCGGAGCACATAGTCCTTCCGTGCTCGAAATTCCCGCCGCGTCGAATACCTCCGCCACACTTCGAACGGAAAATCCGTCAAGCCTGTAATTCCCGAGCGCCTCGCGGGGGATCGAGCCGCTGAACCACATCATCGCTCGCTTGCTCCAGTAGAACATCTTCTGGTATGGTGCCTCTGGCACCCGATGACTCGCAAAACGAATCCGAACAGCCGCGGCGACATGCTGCAAGGAACATTGGACATGCTCGTGCTGAAGACGCTTCTGGCGGCTCCGGCGCACGGGCACACGATCGCCCACCTGATCGAGTCCAGCTCAGAAGATATTCTTCAGGTCGAGCACGGCTCGCTCTACCCCGCCTTGCACCGCCTGGAGGACCGCGGGTGGATCGCGTCGTTCTGGGGCACATCCGAGAACAACCGGAAGGCCAAGTATTACCGGATCACGCCGCAGGGCCGGACGCAGCTGCTCGCGGAGCGCAGCCGCTGGGAATCACTCGTGCTGGCCGTGGGACGCGTCCTCGGCCCGGCGGAGGACTAATCGATGATGTGGACGCGCTTCTTCAGGCGTGGCCGGCGCGAGCGAGAGCTCATTCGCGAGCTCGAGTCGTACCTGGCCCACGAAGTAGACGACAACCTGGCCCGCGGCATGAGCCGCGCCGAGGCCGAGCGCGCGGCGCGACTGAAGCTCGGGAATCGGACACTCGTGCGCGAATCGGAACGCGAGCGCGATTCGCTGCGGTGGCTCGAGTCGTTGTGGCGGGACTTGCGGTACGGCGTGCGGCAGCTGCGTCTGAGTCCGGGCTTCACGGCCGCCGCCCTGCTGTCGCTCGCGCTCGGCATCGGCGCCAACGCGGCGGTGTTCCAACTGCTGGACGCGGTGCGGATGCGAAGTCTGCCCGTCGCGCGGCCGCAGGATCTGATGGAAGTGCGGTTCGACGACCGCACGTCGCGTCTCGGCTCGCATACCAGCTATACGTCGAACCTGACGTTTCCCCTCTTTCGCGAGCTGCGCGAGCGCCAGCAGGGCTTCGAGGATCTCTTCGCGTGGGGCACGGAGACATTCGCGATCCAGGATGCCGCCGGCACGACTCCGGCGGCGGGCCTCTGGGTGACGGGCAATGTCTTTTCGTCCCTCGGCGTGTCCGCCGAGCGCGGCACGTTGTTCGGTTCGACCTACGACGCGCAGGGCTGTTCGCCGGGGGTGGTGCTGAGCGACGGCTATTGGCACAGCCGGTTCGGCGGACGTGACGATGTCGTGGGGGCGACGCTGAAACTGTTCAACACAGTCTTTCCGGTAATCGGCGTGACGCCGGCCTCGTTCTCCGGCCTCGAAGTGGGCAAGACGTTCGACATCGCGCTGCCGACGTGCGTGATTGCGAACGGGCCGCAGACGTCGATCAACCGGCGCGACCTGTTCTGGATTATCGGCATGGGACGCGTGAAGCCGGGCTGGACGCCGGCGCGCGCGGCGGCGCAGATCGGCAGCATCAGCGCGGCCGTCCTCACCGCGGCGGAGCCCACCGGCTACGACGCCAAAGGTCTCGCGGAGTGGCATGCGGCCCGGCTGTCCGCGTTCCCGGCCGGCCAGGGCATCAGCCGGCTGCGCGACCAGTACGAGCGCGCGTTGTGGCTGCTGTTGGCGTTGGCAGGGCTGGTACTCGTCATCGCCTGCGCGAACCTGGCGAATCTGCTGATGGCCCGCGCGACGGCACGGAGCCGGGAGATGGCTCTTCGGCTGGCTCTGGGCGCTTCGCGCGGACGGCTGGTGCGGCAACTGCTCGCCGACAGTCTGCTGCTGGCGTTCGTCGGGACGACGATCGGCGTCGGCGTGGCGCAGGCGTTGAGTCGAACGCTGGTGCGATTTCTCAGCACGGCGCGCGAGCCGTTCGATCTGCATCTGACGCTCGATTGGCGCGTGTGGCTGTTCACGTCCGGACTCGCGGCGCTGACGTGCGTGCTGTTAGGCCTCGCGCCGGCGGTGCGCTCCTCGCGCGGGCAAGCGGCGGACGCGATGAAGGCCGGCGGGCGCGTCACGGCCGGCGCGCGCGATCGGTTCTCGTTCCAACGGCTGCTGATCGTGTCGCAGGTGAGCCTGTCGCTGGTGCTGTTGATGGGCGCCTTCGTCTTCGTGACGAGCTTCCGCAACCTGACCACGCTCGATCCCGGCTTCCGGCGCGACGGGTTGATCTTCGCCGACATCAATCTGGGATCGCTGCAGCCGGAGCGCCCGCGCATCCGCGCGCTACAGCGGGACGTGCTGGACCGGATGCGGACCGTGCCCGGGATCACGGGAGTGGCGATGACGTCGCACATCGCGCTCCAGGGCATGAACTGGATGCTCGGCGTGCGCGTGCCGGGCTACGAGTCCTCGGCGCCCGACTGGTCGCAATACACCTGGGTCAGCCCCGGCTATTTTCGGACGATGGGGATCCCGATGATCCGCGGCCGCGACTTCGACGATCACGACACGGACGCGTCGCGCGGCGTGCTCGTGGTGAACGAGACGTTCGCACGCAAGGCGTTCGGGACCGACGATCCCATCGGCAAGACAGTGGTCAGCCTGGCGGAGCCCGGCTACGACGAAAAGACGTACGCGATCGTCGGCCTGGTCGGCGACACGAAATACGCCGACCTGCGCGACGAGATCCCGCCGATCGCCTACGTGCCGGAGTTGCAGAATCCGCGATGGGGTCCCCGATTCCGCGCCGTGATCCGCGCGGCGGTGCCCGAAGGCGACGCCGTCTCGGCCGTGCGTGCGGAGCTCACGCGCATGAACCCGGGCATCCAGGTGAATTTCGACGTCTTGCGCGCGCTCGTCGGCGATCGCCTGGTGCGCGAGCGGACGCTGGCGTGGCTCGCGGGCTTCTTCGGCCTGCTGGCGGCGATGCTCACGGCGATCGGGCTCTACGGCGTGATCTCGTACGTCGTCGAGCGCCGGCGCACGGAGATGGGCGTGCGGCTGGCGCTCGGATCGACGCGCGGGCAGATCGTCACGCTGGTGCTGCGCCAGACGCTGCCGCTGCTCGCCGCGGGGCTGATCATCGGCGCAGCGGTCGCGCTCGCGGCCGGGCGAAGTGCGGCGTCTCTGCTGTTCGGACTGCAGCCCGGAGACCCGCGGTCGCTCGCGCTAGCCGCGGCCGTGCTGGGCGCAATCGCGCTCGTCGCCTGTCTGGTGCCGGCGCGCCGCGCCTCGCGCATCCATCCGATGCGGGCGCTGCGCGAGGAGTGAGCGCGCGGATCGGCCTCAGAATCTCACCTTCATCGCGAGCTGAATCACGCGCGGTCCGCCCACGGTCTGCGTGATCTCGCCGAAGTCGCCGTCGCTGAGATCGCGCTCCGGATTGCGGAACGAGGCCGTGTTCGTGATGTTGTAGGCCTCCAGCCGCAGCTCGAGCGACGAGCCGCCGTGCAACGGCGTCGTCTTCGACAGGGTGACGTCGAGCCGCCGCTGCATCGGTCCAACGAACGTATTGCGACCCAGGTTGCCCCACGCCACGCCCGAGCTCGCGAAGGCGTCGGGATTGAGATAGCCGTCGACGCGTGCGCTCATGGGACCGCTCGTCAGCGGGTCGACGCCAGGCACCACGTTCGGCCGCGGGTCGCCAGACGCGAACAGGATCGCGCTGCCGTCGCTGTCGATCACGGTGAAGGGACGTCCCGACTGAATCGTGGCGACGCCGGAGATCTGCCAGCCGTCCGCCCACACGTTGCCGTGGAACGGCAGCAGCCACGACCAGCTGCCGATCAACCGATGGGCGCGATTGAAGTCCGACGGCCCGCGATTGAGCTCGGGACGCGTGGAGTCCTGCTGCACCTGGTAGATCCCCTCGTCCGAGAACGTGTCGATCGAGTGCGAGTACGTGTAGCTGACGTTGAACATGTACCCGCGGCTGAAGCGCCGCTGCAGGCTCGCCTGGAGCGAGTGATAGCGCGAATAGCCGGTGGCCGACAGCGCGTTCGCGCCCTCGTCCTCGTCGAGCCCGAGCAGCGCGCCACGCAGCTCGGCGGGAATGACGCACTCGTCCGGATCGTCCTGCAGATCGCAGCCTGCCGGCGGCGTCGCCAGGCTGACGAAGGTTCCGTCATCGTCGACGGTGTAGTAGTTGCCGGCGAACCCGCCGCCGGGAACGCCGGGACGCGCCAGGAATCCGCCGAGCTGACTGATGTCCTGCGGCGGATTGGCGTTCACGAACTGCAGCAGCTTGCTGCCGCGGCTGCCGACATAGGCGATGTCGACCAGCCAGTTCGGCCGGAGCTCCCACTGGACGTCCGCGTTCCACTGTTGGATGTAGGGCGTCGGCATGCTCGGCGGCATCACCTGCGTCTCGAGCGCTTCGAACTGCTGGCCGGGCGCGTTGGATCCCTCCAGTTGCGGCTCGCCATCGTCGAAGCCCACGGTCATCGTCGGAATCGGCAGCGCCGGATAGTCGGTGGGGACGATGTTCCAGTCGCCGAGATCGTCGAGCTGCGCCTCTCGGAAGAACGGACCCGACTGCCGGAGCGAGTTGGCGAAGGCGCCGGTCACGCGCTCGTAGAACAGGCCGTAGCCGCCGCGCACGACCAGACGGCCGCTGTCGGTCGGTGTCCACGCGAGGCCGATCCGCGGCTGGATGTTGTTGTCGTCGCCGGGAATGATCGTCTTGCTGTCGGCGAGGTGCAGCGGCTGCCCCGTCGCGCCGGACACCTTCGACGGATTGAAGTTCGACGGAAAAATCAGACC
>CAZNMF010000002.1:0-3410 GCA_964573795.1 uncultured Solibacteraceae bacterium
GACGTCGGCGGCGGCGCCAACGCCGAGCAGATCAAGAACGCGTTCCGCATCCTCACGTCGGACCAGAACGTCAAAGCCGTGTTCATCAACATCTTCGGCGGCATCCTGCGCTGCGACATCCTCGCGCAGGGCGTCATCGCGGCCGTGACCGAGCTCGGCGTGCGCGTGCCCATCGTCATCCGCATGGAAGGCACGAACGTGGAGCTCGGCAAGCAGATGCTGAAGGACAGCGGGCTGAACTTCACGACGGCCGACACGATGGGCGAAGCCGCCGAGCGCGTCGTCGCGCTGGGCAAATAAGAGACTTCCGCGAAGCCCGCGACGTAGGAGCGGCGCTGAGCGGGCGAATGGGGGTGGGGCCCCATTCGCAACCAAAGGAAAGCCAACACGCATGTCCGTTCTCATCGATCGCAACACGCGCCTGATCGTCCAGGGCATCACCGGACGCGAGGGCACGTTCCACGCGAAGCAGGCGCAGGCGTACGGGACCAACGTCGTCGGCGGCGTCACGCCGGGAAAGGGCGGCACGACGCACGAGGGCTGGCCGGTGTTCAACACCGTGCACGACGCCGTGCGCGAGACCGGCGCCAACGCGTCGGTGATCTTCGTGCCGCCGCCGGGCGCGGCCGACGCGGTGATGGAAGCCGCCGACGCGGGCCTGGCGCTCGCCGTGTGCATCACCGAAGGCATCCCGACGATCGACATGATGCGCGCGCTCGCGTTCATCAAGCAGACGTCGATGCGCCTCATCGGCCCGAACTGCCCCGGCCTGATCTCGGCCGGCCGCGCGAAGGCCGGCATCATTCCCGGCCACATCTGCAAGGAAGGCCGCATCGGGATCGTGTCCAAGAGCGGCACGCTGACCTACGAAGCGATCCATCAGCTCACCGGTCTCGGCCTCGGCCAGACGACGTGCATCGGCATCGGCGGCGATCCGCTGATCGGGACGTCGTTCATCGACGCGCTGACGCTGTTTGCCGGCGACGACGAGACGGAAGCCGTCGTGCTGATCGGCGAGATCGGCGGCAACGCGGAGGAGGATGCGGCGGCGTTCATCAAGGCGTCGTTCAAGAAGCCCGTCGTCGGCTTCATCGCGGGCCAGACCGCGCCGCCCGGACGCCGCATGGGCCACGCCGGCGCGATCATCTCCGGCGGCAAGGGCACGGCGGCGGAGAAGATGGCGGCGCTCACGGCTGCCGGCGTGCGCGTCGTGAAGAGCCCCGCCGACATCGGCCGCGCCGTCGTCGACGCGCTCGGCCGCCGCTAACAGGATCCGGCGGGCATAAGAGCGCGTTGCCGAATTACTATTCGGAGGGCCGAACCTTCAGGTTCGGCCGCAGCGGGCGGACCTGAAGGTCCGCCCCTCCGACATGCGTTCCTAATTCCGCAGCCTGCGGCCCCAGGCGCGTCAAAAGCGTCGGCGCAAACGGGCGTCATCCGACATCTTTGTGACGGTGAGATATACTTGAGTGGATGCGCTGGCGGCCATCTTGCTTGCCCCACGCAGACCCAGCATGAGCTCATCTCTTCCGGCCACCGAGCCACAACGCACGCAATCCTCGTCGCAGGTCACAAACGATTTCAGCATTCAAGTCGCGACAGTGAACGGGTCTGGCAGCCAGACGGCCAACCTCGTGCTGCTGCGATCGATCTTCCAGATGGGCGTGCCGGTCTCCGGCAAGAATCTCTTCCCGTCGAACATCGCGGGCCTGCCCACCTGGTACACCATCCGCGCCAACCATCGCGGCTACATCGCGCGCAAGAAAGAAATCGATTTCCTCGTCGCCATGAACCCGGAGACGGCCAAGGAAGACGTCATGGCCCTCGAGCCGGGCCGTGCGGTCGTCTACGACGAGCCATTGAAGCTCAGCGCGCTGCGATCGGACCTCGTGTTCTATCCGGTGCCGTTCGACAAGATCGTCGCGGAGGTCTGTTCCGAGGCGAAGCTGCGGCGTCTCGTCAAGAACATGATTTACGACGGCATCCTGTCGGAGCTGCTGTCGATCGATCTCGCGGAGATGGAGAAGGCGCTGACGCGCCAGCTCGGCAAGAAGCCGAAGGCGCTCGCGCTGAACCTTGCGGCGCTCGAGGCCGGCAAGAAGTACGCGGCCGAGCACCTGCCGAAGCAGGATCCCTATCGCGTCGCGCCGCTCGACAAGACGTCCGGCCAGATTCTCGTCGAGGGCAACGCGGCGGCGGCCATGGGCTGCATGTTCGCCGGCGTCACCGTCGTCGCGTGGTATCCGATCACGCCGTCGTCATCGCTGCCCGAGACGCTGATCTCGTACATGCGCAAGTACCGCATGGACAAGGAGACCGGCAAGGCGACGTTCGCGATCGTGCAGGCCGAGGACGAGATCGCGTCGCTCGGCATGGTCGTGGGCGCCGGCTGGGCCGGCGCGCGGGCGATGACGTCGACGTCGGGCCCGGGCATCTCGCTGATGTCCGAGTTCGCCGGCTTGTCGTACTACGCCGAGCTGCCGGCGGTCGTGTTCGACATCCAGCGCGTCGGGCCGTCGACCGGCCTGCCGACGCGCACCGCGCAGGGGGACATCCTCTTCGCCGCGCTGAACTCGCACGGCGACACGCGGCACGTGCTGCTGCTGCCGGCGTCGGTCAGCGAGTGCTTCGAGATGTCGATGGACGCCTTCGATCTCGCCGAGCAGCTCCAGACCACGATCTTCGTGTTGAGCGATCTCGATCTCGGCATGAACACCTGGATGTCCGAGTCGTTCACGTATCCGGAGAAGCCGCTCGATCGCGGCAAGGTCCTCGACGACGCGAAGCTGCGTCAGCTCGGCGCCGCGTGGGGCCGGTACAAGGACGTGGACGGCGACGGCGTGCCCTGGCGCTCGCTGCCCGGCACCGGCGCGCCGGCGTACTTCACGCGTGGATCCGGTCACAACGAGATGGCGCTCTACTCGGAGAAGCCGGACGACTACGTCAAGAACGTCGATCGGCTCGCGCGCAAGTTCGACACGGCGAAGACGCTGGTCCCGCAGCCGATCGTGCAGATCGAGCCGGAGGCGAAGATCGGCATCATCGCGTACGGCACGAGCCACTGGGCCGTCGAAGAATCGCGCGACCATCTGCGCGAGGAGTCCGGCATTCAGACGTCGTATCTGCGCCTGCGCGCCTATCCGTTCACGCCGGCGGTCGATGACTTCATCCGCCGGCACGATCGCGTCTACGTCGTCGAGCAGAACCGCGACGGGCAGATGGCGAGCCTGCTGCGCATGGACGGCGAACCGGCGCTGACGCCGCGGCTGCGCAGCGTGCTGCACTACAACGGCTTGCCGATTGACGCCCGGAGCGTGACCGACGGCATCCTGGCGCAGGAGAAGGTGGGATAGATCGATGAGCACGGACGCCCCGGCCCCAGTCAAGAAGGTCAATCGTCTCAATCTCGA
>CAZNMF010000003.1:0-1529 GCA_964573795.1 uncultured Solibacteraceae bacterium
CGCAACTTCCGCAACGAGGGGATCTCGACGCAGCACAACCCCGAGTTCACGATGCTCGAGTTCTACGAGGCGTACGTCGACTATCAGCACCTGATGGCGCTGACCGAGACGATGCTGACGGGGATCGTGCAGGACGTGCTCGGCACGCTCGAGGCGCCGTTCGGCGAGCACACGCTGTCGTTCGCGGCGCCGTATCGCCGGCTGTCGCTGCGCGACGCGGCGGCCGAGCGGGCGAGCGCGACGCTGGGCCGGACGATCGCGGCGGGCGATCTGCGCGATCGCGCGCGCGCGGCCGACGTGGCCCGCGCGCTCGGCCTCGAGGTGCTGGCCGGCCACGGCGCGGGCCGCATCGCGACGACGATCTTCGAGTCGCTCTGGGAGTCGGACCTCGTGCAGCCGACGTTCGTCTACGATTTTCCGACCGAGGTGTCGCCGCTCAGCAAGCAGAAGCCCGACGATCCGGACACCGTCGAGCGCTTCGAGCTGTACGCGGGCGGATTCGAGATCGCCAACGGCTTCAGCGAGCTCAACGATCCGGCCGAGCAGCGCCGGCGCTTCGAGGCGCAGCTCCGCGAGCGCGCGGCCGGCGATGCCGAGGCGCACCAGATGGACGAGGACTACGTCCGCGCGCTCGAGTACGGCCTGCCGCCGACCGGCGGCGAGGGCATCGGCATCGATCGTCTCGTCATGCTGCTCACCAACAGCGCGTCGATTCGCGACGTGATTCTGTTCCCGCTGATGCGGCCGCGCGCGCACGCGGCGCCGGACGCCTAGCCGATGGCGCGACCGTCGTTCGCCTGGTTCGTCGCCCGCCGCTACCTGATCGCGCGCCGGCGCCAGGCGTTCATCTCCCTCATCTCGGCGGTCTCGATCCTCGGCGTGGGCGTCGGCGTCATGGCGCTGATCATCGCGCTGGCGCTGATGACCGGCGTGCAGGGCGAGCTGCGCGATCGCATCGTCGGCGCCACCGCGCACGTCGTCGTCCGGCCGCCGGACCTCACGTTCGGCACGCTGGCGGACGCGGAAAAGCGCGTGTCACTGCCCGGCGTGACGGGCGTGGCGCCGGCCATCGTCGGCAATGCGCTGCTGGAGATGGGTGCCGGACAGTCGCAACTGGCGACGCTCAAGGGCATCGATCCCGAGCACGAAGTGACGGTCACCGACTTGCGCACGGCGATCCAGACGGGATCGCTCGAGGCGCTCAGCCGCCGCCCGGCCGATGCGCTCGACGGCGTCATTCTCGGCGCCGATCTCGCGAAGGCGCTCGGCGCGCGGGTCGGGGACATCGTCGATGCCTCGACCATGTCGCTCGTGTCGACGCCGGCAGGTCTGGCGCCGCGGCTGCGGCCGCTGCAGGTCGTCGGCACGTTCCGCTTCGGCTTCTATGAAGTCGACACCGGGTTCGGCCTGGTGACGATCGACACGGCGGCGCAGCTCTACGACCGCGACGGGCCCGACATGCTCCAGCTCCGCGTCGCGCATCTCGACGATGCGCCGGCGATTCGGGAGCGCATCGAGCAGCAGCTCGG
>CAZNMF010000004.1:0-2640 GCA_964573795.1 uncultured Solibacteraceae bacterium
TGACGTTCGTCGCGATGAAGGACGACGCGGATCCCGATTGCGCGATCGCCACGTCGACGCAGCGCGCGCTCGTCGGGCGACGGATCGGCAGCGGCCGCGGGCTGCTGTCGCGCGTGTTGACGACAGGCGTCGCCGAGCTGGGGCGTCCGTTGGACTGCGAGCCCGAGGTCGCCGCCGCCTGCGGCGCTTCCGGCGTCGCCGTGCTCGCCGCGCCGATCGTCGCCGGTCCGCGCACGTGGGGCGTCGTCGCCGTCGTCCATCGCCGCGGCGCGCTGTTCCCCGACGACGATCTGTCGGCGCTGGCGCAGCTCGCGCGTCACGCGGCGACCTCGCTCGATCACGCCGCGCTCGTCGTCGAGCGGCGCGAGCGCGCGCGCCAGGCCTCCGAGCGCCGCCTGCGCGAGCTCGAGTCGCGCGTCGGCCTCATGCTCGACAGCATCACCGACTACGCGATGCTCGTGCTCGACGGCGACGGCATCGTCGCGGCGTGGCATCTCGGCGCGCAGCACGTGTTCGGCCACTCGCGCGAGCAGATCGCGCGGCAGTCCGGCGCCGCGCTCTTCGACATGACGCCGGAGGAGCTCGCGGCGTGGCTCGCCGATGCGCGCGACAACGGCGTCTCCGAGCGCGAGGGCCTCTGCCGCCGCTTCGACGGCCAGACGTTCGTCGGCGCCACGACGATTCGCCCGCTCGTGCCGGAGCCCGACGCGCCGCCCGGATTCGCCGTCGTCACGCGCGACGTCACCGAGCGCCGCACGCTGGAGGAACGGCTGCGGCAGGGCCAGAAGATGCAGGCGATCGGCCAGTTGGCCGGCGGCGTCGCGCACGACTTCAACAACCTGCTCACCGCCGTGCTCGGCTATTCGGACTGGCTCGTCCAGGATCTGGCCGGCGATCCGCGCGTCGATCAGGTCATCGAGATCCAGCGGGCGGCCGAGCGCGCGGCGGATCTCACGCGGCGGCTGCTCGCGTTCAGCCGCCGCCAGATGGTCCAGGCCGTCGTCATCGACATCGTGCCGCTGGTAGCCTCGCTGCTGCCCATGCTGCAGCGGCTGATCGGCGACTCCGTGACCATCGCGGACGTCATGTCGCCCACGACGTCGTGCGTCATGGGCGATCGCAGCCAGTTGGAGCAGGTCGTGCTGAACCTCGTGCTCAACGCGCGCGACGCGCTGCCGCGCGGCGGGCAGATCACGATTCGCACGGCCGACGTCTGGTGCGATCGCGTGACGAGCAGTCTCGGGTTGTCCGGGCCGCACGTGCTGCTCGAGGTCTCGGACACGGGCGTCGGCATGGACGCCGAGACGCGGCGGCGCGCGTTCGAGCCGTTCTTCACGACGAAGCCCGTCGGCCGCGGCACGGGGCTCGGGCTGTCGACCGTCTACGGCATCGTCCAGCAGATGGGCGGCGACGCGGAGATCATCAGCGAGCCGGGCCGCGGCGCGACGTTCCGTCTCTACTTCCCGCAGGCGTCGCCTGCCGCGCGCGCGGCCGCGCCGCCCGCGCCGATCCCCGCGCCGGCCGCCACGGGCGAGGTCGTCCTGCTCGTCGAAGACGACGAGATGCTGCGGCCGTTCCTCATCCAGGTGCTGCAGGGCAACGGCTATCGCGTCCTCGCGGCGGAGAACTCCGACAAGGCCCTGTCGCTCGTGGAGTCGCTGGGCGAGCCGATCGATCTCGTGATCAGCGACGTCATCATGCCGGGCCGCACCGGCCCCGAGCTCGTCGCCGAGCTGCTGCGATCGCGCCCCGGCCTGCCCGCGCTCTACATTTCCGGCCATGCCGAAGGCCTGCTGCCGCCGGTGCCCGCGCAGACGCTGCCGATGCACCTGCTGCAGAAGCCGTTCTCGTCGACCGATCTGCTGACCAAAGTCCGAGAAATCCTGGCCGCGGCCTGACCGGCGCGCCGAGGGGCGCCGCGCCCATGCCGTATAATGCCTGCAGGGCACGCGATGCACGGCTTGTACTCAGGCGGACGGCTGGATGTTTGAACGGTACACGGAACGAGCGCGGCGCGTTCTGTTTTTCGCCCGCTACGAAGCGACCCAGCTCGGCAGCAATACGATTGAGACTGAGCACCTCCTCCTCGGCTTGATTCGGGAGGGGAAGGGCCTGACCAGCCGGATTTTCGCGCGATCGCACCTGTCGCTCGAGAGCATCCGGAAGGAAATCGAGGGCCGGACGGTCTTTCGCGAGAAGGTCCAGACCTCGGTCGAGATCCCCTTCAGCGCGGAGACGAAGCGCGTGCTGCAGTTCGCGGCCGAGGAAGCCGATCGGCTGCTGCACACCTACATCGGCACCGAGCACCTGCTGCTCGGCATCCTCCGCGAGGAGCGATCGGCGGCCGCGTCGATCCTGTACGAGAAAGGCATGCGGCTGCCGAGCGTCCGCGAGGACATCGTCCAGCTCCTGAACGAAAAGACCGCGCCGGCGCGGCCGAAAGAGACGCCGCTGCTCGCCGAGTTCAGCCGCGATCTGACCGAGGCGGCGATGCGCAACCAGCTCGATCCGCTGGTCGGGCGCGCGGCCGAGGTCGAGCGCGTGCAGCAGGTGCTGTGCCGCCGCACCAAGAACAACGCCGTGCTCATCGGCGAGCCCGGCGTGGGCAAGACGGCGATCGTCGAAGGGCTCGCGCAGAAG
>CAZNMF010000005.1:0-6522 GCA_964573795.1 uncultured Solibacteraceae bacterium
GATGCTCATCGTTCTGGCCGCGTTGCGCCGCCGCCGGCGCCGCCAAGCCGATCGTCAGGGCAAGTGCGGCCGGCGCCAGGATCAAAGTGCGGGAAGTCGAGAACATATGAGCCTCCGTGCGGTCCCCACGAGAAGGGGACACTTCAAGTCGTTCGCGACGTATATTGGCAAACGCGATGCCAGGTCTGGCGTCGATCGAATGGCGAAAACAGGCGGAAAAATCGCGCGTCGCTCGCGCGGCGCGATGCGTGTCCTCAAATGAGGGCTTACGGCCGCGGCGTGCGTGAAGGCCGCGGCCGAGGCTCGCGTCTCGCGACGATCGGCTCGCCGCGCGCCAGCGTCTCGACGAGCGACGCGATCTTGCGCGCGCGGCCGTCCGGCGTCTTCATGGTGTTCGTGCGAAAGGCCAGCGAGAAGAGGTTCTGGCGATCGAGCGTCTGAAACGTCTTCTGCGCGCGCGGATTGGCGGCAATGGCCGCGCGAAGATCGTCGGGGATCGTCGCGGCGCTCGCATGGCGCATCGGCGCATAGGCGTGGTGCCAGCGGCCGTCCGCCTTCGCGGCGTCGATCTGCCGCTGGCCGGCCGGCTGCATGCGTCCGACCTTCGTCAGCCGCGCAACGTGCTCGCGGTTGATCTGGCTCCAGATGCTGCGCGCGCCACGGGGCGTGTATCGCTGCAGGAAGGACTCGTCGTCGAGCGACTTGCGCAGGCCGTCGATCCAGCCCCAGCACAGCACGACGTCCAGCGCCTGTGCGGGCGTGATGGTCGGGCGTCCCGCATTTTTTTTATAGATCCGCAGCCAGATCTCCGTCGCGCGCGCGTGATTCGCGCGGAGCCACGCCTCGAACGCGGCTTCGGTCTTGAAGGCTTTGATGTTCTTGGGATCGGGAACGACCGGCGTCATGCGTTGACTACTGTCGCATAGTCGCGGCGGGCGGCCGAACCTGAAGGTTCGGCCCTCCGAAGAGCGACTCAGTCGTCGCGCAGCACTTGCGCCAGATCGACGCGCGCGGCGGCGAGCGCGGGGCGGAGCGTGACGAGCACAGCCAGGAAGACGATCAGCGCGGCGACGCTGATGGTGACAAGCGGATCGAACGGCTCGACCTGAAAGAGGAACGCGCGAATCGTCCCCGCGCCCAGCCACGAGAGCCCGAAGCCGAGCAGCAGGCCTGCGCCGACGAGACGGAACGTCTCGGCGAAGAGCAGCATCCGCAGATGACCGCCGGGCGCGCCGAGCGCCGCGCGGATGCCCATCTCGCGCCGGCGCAGCGTCGCCATCGACTCGACGAGCACGTAGGTGCCGAACACGCTCAAGAGCAGCGCGATCGCGCCGAGCGCGCCCATCACCGTCGCGCCGAAGCGCTGTGGGGCCATGTCGTCGAGAATGCGGTCGTCGATGGTGCTCATGGAGGGCAGACGGACGCGCGGGTCGATGTCACGAACGGTCGCGGTCAGCGCGCTCCTCGCATCAGCCGCGTCGTGTGTGGCCCGAACGAAGAGCCACGGGCCTGCCGCGCCCGGATACGTGGGCAAGGGCGGCGCCTGCGCGAGGGGCCTGTACGAACTGAGCGGATTCAGCCCGGCCGGTGAGAGGACGAGATCCGGCACGACGCCGACGACCTCGGCTGAGATGGCGTCGTACCCGATGCGGTGTCCGAGCGGATGACCGTCGCCGGCGATGAGCGTTGCCAGCGACGCCGTGATGATCGTCACGGGTGGAGCACCCATTCGATCACTGTTCGTGAAGGCGCGGCCCATCGAGATCGGCAGGCCGATCGTGTTGAAGTACTGGTTATCGATCCAAGAGACCGATGAAAAGCGGGGCAACTCGATCGACGTACCATCTACTTGGAATCGTCTGTAGCTCGTTCCCGGATTCGAAGCGCCCACCGATGCGATCGCGGGTTGATGTGCGAGCCGCTCGCCAAGGGTGTCGACGAAGGCCCACTCACGCGCTGCGTCGTATCCATAGCCCGGTAGCGGCAGTTCCACCCTGAACAGCCGGCTCGTGTCGACGCCAGGATTCAGCGACAGCGCGCGCACGACGCTGCGTGCAAAGAGGCCCGCGCCGGTGACGAGCACGAGCGTCACGGCCACTTGCGCGGTCACGAGCGCGGCTCGCGATCCACGACGCGTCATACGCGACGTTGCCCCCGCGCGCGATCGCAGCGCGTCGCCGAGATTGCGGCGAAGGCCGACCGCGCTCGCGACCAGGGCCATCAGCAGGACGCTGAAGACGCCGGCAACAGCGGCGCCGGCGAGGACGCGGCCATCGATCGTCAGGTCGAGCCGATCGACGCGGATGCCGCCGGGCAACTGAAACGCCCCGAGGCCCGCGAACAGCATCTGACTCACCGGCAGCGACAGGGCCGCGCCGGCTAGGGCGAGGAGCAGGCCCTCGATCGCGATCCCTGCCGCGACGCGGGCACGTGATGCGCCGAGCGCGAGGCACATCGCCAACTCGCCTCGCCGCGCGTCGGTCCGCAGCACGAGCAGCATGCCAACCGTGATGCTGCCGATCGCCAAGAGCATCGCGACGGTGGTGCCGAGCAGGCGACTGAACTGGCTGACGCTCGCGCGCGACGTCGCCGACAGTGCGGCGGCTTCGACGTCATTCAGCAGGAACGTCTGCTCGTTGGCGGGATCGAGCTGCAAACCGTTCAGCCGCCCTGACATCTGTCGCGCTGTCACGCCCTGAGGCAAGCGTCCAACGGCATTGATCCAATACAGAGACGGACGCGGGCCGAAGAGCGTCTCGTTGTCCGACTGGATCTGATCGATCGCGTGCAGCGGCAGGAACAGATCGGGCGAACGGCCGACCTCGAGACTGCGAAACGCACGCGGCAGGACGCCGACGATCGTCGCGGGACGGTCGCGCACGTGGATGACACGGCCGATGACGTTGGGATCAGAATCGAACTGGCGACGCCACGCGCGATCGGACAGCACGGCGACGAGCGGCGCGCCACGCTGGTCATCGCTGTCGCTGAAGAAACGGCCAAGCGACGTCCGCACGCCAAGGAGATCGAGGAGATCGTGGCTCGCGTAGAGCACGCCGATGGGGCGTTCCTGGCCATTCGTCGAAAGTGTGATCGGCGCCGACGAGCCGATGCTGCCCCACGCCGAGATTCGCATTGGAGCGGCATTACGCAAGGCCACATAGTCCGGATAGTTGGACCCGATCGTGGTTCGCCGCTCGCCGGCTATATTCCGCAGGTAGGCCACGCTCACCAGCCGGTCGGGCTCTTTGAGGAACGGCAGCGGGTGGAGCAGCACCGCGGACACGAGCGTCCACGTCGCCGCCGCCGCGCCGATCGCGCACGCCAGCGTCGCGACGGAGACCAACGATGTGACAGGTTGTCTGCGCAGCCGCCGCAGCGCGTACCGCACGTCGTCGGTGGCCATGGTCGCGGCTCGCTGGCAGGCGATGCGCAGCGCCCACCAGCAGAATCCCCAGACGAGCCGCAGCGCTTCGCGCCAGTACCAGCGCGCCGCGCGTGCGGCGCCGGCGGAGACGACCTGTTCGTGGAACTGCTCGTCGAGATCGCCCAGTACGGCGACGCGCTCGTCCGGCCAGACGCATCGCGTGAGCAGCCATTCGGCCAGACGAGGAGGACGATGGCCCGTCATCGCGCCGCCTTCGCAGCTCTCAAGCGCGCCGCTGGGGCTTTGCCAATTTCGAAGTTCGAAGTTCGCAGTTCGAAGTTGGACTGAGCTTTTTGTACGAGGTGCTCCGCGCCCGCCCACATTTGTACAAAAGCTTCTCGCGCATCGCGAAGCTGCTTCGCTCCGGCTTTCGTGAGCTTGAAGTGCCGCTTCGCGCGGCCGCCGCGCTCGGGCGTCGCCTCGCCGAGCCGTGACACCAGCAGCCGTTTCTCCTCGAGACGCCGAAGGGCGATATAGACCGCGGCCTTCGCGACGTCCCGACCCGTACGCCGGCGAATCTCATTCATGATCTGGACCGAGTAGCTCTCGCCACCCAGGTGCAGCAGCGCGATCAGCACGAAGTGCTCGACGTCACCGAGGGCAGTCCGAGGCATTGAGAAGCTCCAGGTTCTGGGTTCTGCGTTCTAGGTTCTGCGTTCTAGGTTCTGGGTTCGACACGGCTGTGCTGATTAGAGAAGCATCTATAACTAAATAGCGTGTGTCAAGGCCGATCCACCAACGGAGTAGACTGAGGCCCGCGGGAGCTGCGGCATGTCGGATCTGCACGTCGTCTTCGGAGCGGGTCAGGTCGGATACGTCGTCGCCGAGCGCCTCGTCGCGCTCGGCCATCGCGTGCGCGTCGTCAAGCGCACGGCGGGCGGCGCGCCGGCCGGGTGCGAGCTCGCGAGCGGTGACGCCGCGGATCGCGCGTTCTGTGTCACCGCGGCGACGGGCGCGGCCACCGTCTATCACTGCATGAACCCGCCGTACGTCACGCGCGTCTGGGCGGATCTGGTGCCGCGCTACATGGACAATCTGATCGAGGCGGCATCGCGCGCCGACGCGCGGCTCGTCGCGCTCGACAACCTCTACATGCTCGGCGGGCCGAACGGACGTCCGTTCACCGAAGACACGCCGATGAGCCCGTGCAGCCGCAAGGGCGAGATTCGCGCGCGCGCCGCCGAGCGGCTCTTCGACGCGCATCGCCGCGGCGACGTGCGCGCGACGACCGGCCGCGCGTCGGACTTCTACGGACCGCGTGGCACGTTGACGGGCCTCGGCGATTTCTTCTGGCCGCGCGCGCTGGCGGGGAAGACGTCGTACTCGCCGTTCGGCCTCGACGCCATTCACACGTATCACTACATTCCCGACGTTGCGGCGGGGCTCGCGACGCTCGGCACGGCGGATGACGATGTGTTCGGCGGGCCGTGGATGCTGCCGTGTGCGCCGGCGGAAACGCTGCGCGCGCTCGTGCGCCGCATGGCCGACGCGCTCGGCCGCGACATCCCCGTCGCGCAGGTGCCGCGATGGATCATCTCCGCCGCGGGCACGTTCGTGCCGATCATGCGGGAGATGCGCGAGATGCTCTACCAGTGGGACGAGCCCTTCGTCGTCGACGATCGCCGCTTCCGCGAGCGATTCGGCGCCGCGCCGGCCGACGTCAATCGCGCGGCGGCGGAGACCGTCGCGTGGGCCCGCGCGCACTACGGTGCGTAGATACTCCCACCCGTTCACCCGCCCGCGCGCGTCGTGTTAGGCTCCGTGCACCGATTTTCGGAGCGAGGCTGTCTGCCCATGTCGTTGAGAACGTCCGTCGTCTTGTGCTCGTCGGCCGCCGTGATCGCCGCGGCCCTGTATTCCACGGAAGTGTCGCCGCGCGCGCAGGCGCCAGCGGCGCCGGCGCCAGGCTCGGCCCCTGCGGCGCCGCAGGGCGGACGCGGCGGGTTCGGCGCGGGCGCCGTCGATCCACCGGGCAGCGACTTCGTCAAACGGCCGGCCGTCGTGCGCCAGACGCCGGAAGCGCAACAGGAGATGTTCCTGCTGCCGCCCGGCTACAAGATTGAGCCCGTCCTCGCCGATCCCGACGTCGAAGATCCCGTGGCGGTGACGTTCGACGGCAACGGCCGCATGTACGTCCTCGAGATGCGGTCCTACATGCGCGACGTCGACGGCACGGGCGCGCTCGATCCGACCAGCCGCATCTCTCGCTGGGAGGACACGGACGGCGACGGCAAGTACGACAAGCACACCGTCTTCGTCGACAACCTCGTGATGCCGCGCATCGCGTTCCCGCTGCAGGACGGCGTCATCCTCGTGCTCGAGACGGACAATCGCGACCTCTACAAGTACACGGACTCGGACGGCGACGGCGTCGCCGACAAAAAGGACGTCTTCTATCCCGGCTACGGCCGCGTGCAGAACCTCGAGTGGCAGCCGGGCGGCATGGTGTGGGCGCTCGACAACTGGATGTACACGACCTACAACCCGTTCCGCCTGCGCTTCGGCCTCGACGGCAAGCTGCGCCGCGAGGAGACGGACTTCAACGGCGGGCAGTGGGGCGAGGCGCAGGACAACTACGGCAAGATCTGGTGGGTCGACGGCGGCGGCGAGACCGGTCCGGTCAACTTCCAGGTGCCGATCCTCTACGGCGCGATCAACGTGCCGGACAACTTCGAGCCGGACTTCCAGGCGCCGTGGGGCGCGTCGGGCGGCATCGCCGACATGCAGGGCGGCATGAACCGCGTGCGGCTGCCGGACGGCGTGCTCAATCACTTTACGGCCGCGGCCGGCCCCGAGATCTATCGCGGCGATCGCCTGCCGTCCGATCTCGTCGGCGATCTCCTCTTCAACGAGCCGGTCGGCCGCATCGTCCGCCGCGCGAAGATCGTCGTGCGCGAGGGACTGACGCAGCTGCAGAACGCGTATCCGAAATCCGAGTTCATCCGCTCGACCGATCCGCTGTTCCGGCCGGTCAACATCGCGAACGCGCCCGACGGCACGCTGTACCTGATGGACATGTACCACGGCATCATCCAGGACGCGCAGTTCGTCGGCGGGCCGGGCTCGTATCTGCGCCGCAAGGTCGCGCAGTACGA
>CAZNMF010000006.1:0-6974 GCA_964573795.1 uncultured Solibacteraceae bacterium
GGCGTGCCGACCGGCTCGCCGAACACGACGACGCTCGCGACGACGGCCACCAGCAGCGTCGCACACGTCCAGCGTCTCGCGCGTTCGAATGGTTGATGGGCTGTGATCATCGGTCCCTCACGCGTCGGTTGTAGATCGACGACGTGACAGGACCATGACATCGGGGCATCGGGTTATCGGATCATCGGGTCATCGGATCGCCGATGTCCCGATGATCCGATGATCCGATGTCCTAGCTTCCCCAGCGCACGAGCACGACGTTGCTACGTTCGTCGAGCGTGCGCATGTCCGGCCAGGCGCGTGCGGGGGTGGTCACCATCAGGCCGAACACCTCGCCAGGCCTGGGCACCCACGAGCGCAGCGGCTCCATGTTGGGGTTGTAGAACGCGTCGGCGCCGATCGACTCGGCGGTCACGTCCTTGCACGCCTGGCCCGGCCGCTGCCATTCGCCGGCGCCGCCGTACCACCGGCCGCCGATGTTGGCGAACACCCACTGGTTGCCCTCGACGAGCGCGTCGGTGTCGAAGAACAGCGTCGACGGCCACTGGCCCAGCTTCGTGTGGTACGTGCACAGCTCGTGCGGGATCGCGCGCGTGCCCGTCATCGTCGACGTTTGCGGCCAGGAGCCCACGTTCGACGGGCCGAGCACGAACGTCACCTGGCGGAGATCGATCTCGTCGGCGGACGCCGGCCCGGGATCGGAAGGCGGCGGTGGCGGAGGCGGAGGTGGAGGCGGCGGCTCCGGCTGCGGCTCGGGATCGGGCTGCGGCAGAAGCTGGCTCTTGCGGAGCGTCTCGGTGCCGGAATAATTGCCGAGGCACGTCTGCGCGTTGTACGGCAGCCGGATGATGTCGCCGTCGAGCGTTCCGTCCGCCGTGAGCGTCACCGGGCAGACGCCGACGGTCGGCAGCGTGGCGCTCGCATTCAACACGATGTGCGCGACGCCGCCGTCGAGCTGGCCGGTGGCCGTGCCCGTCACCTGATACGCGCCGAGACAGACCGCCGAGAACTGCCCGGTGATCGAGTTGCCCGTCTGCGACGTCACGTTCCACTGAAAGTTGCTGCAGCTCGAGAGCTTCGCCACCGTCGTCGAGGACGTCGGGGACGCCCATCGGCCGACGTACGCAAGCGTCGGTCCGCCGGTGCCGTCGGTGGTCGTCGGACTGGGCGCGGTGGCGCCGTTGTCGGGCGACTGTTGGAGACCGCACGCGCCGAGCGCGAGGGTCAGGAGCGCCGCGAGCGCGTGTCTCATCGATCGAGTCATGTCGTCTTGCCTTGACCTTCTTCCATCCCGCCGCGGCCCAACGGCCGGCCGCGATCGCGCGAGTCCTTGCCAATCGCGTGCCGCGACGATTGTCGAGCGATCGAGTGCAATCGTACGCAAATCCGTCACACGGCTGACGGAGCGATTACAGAAACGCGATCGCGATCGCCGATGGCGATCGGAGGCCGCCGGGCGGGCACGGGGGCCCGCCCCGACAGATGTCAATGACGGCTAGGATCGGGCCGGCCCCCCGCGACCGCCCGGTCCTCTCAGATCTTCCCCAGCACTTCCGGATTCAGGAGATCCATCGCGGCGAAATCGCGGGCCTCGCCGAGCAGCACGTTCTGCAGGGCGCGGGAGGCCATGCGGTGATTGGCCTCGGCCGTGTGGCTGCCGACGTGCGGCACCAGCACGACGGTGGGCAGCGTGCGCAGATCGCGCGAGGGATCGGCCGGCTGGTACGGCTCGCGATCGAAGACGTCGAGCGCGGCGCCGGCAAGCCGGCCCGCCGCGAGCGCGTGATAGAGCGCGATCTCGTCGACGACCGCTCCGCGCGCCGTGTTGATCAGCCACGCGCGCGGCGGCAGATACGCCAGGCGCTCGGCGTTGATGAACTGGCGGTTCTCCGGCGTCGACGGCATGTGCAGCGTGAGAAAGTCGGCCTGCGCCAGCGCGGCCCGCTGGTCGATCGTGATCTCGGCGAAGTCCGCGTCGCCGCCGGGTGCGACGGCCGACGCCGTCCGCGCCAGTCCCACGACCCGCATGCCGAATCCGCGCGACGCGATTCTCGCGACGGCGCGCCCGATCCGGCCGCATCCGGCCACGACGAGCGTCTTGCCGGACAGCTCGATCCCCTCACGCGGAGCCCACGTCCCGCCGCGCAGATCCGCGTCCATTCGCGCGATCGGCCGGGCGGCCGCCGCAATCAGCAGCATCGTGAACTCGGCCACCGATTGATCGAGCACGGCGGGCGTATTCGTACAGAGGATGCCGGCGGCCGTCGCCGCAGCCTTGTCGATGCCGTCGTGCCCGACGCCGAACCGCGCCAGCACGCCGCCGCGCGGCAGCGCGGCGTAGAGCTCGCTCGCGTACGGCTTGCCGCCGACGATCGCATGCCTCGCGCCGGCCAGACGGATCGCCGCGGCGAGCGGGCCCTCCGCCGCCGGCGCCGTCACGACGCGCACGCGCGTCTCGGCCAGATACGTGCGCTCGGCACGCTGGAACTCGGCTTCGGTCACGACGACGGGAAGGGACATGGAGGAGCATTATGGCATCGCACTATCTCGCTATCGCGCTAGCGCACTATCGCCATCGGGCTATCGGGACATCGGGTCATCTGGCTATCTGGACATCGGGTCATCGGATCATCGGGGTCTTCCGCTAAGATTTCGTCACCGAAAGGAACATCGCTATGAAGACGCGCATGCGCGGGCTCGTGGGTCTCTGGGGATGGCTGGCAGTCGTGGCCTGGGGGGCGCCGGCGGTTGCGCAGATTGCCGTCTCGGCCAACGACAACAAGGCCGTGCTGGTCGACGGCGTCAACACCGTCGTGCGCAATCCCGCGCCGGACACGGTGACGCTGCTCGACTTGAGCGTGTCGCCGCCGCGCGTGATGGGCGAAGTCCGTGCGCCGAATTCGGTGATCGGCCCGCCACAGAACGTCGCGATCGCCCCGAGCGGCGCGATCGCGCTCGTCGCCTCCTCGACGCGCATCGATCCGGCGGACCCCGCGAAGACGGTGCCGGATGACGTCGTCAGCGTGATCGATCTGAAGAGCACGCCGGCGCGCGTGCTCGCGACGCTGCACGCGGGCCGCGGCGCATCGGGCGTGTCGTTCAATCCGGCGGGGACGCTCGCGCTCGTCGCCAATCGCATCGACGGCACGATCTCGGTGCTCGCCGTGAGCGGCACGTCGGTGACGGCGGCTGGCCTCGTCGATCTTGGCGCGCCGGACTCGGGGCCCAGCCACGTCGTCTTCACGCGCGACGGCCGTACCGCGCTCGTGACGCGCAACAACGACAGTCTGATCTCGATCCTCGCGATCGACGGGCGCACGGTCTCGTACACGAAGCGCGACGTCGCGGCCGGGCTCAAACCATACGGCATCGACGTCACGCCGTCGGGCGACGCCGCCGTCGTCGCGCACATCGGCGCGGGCGCGCTCGGCGGCGTCGACACGCTCGCCGTGATCGATCTCACGCGCGATCCGCCGCGCGTCGTCGATCAAATCGGCGTCGGGCCGACGCTCGAAGGGCTCGCGATCTCGGCCGATGGGCGGTTCGTGGCGACGACGATGATGGACGGATCGAATCTGCCGAAGACGTCGCCGTTCTTTCACGACGCCGGGCAGCTCCGCGTCTTCGGCTTGCAGGATCGGCATCTGACGCCCGTGGCGCAGGCGGCCACCGGTCACTGGTGTCAGGGCGCGGGATGGAGCCGCGACGGCCGCACGATCGTCGTGCAGTGCATGGCGGATCGCGCGATTCGCACGTACGCGTTCGACGGCCGCGTCCTCACGCCCGGAGTGGTCATGCCACTCGACGGCGGACCGTCGGGCTTGCGCGTCGCGCCATAGACAGATCGACGTGCGCGCGATCGCGGCGCTCGTCGTATACTGGCGCCGGTTCGCGTAACAGTACGGCAGATCGTGATCGGCCGCGAGAGGCCGGTACGGTTTCTCGCAATGGCAGCCCCCAGCCAGCGGTCAGACGTCCTCGAGCCTCCGGCGCTTGCCGACGCTCGTCTGAAGGCCACGACGTGGATCGGCCTCGGACTGACCGTCGGCGTCTGGCTGTTCGCCGGCGCGTACTTCGGACGCCGGATCGGCGCGCTCGAAATCGAAGCGTCCACCATGAGCGCGCGATACGTGCGCTCGCAGCAGCTGCTGACGTCGGCGCGCACGCAGGTGCTGCTCAGCTCGATGTACGTGCTCGACGCGCTGCTCGACACGACGCCGGCCGCGGCGGCCGACGGGCGCGATCGCATCAGCATCGCGCTCTCCGAGGCCGGCCGCAATCTCGGCGACTACGTTCCCATCCTCGACACGGAGGCCGAGCGCGCGCGAATCGCGCGGCTGCGCCAGGAGATCGAAGAGTTCCGATCGACGACCGCGAAGATGCTCGTCGGCGCCCCGTCGCGCGATCTGGAAGACGTGCGCACGCTCCGGCGCCGGCAGATCCTGCCGCGGCGCGAGGCCATCCTCGCCGTGGCCGAGGAGCTGAGCCTCGTCGATCACATGGCGTTCGTCGAGCACCAGCGCGACATCGGCGGCATCTACCGGCAGACGCAGACGCGCATCTGGGCGGTGCTCGGCCTCGCGCTCGCCGCGAGCCTCGGGATCGCGCTGTGGACCTCGCAGTACGCGAGCCGGCTCGCCGATCGCGTCCGCGTGCAGCACGAGCGCGACGTCGATCGCCAGCGCGATCTGCGGCGGCTGTCCGGACGCCTGATCCGCGTGCGCGAGCAGGAGCGCCGCGCGCTGGCGCGCGAGCTCCACGACGAGATCGGCCAGCTGCTGACCGCGATCAAGGTCGAGCTCGCGCTCGCCCAGCGCACCATCGACGATCGCGGCGGCCCGCACGACGTCCTCGACGACGCGCGGCCGATCGCGGACCGCGCGCTGCAGGCCGTCCGCGATCTGTCGCACATGCTGCACCCCTCGGTGCTCGACGATCTCGGCCTGCCCGCGGCCGCCGAATGGCTCATCAAGCAGTTCGCCGGACGTCACGATCTCCAGATCGAGCTTCAGGTGACGGGGCGCGACGTGCGGATGATGCCCGAGGTCGAGACGGCCGCGTACCGCATCATCCAGGAAGCGCTGACCAACGTCGTCAAGCACGCGCACGCGCGATCGGCCATCGTCAGCCTGGCGATCGACGATCGCGTCCGCGTCACGATCGAAGACGACGGCGCGGGCTTCGCGCGCAGCACGCCGGATGAAGCGGCGCACCGCGGGCTCGGGCTGGTCAGCATGCGTGAGCGCGCAGCGCAGTTCGGCGGGGAGCTCCGCTTCGAGAGCATGCCGGGCCGCGGCACGCGCGTCATCGCCGATCTGCCCGCGTGGTCGCGCGAGACGCGCGAGGCCAGCGACGTCGTCGTGACGTCGCCGGCGCGCCACGACGAGGATGTTCCCGCCACGACGATGCGCCCCGCGCAAGGACAGGCCCGATGAGCGAGATGACGATTCTGCTCGGCGACGATCACACGCTGGTACGGCAAGGCGTCCGCAAGATCCTGGAGGAACATCGCGACTGGACCGTGGTCCACGAAGCGGCCGACGGCCGCGACGCGGTCGCGAAGGCGATCGAGCTGCAGCCGAACGTCGCGATTCTCGACATCGGCATGCCGGCGCTCAACGGGATCGAGGCCACGCGGCAGATCGCCAAGCGCGCGCCCACCGTGCAGGTGCTGATTCTCAGCATGCACGCCGGCGAGGCGTACGTCGTGCAGGCGCTGCAGGCCGGCGCGCGCGGCTATCTGCTGAAGGACTCTGCCGACGTCGATCTCGTGCGGGCCGTCTCGGCGGTCTCGGCGGGCAAGTCGTTCTTCAGTCCGGCGATCGCGAGCATCATGCTCGACGACTACGTGCGGCATCTCTCCGCGAAGGGGATCGTCGATCGCTACCAGTTGTTATCGGAGCGCGAGCGCGAGATCTTTCAGCTGATCGCCGAAGGACGGAGCAACAAGGCGATTGCGGATCTCCTGTGCCTGAGCCCGGCGACGGTCGAAACGCATCGCGCCCACATCCTGCAGAAGCTGGACGTGCACAATACGGCGGAACTGGTGCTGTTCGCGGTCAGACGAGGCGTGATCTCGTAGGACGAAACTTCGAACTTCGAACTGAGAACTGAGAACCGGCCGGTTGGTCAATATTTCAAAGTTCCAAGTTCCACGTTCGAAGTTGCGAAGCGGGACCGCCTCGGTGGCGTCGATTGCCCGGGCGTGGCCGGAGGCTGGAGGTGTGGTCCTGAGCGTCCGGCGTGTCCAACCCGGGAATACCCGAAGCGATCCCTGGTGGACAGCGTACGCCTGACGGCCGGGCAGGTCCATCCCTGATTTGCCGTATTCTCGCCGCGCGATGACGGCATGGACGCACGGGCCATTCGCCCGACGTTCGCCTCACCTCGAGCGCTGGCAGACCCTGCCTGCCTACTGCCAACGCGGATCATAAATACCGTCCGCCCATGATGGCCCCCGATTCTCTCCCTCGGTATCGTGTGCGTCTCGTTCCAGGTCCAATCGCCTCGTCGTGACTGCGGTCGCACGCCACGTACCTGACGGCCGGCAGGCAGCCGGTCGGGTATGCAACCGGGGTTCGGACGCGATGCGGAGAACGGGCTCGGACGGGATGGAGGTCAGTACACATGAAGCAGAACCGGAAAGGTTGGATGCTGTTCGGCTCGCTGCTGTTGGCGGGTCTGATGGCGTCTCCGGTGGCGGCCCAGATTACGACGGGCACGATCGCCGGCACGATCAAAGACGCGACGGGAGGCGTGATTCCGGGCGCCACCGTCGTGCTCACCAGCGAAGCACGCGGCACCAAGACGGCGCCGGTCGTGACCAATGACAGCGGTGACTTCGTCATTCCGAACGTCACGGCAGATACGTACACGGTCGAAGTGACGATGACCGGCTTCCGGCCGATCCGGCGCGAGCACGTGCCGGTGAGCGGCGGCGAGCGCGTGTCGCTTCCCGCGATGACGCTCGAAGC
>CAZNMF010000007.1:0-12490 GCA_964573795.1 uncultured Solibacteraceae bacterium
CCTCCGCCCCCGGCCCCCGCGACCGCCGGCGCGCCAGCCGCGCCGCCAGCCGGCCAAGGTGGCCAGCGACGCGGCGGCGGATTCGGCCGCGGCCCGCAGTACACGCCGGAGCAGCAGGCGCAATTGGACGAAGCGCGCGCGAAGCAGGACGAGTGGCGCAAAGGTGTGACCGAGGCGACGTTCAAGCCCGTCGCCAAGGCGTGGAAGGACGCGGGCATCGATCTGCGCCTGCTCACGTACAACATGAACGTGAACACCACGACGGACGAGCAGATCGAGTACGGCTTCATGATGGCGAAAGCGCTCGGCGTCAAGGCGATCACGACGTCCACGCAGGTCAGCATGGCCAAGCGCCTCGCGCCGTTCGCCGACAAGCACAAGATTCCGGTCGGCTTCCACGGACACGACCAGACGCAGAACCCGGACGAGATGTCGACCGAAGCGACGTTCGAGACCGTGATGGCCGCGTCGCCGTACATCTGGGCGAATCTCGACATCGGCCATTACACGGCCGCGAACGGCGATCCCGTCGCGTTCATCCAGAAGCACCACGCGCGCATCACGAACCTGCACATCAAGGATCGCAAGCGCGACCACGGCGCGAACCTGCCGTTCGGACAGGGCGACACGCCGATCAAAGAGGTGCTGCAACTGCTGAAGACGACGAAGTGGGACATCCCTGCGAACATCGAGTTCGAGTACCAGGGCGACCCGCTCGTCGAGATCCCGAAGTGCATCCAGTACTGCAAGGACGCGCTCGCGTAGGAAGTTCGAAGTTCGAAGACGGGCGACAGGGACATCGGGAGCGTTTCGCTGCGCTCCCGATGTCGCTGTTCGACGTCGAAGTCGTCTACGCTGTCGTCGTAAGCCGTCCGCCTTCGCCAAGGCTACGGCGGACAAGTAAGCCGTACGTTCCAAGCCCCAAGCCCCAAGCCGTAAGCCGTAAGCCGTAAGCCGTAAGCCGTAAGCCGTAAGCCGTAAGCCGTAAACCCCGTGATCCGCTGGCTCGTCATCCTCGTCGTCCTTGTCGCGCTGATCCTCGTGCCGTTCGTGCTGTTCGAAGACGTCTTCGACGCGCTGGCCGCGCGGCTCGCGCGGGGCGAGGCCTCGACGTGGTACGTCGCGCTCGGCATCGGGGCGCTGCTGGCCTCCGACATCGTGCTGCCCGTGCCCTCGAGCCTCGTGTCGGCCGCTGCGGGCGCGCTGCTCGGCTTCTGGCGCGGCGCGGCGGTGATCTGGGTAGGGATGACGATCTCGTGCGCGGCCGGATACTGGATCGGCGCGCGATCGGCGGCGGCCGCGCGGCGGTTCGTCGGCGACGCGGCCCTGGCGCGCGCGGCGCTCGTCGCCGATCGCTACGGCCGGCTCGCGCTCGTCCTCTGCCGGCCCGTGCCCGTGCTCGCGGAGGCCAGCACCGTCGTCGCCGGGCTCGTGCGCACGCCGTGGCCGCGCGTGTTCTGGGCCTGCGCGCTGTCGAACCTCGGCATCGCGCTCGGCTACGCGGCCGTCGGCGCGTTCGCGATGCGCGCCGATTCGTTCCTGCTCGCCTTTGCCGGCGCGATCGCGCTGCCCGCGCTCGCGTTCCTGGCCGCCCGCCGCTGGTTGCCCCGCTCCTCTTGACATCGCAGAGGAAAGGGTGACAGTCTCCTCTATGTCGAATAGAGGAGGGGCCGCATGGGGGAGGGACGATCGGAGATCCTGCAGGGCACGCTGGATCTGATGGTGCTGCAGACGCTGGCCGTCATGGGGCCGATGCACGGCTACGGCCTGGCCAAGCGGATCGAGCAGATGAGCGAGGACGCGCTGCGCGTCAATCAGGGCACGATCTATCTCTGCCTGATCCGCCTCGTGCAGCAGCGCTGGATCAAGGCCACGTGGGGCGCGTCGGACAACAATCGCCGCGCGAAGTTCTACGAGATCACCAAGGCCGGCCGCCGCCAGCTCGCCGCTGAAGCCGAGAACTGGGAACGGATCGCCGGCGTCATCGGCCGGCTGCTGCGGCTCGCGCCGCCGAGGTGAGCCATGCGCGCGAGATGGCATCGCTTGTGGGCGCGCGTCCGCGCGCCGTTCGCCGCGCCCGCGCTCGACCGCGATCTCGAGCAGGAGCTGGAAGGGCACCTGGCGGCGTCGATCGACGAGCACGTCCGCCACGGGCTGCCGCCCGACGAGGCGCGCCGGCGTGCGCGCGTCGCGCTCGGCGGACGGGCGGGGCTGCGTGACGCACATCGCGACGTGCGCGGGCTGCCGTGGCTCGAGACGCTCGCGCAGGACGCGCGTCATGCGCTGCGCGCGATGCGGCGCGACCGCGCGTTCTCCCTGTTCGCGACGATCATCGTCGCGTTGGGCATCGGCGGCGGCACGATGGTCTTCGGCGTGATCGACGCGCTGCTGCTGCGGCCGCTGCCATTCGCCGATCCCGATCGGCTCGTCTGGATCACGAACAGCGCCGGCGGCGAAGGGTTGTCGGCGCGCACGATGCCGGTCAATCACTTCCTCGCGCTGCGCGACGAAGCGGCGTCGTTCACGGACGTCGCGGCCTTCTACGCGCACTACACGCCCGGCAGCATCGCCGTGACCGGGATCAGCGATCCCGAGCGCATCAACAGCATCCCGGTCTCGTACAACTTCTTCTCGGTGCTCGGGGTGCAGCCTGCGCTCGGCCGCCTGTTCACCGCGGATGAGAGCAATTACAGCGGCCCGCCGCCGTCGGTCGTCCTGACCTACGAGTTCTGGCAGCGGCATTTCGGCGCCGATCCGCTGGCCGTCGGCCGCACGATCGCGCTGAATGGCGCGTCCGTGACCATCGTCGGCGTGCTGCCGAAGCGCTTCGACTTCGCCGCGGCGTTCGCGCCAGGATTCCGCGTCGATCTCTACTATCCGCAGGCCCTGACGTCGGGCGCCAATCGGGAAGGGAACACGCTCATGGCCATCGGTCGCCTCGCGCCCGGCGTGACGCTGGATCGCGCGCGGGCCGAGGCCGCCGTGATTGGGCCGGCGATCCAGCGCCGCGATTTTACGCGGCCGTTCGCGCTGGGGCTGACGTCGCTCGCCGATCGCGTCAACGGACAGACTCGCCCGGCCCTGATCCTGCTCGGCTGGGCCGTCCTCGTCGTGATGCTGATCGCGTGCGCCAATCTGTCCAATCTGATGCTCGCGCGGTCGTCGGCGCGCCAGCGCGAGCTCGCGGTGCGCGCTGCGCTTGGCGCCGGCCGCGGGCGGCTCGCTCGTCAGGTGCTGACCGAGAGCGTCGTGCTCGTGTCGTGCGGCGCGTCGCTCGGCATCGCGCTGGCGGCCGCGGGCATGCGGTTGCTCGCGCGCATGGATGGCCTGGGTGTGCCGTTGCTCGGCCGTGTCCACGTCAACGGGGCCGTGCTCGTCTTCGCCGCGGGGCTGGCGATCGTCACGGGCCTCGTCATTGGCCTTGCGCCCGCGTTTCAGGCGAGGCGCGTCGCCGTTCAGCGCGCCTTGAAAGATGGCGAGCGCGGGTCGACCGGAGGCCGCGGTCGCACCGCGGTGCGACACGTGCTCGTGGCGGCGGAGATCGCGTTGGCTTGCGCGCTGCTCGTCGCCGCGGGCCTGCTGACGCGAAGCTTCGTCAAGCTCGTCGATCTCGATCTCGGCTTTCGGCCGCAGGGTGCGATCGCGACGCGTGTCGACTCGCCGCGCTCGCGTGCCGGCACGAAAGAGGCGCGTGGCGCGTATTTCGACGACGCGCTGGGCCGGCTTCGGGCGATGAGCGGCATCGAGGCGGCGGGTCTCACGGACGTGCTGCCGCTCGGCCGCAACCGGAGCTGGAGCGTCGGCGCCAGAGGCCGCGTCTACACGTTGCAGTCGCCACCGCCCGACGCCTTCGTTCGCGTGATCACGGACGGCTATCTGTCGGCGATGGGCATTCCGTTGCGCGCCGGGCGCGACATCTCCGCCGCCGATCGTGCGGACACGATGCCGGTGATCCTCGTCAACGAGACGCTCGCGCGCACGCTGTGGCCGGGCGAGAGCCCGATCGGCAAGACGACGCTCTATGCCGACGGCGAGCGCGAAGTCGTCGGCGTCGTCGCCGACGTGCGCCACCTCGCGCTCGAGCGGACGTCAGGCAATGAAATCTATCTGCCCATGCGGCAGACCACGGACTACGGGTCCGTCGAGCTCGTGGCGAGGACGGATCAGCCGGTCGACGGCTTCGGCGCGGCCGTGCTCGCGACGCTCCGGCCGATCGATCCGTTCCTTCCCGCGAGCGACGTCTTCACGGTGCAATCGCTCGTCGATCGCGCCATCGCGCCCCGACGCGCCGTCGTGACCGTGCTCCTCGGATTCTCCGCGTTCGCGCTGCTGTTGGCCGCCCTCGGCGTGTATGCGGTGATCGCGTACGCAATCAGCCAGCGATCGCGGGAGCTCGGCATCCGCATGGCGCTCGGCGCGTCGGCGCGCGCGCTCCGGCGTCGAACGGTCAGCGCGATGCTGGGACTGACGGCGGTCGGGCTGACGATCGGCCTCGGCATCGCCTGGACGTTCAGCCGCCTGTTGCGAGATTTGCTCTTCGACGTGGACACGCGCGATCCGATCACCTTTGGCGGCATCGCGATCGCGCTGGCTGCGGTCGCGCTCGTCGCGGCGTACCTGCCCGCACGACGAATCTCTCGCATCGATCCCGTCGCGGCGCTGCGGATGGAATGAGGGCGGGGTTCAGACTGCGGGCTACAGGCCACGGGCTACGAGAACCCAGAACGGAGAACCGAGAACCGAGAACCTACGCCGTCAAATGTCTGAGCATCAGCCCAAACACGTCGATCGATCGCATCTGGTCGCTCTCGAACAGCGCGGATTCGCGGCTCATGCAGAGCGGGCCGTGATCGTCCCACTCGCCGGGCCGGCCGTGCGATCCGCGGACGAGTGAGGCGTCGAGCGGGATCACGTCGAGCAGGCTGCGGAAACCGAGCTTGCGCTTCGCGATCTTCCAGCCGACCGACAGCGCCGGAATCTTGATCGCCGGATCGAGGAACAGCTCGACCGGGTCGTACCCCGGCTTGCGATGGATGTCCACCGTCCTCGCGAAGTCCGGCGCCTTCGCATCGTCCAGCCAGTAGTAGTACGTGAACCACGCGTCGGGCTTCGCGATCGCCACGAGATCGCCGGCGCGCGCGTGATTGACGTGCAGGTCGGCCTGCTCGCTCGCGCCGAGCACGCGCTCGACGCCCGGCACGGCCTCGACGAGGTGGCGGACCTCGTCGAGCCGCGTGCGATCGTTGACGTGGACGTGCGCGACCTGATGATCGGCGACGGCGAACGCCGTGCTCGCGCCTGCGTCGAGCAGCTCGAGTCCCTGCTCGTCGCGAAGCGTGAGCAGGCCCTTTTGCCGCAGGACGCGATTCAGATGGACCGGCGTCGTCACGTCGGACAGGCCGTACTCGGACAGCACGATCACCCGCGCGCCGCGGCCCTCGTAGTAGTCGATCAGGTCGCCGCACACGGCGTCGATGGCGCGCAGGTCGTTCTGAATGGCCGGGCTGCTCACGCCCACGCGCTGCAGGTTGTAGTCGAGGTGCGGCAGATAGATCAGCGTCAGCGTCGGCGCGTGCTCCCGCTCGACGTGTTTGGCGGCGCTCGCAATCCACTGCGAGCAGCGGATCGACGCGCGCGGCCCCCAGAACTCGAACAGCGGAAACTGGCCGAGGCTCTTCTGCAGATCGTGGCGCAGCGATCCGGGCTTGCTGTGGACGTCCGGCAGCTTGCGGCCGTCGGCGGGGTACATCGGCCGCGGCGTGACGGCGTAGTCCACCGTCGAGTACATGTTGAACCACCAGAACAGGTTCGCGCACGTGAACGTCGGATCGGCTTCGCGCGCGACGTCCCAGATCTTCGGCGCCTGCACCAGCGCGTTCGACTGCTTCCAGAAGCGGATCTCCGAGTCCTCGCGCGAGTACCAGCCGTTGCCGACGATGCCGTGCTCGGCGGGGTAGCGGCCGGTGAGATAGTCCATCTGCGCCGTGCAGGTCACGGCGGGAAACGCTGGCTTGACGCGCGCCATCCGCGCGCCGCTGGCCCATCGGGCCAGATTCGGCGTCGACGCGCCGATCAGCGCAGGGGCGAGGCCGACGACGTTGAGGACGACGGTCTTGTGCATCTCAGGCTACGGGCTACAGGCGACGGGCTACCGTGATAGATGTAGGCCGGGTCTTTAGACCCGGCGAACGGCGCGACCTCACCGTAACACGCCGAGGACCCACTCGTACTCCCGGCCGATCGATTCGAGGAGATCGATCTTCAATCCGCCGGGCAGCACGTCCCACGTGTACGTCTCGATTTCCAGGTGGCGCGTGAAGCCACGCGCCTTCGCGGCCGCAATGACGGCGCGCACGTCTTCCTGCGTCGAAGCCAGATCATCGTACTCGCGCGTGAAGAGCGGTACGTGGAAATGGATGCGCCATTCGGATCCGCACCGGCCGTGACAGGACGCGATCGCATCGCCGAGATCGGGAAAATGTTCGAGCCCGTCGTCGCGCCGCGCGACGACCTGGTGCAGATACGTCGCATCGGCGAACGGCCGCAAGCGATCGACGGTCTGGCGCGTGTGCTCCGGCTCGTTCGGCAGCGGGACGCGCAGCGCCGAGCTGAGCTGCACGCGGCCGATCCTGATGCCGGCGCCCGTCAGGCGATCGATCGCGGCGATCGGATCCTCGAACTCGACCGCGAAGTGGCAGCAGTCGAAGCACACCCGAATGCGGTCGAGTAGATGCGCGCGCGCAACGGCTTCGTCGATGCCGAGCGCCCGTGCCAGCATCGGCGCACCGATCGGCAACAGTCGATCGCGGAAGAACGCGATCGTCTCGTCCGTGTTCTCGATCGTGCAGTCTGGCTCGGGCTCGATGTCGAGATGGATGTCGGCACCGTGCGCGCGTCTTGCCTCGACGAGCGCGGCGGCCACGCGCACGACGTTGGCGACGATCGTCGTCCACGCCGTCTCGTCACCGGCCTGCAGCCATGTCTTGTACGACAGCGGCGCGGTCGAGACGCCACCGTCGATCCCGCGCGGGAGCAGGCGCGCCAGGATCGCGATCAAATCGAGCGTGTACGCGACGCGCGCGTCGTCGCGCCAATCGGGCGCATAGACGTCGGCTTTGACCGGCGTGCCGTGAAACGCGCCGTATGGAAAGCCGTTGACGAGCGCGACGTAGAGCCCTTCGGCGTCGAGCCACGCCCTGAAGGCGTCGAGGTGCCCGTCGCGCAGCTCGCGCGCATCGCGCGCCGACAGCCGCAGGCCGATGCCGAATGGCGCATCCGGCGAGAACCGGCGCTTCAGCGCGGGCGCATAGCGGCGCAGATTGTCGAAGACCGCCGTCCATCCGTCGGCGGCGTGGATGTTCGTGCAGTACGTGAGATGGAGGTGCCCGTCGCGATCGACCTGCAAGGCGTGCCCGATCAGCCGAGCCGCGCGCCAACCATGTCTTCGAGGCCGGCGGGCAGCGTGAACTTCGGCGACTGACTGAGAAAGCGCACCGGGTTCTCGAAGACGACTCGATGAATCAGATCTTCGGGATGATGCCGCCGGCGCATCTCGGCGATGAACTTCGGCACGGCGAGCGGCTCGCTCGGGCCCCAATCGCACGCGCCCGCGACGAGAATCCGATCCGGGCCGTACTTCTCGATCATATCGACCGCGCGCTGCGCGGAGACCTTCGTCTGCGGATAGAGCGTGAGCCCGGCCCAGTACCCGTGCTCGAGGATCCGCTCGATCGTGTGCTCTTCGGCGTGATCGACGATGACGCGGCCGGGCGCGAGATCGGGATAGCGCCGCAGCACGTCGATCGTCACGCGCGTGCCCTTGTGCTTGTCCTCGAGGTGCGGCGTGTGAATCAGGACGAGCTGGCGGAGCTGCGTCGCCAGCTCGACCTGCTCCGTGTAGGTCGCAATCTCGTTGCGCGTGACGCGGTTCATGCCGATCTCACCGATGCCGAGCACCGTCGGCCGATCGAGGTATTTCGGGATCCGGCGAAGCACTTCCACCGAGATCTGCCGATCGTCGGATTCCTTCGGGTTCATGCCGATCCACGTGTAATGCTGCACGTGATGCTGCGCCGCGCGCTTCGGCTCGAACTCGGTGAGCTGTTTGAAATAGTCCTCGAAGCCGTCCGCCGTGCTGCGGTCCCAGCCCGCCCAGAACGCGGGCTCGGTCACGGCGACGCAGCCGGTGAGCGCCATCGCGGCGTAGTCGTCAGTCGTCCGCGAGACCATGTGCGCGTGGTGATCGATGTAGCGCATTACCGCACTCCCGCCTTGGATCGATCGTAGGCGCCGACCGCGCCCTTGCGATCGAGCGCCGGCAGCGGCTCCGTCGTCGGATCGCTCAGCAGCATCTGAATGTCGCGGACGCGGTTCGTGCTGCCGCCGGCAAGGATGGTCAACGCCTCGGCGAGCGCCTGCATGCGGAAGTCGCGCTCGGCGGCGGTCGCGTCGGCGCGATCGAGCCGATCGAGAAATGCCGCGACTTCGATGACGCGATTGCGATTCTCGATGAAGTACTCGTCGACCAGTTGCGTCGCCGTCATGGGCGATGGCCGAGGCTGGGGGCTCATGACACACCTCGCGCCGGGGCCGCGAGCAGCACCTCGTCGCCGGCGGCGCTGGATGCGCGCGCGGCTTCGATACGCGTGAGGACCCCGATGCTTCGGATCATAACCTCCGGCCGAATCTCGTGCACGTCGACCGCATCGCCGATGCCTCTGAGCAGCATGATCGTGAGCCGGCCGCCGAGATGCTCGCGGAACTCCTCGAGACCGCGCAGCACGGACGCCGGATGATCCGGCGCGTCGGCGTGCGCCGACAGCTCGGGGACGGCAATCGGCAATCGCAGCGCGAGCAGCAGATCGAGGATGCGCTGCCAGTCGTGCGCCGGCAGCCATCCGCAGAGGCACGCATAGGTCGTGTCGAGCGCGAGCCCGATCGCGACGGCTTCGCCGTGCCGCAGCCGATGGCCGGTCAACTGCTCGAGCTTGTGCGCGGCCCAGTGGCCGAAGTCGAGCGGGCGCGAGCTGCCGAGCTCGAACGGATCGCCGCCCTGCGCGATGTGCGCGAGGTGCAGCTCCGCCGATCGCCGGATCACGCGGCGCATCGTCTCGCGATCGCGCGCGACGATCGCTGGCGCGTCGGCCTCGATCTGCGTGAAGAACGACGCGTCGCGGACGAGCGCGGCCTTGACGGCCTCGGAGACGCCGCTGCGCCAGTCGCGATCCTCGAGCGTGTCGAGGAACTCGAAGTCGTTGAGCACCGCGAACGGCGCTGCGAACGTGCCGAAATAGTTCTTCTTGCCGTACGCGTTGACGCCGTTCTTGACGCCGACGGCCGAGTCGTCCTGCGACAGCACCGTCGTCGGCACGCGGATCAGGCGGACGCCGCGGTGCGCCGTGGCCGCGGCGTAGCCGGCGAGATCGAGCAGCGCGCCGCCGCCGATCGCGATCACGTAGGAGTGGCGGCAGAGCGCGGCGTCACGGATGAGCGCGTGAGTGGCGTCGAGATGCCGCGGGTCGTTCTTGACCTGTTCGCCGCCGGGCAGCACGAGCGGCGGCGCGGCGAGCCGCAACGCGTCCCGGTGCGCCTCGACGTAGCGATCGATGCACGCGAACAGCGTGGCGTGCGCGCGGGCCGCGCCCTCGTCGACGACGACGACCACGTCGGCGGGAGCGGGATCGCCGGCCACCGAGACGACGCTCCGGAGAATCGGGTTCGCCGGGTCGAAGAGGCCCGTCGTGAAGTAGACGGGGAAACGGAACGTCACGCGAACGGTCTGATCGATCACATCCATGGCCTACGTCACGGCAAACATCCGCGCCAGCCGTCCCGCCAGCACCGCGGTGGCGAGCACCGCCAGACTCACCATGATATCGGCGTACGCCGCGGCGATCACAGCGTCGAGGAGCACCAGCGACAGCACGCCGGTGCGCACGGCGGTCCGGATCGTCGCGGGCGACGGATCGCGCCACGCGCGCCAGAAAGCGGGCAGCAGGCGGATCGCAAAACCCGCCGCGAGTATCACGGCCCACGCGAGCGCGACGCGATCGGCGGGCCGCGCGGCCAGCGCGAGCGCCGCGACGGCGACGAGGCCGACGAGCGCCAGCGCCAGCAGCGCGACGGGCCGCTTGCCGCCGGCGACTTCGCCTCGGCTCAGCACCGTGACGCCGGCGATGTAGGTGAGCGGCAGCAACGCCAGCGGCCAGGACGCGGCGACGGCGCCTGACGCGGCCGTCATGCCGAGCAGCAGATTGAGCGCACGGCAGGCGCCCATATTGACGGGCCCGAGAAACGCGTGACGTTTGCCACGCGCGTCGTAGAGGAGCACGGCGAGCGCGACGGCGCCGGCCATCGCGGCACTCGACGCGCTCGAGCCCGCGGCGAGCGCCACGCCGGCGGCGAGCAGCGCCGCGCCGAGCGTGGCGGCCGCGTGCGCGGTGACGCGGCCGCTCGGAATCGGCCGCTCGGGCCGCTCGACGGCGTCGTCGTGCCGATCGAAGTAGTCGTTGAGGACGACGCCGCCGGCATAGAGACACGCGGTCGAGGGGACGAGCCACCAGAAGTGGCGTGACCACGATGCGCCGGCGACCGCTGCGCCCGCCAGCACGTCGGCCACTGCCGTGACGACATTGGCCGGGCGCAGCAGCTCGAAAAAACTGCGGGCCGGTGCGGGAGAGTGCGCGTTGGAGGTCATGCGGATCGTCTCGACACTCTGCTACGGCGCGCCGGGGCGATGTCAAGACATGGCGCAGTTCCTGCGTTTCTCCATCCGGCGCCTGGCCCGATTCCGCGCTCGCGCGCGATCGTCCGGCCGGTGTCCGTTGACTTGGCGGGCGAATCCGGGTCCGCTATTCTGAAGGCACACGTCGTTGACGTTGGCCGCGCGCGCACGAGGCACGCGCGAGCGTGAAAGGACAAGCGAATCATGAAGCGCGCATCCGTACTCATCGCATTGATTGCCGCGGCGGCGTTCGTCGCGCATCCGTTGGCGCAGGCCCCGGCGGCGAAGCCCGCGGCGGCGGCCGCCGGTCAGGGCCGTCTCATCGAGATCAACGCCACCGATCAGATGAAGTTTTCCGTGACGACGATCACGGCCAAGCCTGGCGAGCTGCTGCACGTGCGGCTGAAGGGCGTGGGCACGATGCCCAAGATGGGGATGCAGCACAATTTCGTGCTGCTGGCGGCCGGCGCGGATGCCACGGCGTTCGCCAACGACGCGATGACGGCCGCGGCGACGGCGTACATCCCGGCGGCGAAGAAGGCGCAGGTGCTCGCGCACACGCCGACGATGGTCGGCGGCGGCGAAACGACCGACGTGACGTTCAAGGCGCCGGCGAAAGCGGGAAGCTACACGTATCTCTGCAGCTTCCCCGGCCACTTCCTGGCCGGCATGAAGGGCACGCTGACGGTGCAGTAGCTGTTCGGGCGGCGGTCTGCGGTCCGCAGTCTGCGGACCGCAGATCGTCCGCGTTGTTCCCCGGACCTGAAGGTCCGGGGCTCCGAAGAGCCGTAAGCTTGGTCCCGTAGCCCGTAGCCGCAGCCCCTACGTCTTGAACCTCTTCCAGTCGATCCCCAGCTTCCGCACTTTGTAGTTGAAGATCCGATCGGTCGTCCGCATCAGCCGGGCGGCCTTGGCGCGGTTGCCGCGCGTGCTCTTCAGTGCATCCTGAATCAGGTCGCGCTCGTACGCGGACATCGCCTCGCCCAACGACACGTTCATCACCGTGCCCGACGCTTCCGCCGTCTGCAGCGTCGGCGGCAGGTGATGCGCGTGGACGACCTGCCCGTCGCAGACGAGCACCGCGCGCTCGATGACGTTCTGGAGCTCGCGGACGTTGCCGGGCCAGTGGTAGGCCGTGAGCATGTCGATCGCCGGCGTCGAGATCCGGCGGATGTCCTTGCCGTGCTCGGACGCGAACCGCTGCAGGAAGTGATCGGCCAGCAGCAGCACGTCCGGCTTCCGCTCGCGCAGCGGCGGGATGAAGATCACGAACACGTTGAGGCGATAGAAGAGATCCTCGCGGAACGTCCCGTCGGCAATCGCCTGTTCCATGTCCTTGTTGGTCGCGGCCACGAGGCGCACGTTGACCTTGACGACTTCGGTGCCGCCAAGGCGCTCGAACTCGCGCTCCTGCAGCACGCGCAGCAGCTTCACCTGCGTCGGCAGATGGATATCGCCGATCTCGTCCAGGAACAGCGTGCCGCCCTGCGCGAGCTCGAAGCGGCCCTTGCGCCGATCCTGCGCGCCCGTGAATGCGCCCTTCTCGTAGCCGAACAGCTCCGACTCGATGAGCGTCTCCGGCAGCGCCGCGCAGCTCACCTTGATGAACGGCTTCTTCGCGCGCAGCGAGTTGTAGTGGATCGCCTGCGCGATCAGCTCCTTGCCCGTGCCCGACTCGCCGCGGATCAGCACGGTCGTGTTCGTGCGCGCGACCTGCGCCACGGCCTCGTACACGCGCTGCATCGATCCGCTGTTGCCGATGATCGT
>CAZNMF010000008.1:0-9978 GCA_964573795.1 uncultured Solibacteraceae bacterium
TCCGCAGTCCCCACGCCATAGAGCAGGCCACGTAGATAGCGGGTAAGCGCCAATGAGATCATCAGACCGAGGACCAGCCCCAAGCCCGTAAAACGCAAACCTCGTCCCAGGACCTGGCGAAAAATGTCCCGCTTGCCTGCGCCGAGCGCCATGCGAATGCCGATTTCATGAGTGCGTTGCTTCGTGGCATAGGCAACCACGCCATACACTCCGATGGCCGCGAGGATAAGCGCTAACAGCCCGAATGAACCGGAAAAGGCGGCTGCGATGCGCTCGAAGGCATCTCCGATCCGCATGTTCGCGGCGAGCGTCGTCTGGTTGAAGATCGGCAAATCAGCATTGAGTCCGTGAACCGTTCGTTCCACGGCGGAAGCATAGGCCATAGGATCACCGGCGACACGCAGATAGACAGTCTGGTCGGTCCTGTAACTCTGCAACATCGGAATCAGCACCAGCGGCGCGGTATCGTAAACCAGGCGCCGGTACTTTCCATTGGCGGCCACACCAACCACCGTCGTCCACTGTCGGGCAACCTGCAGCCGCTTGCCGATCGGGTCCTGTCCCGGCCAATAGCGGTCGGCCAATGCCTTGTTGACAATCGAGACCGTCGGCGCGCTGTCATTGTCCCTGTCGGTAAAGTCCCGTCCCGCCAGCACGGTTGTTCGTACCGTCCGCAGGAACTCCGGTCCCACCGCACCCCTGTCGACCTCCATGGACTCGTTCTTCCTGGGCACATAGCCTTCAGGCTGGATAAAATCCGTACGAATGGTGTAGCTCAGCGGCGAGAAATCTCCCAGCGTGACCGACTGGACGCCAGGCAGCGATTTCAGGCGCGCGAGTATTTGTTTGTCGAACTCAACGCCTTCCGCTCCGGAATAGCCCGTGGGCTTCAGATCAAAGCTGGCCAGAAACACGTGGCTGGGATCGAACCCCGGATAGGAATCCCGTGCGCTCTGCAGGCTGCGGGCTAAGAGTCCGGCACAGACCAGCAGCAGCATCGCCAGCGCAATCTGCCCGACGACCAGTCCTCCTGCCAGGCGCGACTTGTGGATGCCTCCGGAGGTATTGAGTGCTTCATCCCTCAGGGCGGACATCGGCGTGAGGGCGAGGCGGGACGCTCGAAGCGCGGGCAACACGCCGGACACCGCGGCAGTGAGCAGCGACATCACAACGGTCGCCGCCAGCACCGTTCGGTCCACGCGCCCATTCAGCACCAGAGGAAGCGTCGTGAGCGGCAGAAACGCAGACAATGCGTGTGCCGTCCATTTCGTCAACAACAGCGCGAGCCCGCCCCCTGCCAGAGCGATCAACGCGTTCTCCACCATCAGCTGAAGCATCAGCCTCCAGCGAGTTGCCCCGATCGACAGGCGAATGGCGAATTCGCGTCGGCGCGCCACCGAGTGCAGCAGCAGAAGATTCGCCAGGTTCGCGCAGGCGAGCAGCAAGAGCACCAGCGCCAGCGCGAAGAGAATGGGCAGCGTTCCATAAAGATAGACATTGACGCCAAAGGGCGACCGCCACAGCGGATCGGAAGAGATGGTGTTGGGTCCCCGGTGCGCGTCCGGAAACCGCTCCGCGAGGCGTTGCATCAGGATATTCAGCTCGTTTTCAGCCAGGCGATGATCGACTCCTGGCTGGAGCTTGCCTAGCACGTTGAGATAGAAGACGTCGCGATATTTGATTCGTTGGTTGCCAAGAACATGCGAATCCATGCCGAGCGGCATCCAGAGATCGGACCGTATTCCGCTCATGCAGCCTTGGAAGCCCTCGGGGGCAACACCAACAATGATGAGCGGATGCAGATTGATATGAACGGTCTTCCCAATGATCGAAGGATCCGCGCCAAAATGGCTCTGCCATAAGTCGTAACCGAGCACCGCTTCGGCGGTGCCCAGCCGCTCGTTCGGCGCAGTCGATTCAAGCGACCGGCCCAGGATCGGGCGCACGCCGAGGACCTCGAAGTAATTCGACGACACCAGTGTTCCAAAAATGCGCTCGGGCTTGCCCGAGTCCGTAATTGCCATGTAGTCGCTGTGATACGCGAGCAACCCGGCGAGGCTCCGCGTGCGATCGCGAAGATCCGCGAAGTCCAGGTACGAAAACGGAGGTGTTGGATGCTCGCTTCTTTCGCCCCGCATGATCGTGATCATGTCGCTCGTGTGCGCAATTCCAGGAATGGGATCGAGGAGAGTCGAGTTGATCCAACTGACGATCGTGCTGTTGGCGGCGATGCCCAGCGCAAGGGTGATGATGGCGATGGAGGCGAAGCCCGGATTTCTTATCAGCTGACGACACGCGAATTTAATATCGTGGAGCAGATTATCGAGCCATGCGATGCGGCTTCTGAGATAGAAGCGTTCCTGTGCTGTCTGCGCGTTGCCGAATTCGACTCTTGCCCTGCGACGCGCCTCTGCGTCGTTCAAGCCTTCGCTCTGTAACTCATCGGCTTCGAGCGCGAAGTGCGATTTGATCTCTTCCGCAAAGTCGTCTGCGCTTCTTCTGCGTCTGAACACGACTAGGCCTCCTCGCTGTTCAGAATCAATCCCATCGCTCTCGTGAACCGCTGCCACTCGCTGGTCTTTTCTGCGAGCTGCTGGCGTCCCTTGGCGGTCAGCGAATAGAAGCGCGCCTTGCGGTTGTTCTCGCTCACGCCCCACTTGGCGCTGATCCACTTCTTGTCTTCAAGGCGCTGGAGAGCCAGATAGAGCGAGCCATGATCGACGAAAAAGACCTCTTCGGACTGACGTTGTATGGAGCGAGCGATGCCTTGCCCGTGACACGGGCGGAGCACGAGGGTCTTGAGAATGAGCACGTCGAGCGTGCCCTGCAAGAGGGCGACGCGATCGTCGGGATTGTTTTGGGACGGCATCCGACCCAAGCTTGCATTGTCTTGGGTTGAATGTCAACAGGAACGAGGAGCGCTCCGTCGGCGCAGGACGTCATATACGGCGATGCCCACCGTCGTCGACAGGTTGAGGGATCTCCGGATGGACGAGGACGACGTGAATGGCCACGAAGGCCCAGATTACTCCTGCCGGAGGGCGGTCGTCGGTTCGATGGCGCTCGCGCGCCACGCGGGCAGGAATGCGGCCGTCAGCGCAACCGCGGCGAGCAGCCCGATGGCGGCACCCATGGCGATCGGATCCTCGGGCGTCACCTGATACAGGAGCGCCTGCACGTAGCGCCCGAGTCCGACGATGACGAGCACGCCGGCGCCGAAGGCCAACGCGAGGAGCGCGGCCGTCTCTCGCAGCACGAGCCAGACAATCGACGAACGCGGCGCGCCGATGGCCATGCGTACGCCGAACTCGCGCGTGCGGCGGACCACGACGTAAGACAGCAGGCCGTAGAGTCCGACGCCGGCAAGCAGTGCCGCGAGCGAGCCGAACGCGATCGACAACAGGGACACGAGCCGTTCCTGGAGCAGCGAGCTCTGAACCAGCCACGTCAGCGTCGCGGGCGCGCCGACGAAGCCCTGCGGAATCGATCGCCGAACGTCGTCGCGCACGGCTGCCGCGATCGGGCCGGTGGCGCCGGTCGTGCGAATCGCGAGAAACAGACTTCGAACCACGTCGAGCGGCCGTGACAGCGGCAGATAGACGAGGCGCGCCGGCTCGGCGCGGAGCGTCTCGTACTGCGTGTCCTCGACCACGCCGACGACCTGGAATGGCGCGGATCGCCCATTGAACGTCACGCTGCGTCCGACGGGCGACACGTCGCCGAAATACGCGCGCGCGGCGGTTCGCCCGAGGACCACGAACCGGGCGTCGCCATCGGTGTCCTGAAACGCGCGCCCGTCGAGGACGCGGACACCGAGCGTCGCAAAATACGACGCCGTCACCTGATTCAAACGGACGCCGCGCCCATCGTCGGCCGGTACGGTCCCGCCGACGACGGCCATGTCCACGCCGCGATCGTGGCCGCCCATCGGCAGGAGCGTCGCGGCGGCCGCGGACTCCACGCCGGGCAGCCGCGATGTCCGCGTGGCCAGGTCCTGCCACATCGCACCGATTCGCGCGATCGCCGTGTCGCGGTCCATGCCCTCGGGCGGATTGTTCGGCAGGACGGCTTGAATCGGCATCGCGAGCACGCCGGCTGAGCGAAATCCCGCGTCTGCGGTCTCGAGATTCCGGAGCGTGCGCACGAAGAGCGCGGCGCCGCCGAGCAGCACGAGCGACACGGCCACCTGCACGACGATCAGCGCCTGACTCACGCGACGCTGCGATCGGGACGCGGACAGCCGCCCGGGGCTGCCGGTCGCGGCGCGTGAACGGCGCGCGAACGTGAGCGCCGGCGCCAGGCTGCACAACACGCCCGTGATGAGGGCGACGCCGGCCGCAAACCACAGCACGTGGTTATCGAGCCGGGGCGTGAGCGCGATCTGCTGCCGTGTGTCCTCGACCATGTGCACCAGCGTCGCGGCACCGAGCTTGGCCAATCCGAGCCCGCTCACGCCCGCGAACGCGCCGAGCATCAGCCCCTCGGTCAGCAGTTGGCGCACGAGCCGGCCGCGGCTGGCCCCAATGGCCAGACGAAGCGTCATTTCCTGCTCGCGCGCGCTGGCGCGGGCGAGCAAAAGGTTCGCGACGTTGGCGCAGCCCACCACGAGCAGCAACGCGACGATCGCCATGACGACGGCGAGCGGCGTCGAAAATTGATGACGGATCTCGTCGAGCCCGCGGCTCGCAGGCACGAGCGCGATGCCACTGAAGTAGTCGGTCGGCGTCGGCGGCTTGCCTCCGGTGGAGGTCATGAAGTCACGGAACATCGCGTCGAGCTCGGCGCGAGCCGCGTCGGCGGTCGCCCCATCGGCGAGTCGTCCGACGAGGCTGAACCACCACGATCGTGTTTCGGACAGGTTGGCGTCGGACAGCGTCACCGGAACGGTCATGTCCACCGGCGCGCCCACGGTGAGCCCGAAGAACTCGGGCGGCGTGACGCCGACGATCGTCATCGTTCGACCGCCCAATTGCACGTGTGCGCCGATGACGGACGGATTCGCGCCGAAGCGCCGCTTCCAGAAGCGATCGCTGATGACGACGACCGGGCCGTCCGGCCCGCCTCCGCCACCGGGCGCGTCGTCGGCCGCGGTGATTACACGGCCGCGCGCGGCACGCACGCCGAGGACGGCGAAATAGTTGCCCGACGCGTACTGGCCGTGGACGCGCTCTTCGCTGCCGTCGATGGTGACGCGCAGGCTGTTGGCCGCGAACATCGCCAGCCCGGACAACTGCCGCGTCCGATCGCGCATCAGCTCGTAGCACGGGTACGGCGGTCCGTTGCTCCCGCCAGATTTGCCGCCGCTGTTGTCGACGAAGAACAGACGTTCGGGATGAGCGACCGGTATCGACGCCACCAGGACTTCATCCACCAGGCTGAAGATGGCGACGTTCGCGCCGATGCCGAGCGCGAGTGAAAGAACGGCCGCGACGGTGAAGCCGGGCGAGCGGCGCAATAGCCGACACGCGTAGCGGATGTCGTTGCGCATGTCGTCGAGCAGACGCAGACCCAGCGCCTGCCGGCAGGCCTCGCGGCGGCCGTCAACGCCGCCCAGCTCGGCCCGCGCCCGCCGCACGGCCTCGTCGTGCGGCAGACCGCCGCGCTCGAGATCGGCCGCGTACACCGCGACGTGGTGCGCCAGCTCGTCGACGATCTCGTCGTTCAGGCGCGGCCGTCGGAAGGCCGCGCGCCACCACGATCGCAGCCGCGCGACCATCACATCTCCTCCGGCGTCGCCTTGAGCACGGCGGCGATGATGTCCGCCTGCTCGTGCCACTGGCGCGTTTCCTTCTGGAACTGCCGGCGGCCGGCGGAGGTCAGCGTGTAGAACCGCGCACGGCGGTTATTGTCGGAGGCGCCCCACTCACCGGCGATGAGGCCCTGATGCTCGAGCCGGTACAGCGCGGGATACAGCGACCCCTGCTGGATCTGAAACCGGTTGTCGGTCAGCTGGTGCAGGCGCAGAAGCACGCCGTAGCCATGCAGCGGGCCGAGCGACACGGCCTTGAGGATCAGCAGGTCCAGCGTGCCTTGCAGCAGATCGACGGGCTTCGGCATGCGTCTCTCCTAGACGATCTAGGACTATAACGCCTGTGTCCTAGACCGTCAAGGAGAGTGGGGTCATCCCGCTACTGCCGTCCGCCGTGCACCGAGGTGATGCGCTGACGCAAAAGGCGGACGTTCCGGGAGTCGCGCGGATCGCACGCCAGGCAAGGGCGAAGGACATGCCGTGTTCGCTCGACGCATTTTCGCCGTGCCCGGCCGCGACGACAAGCCGTGATTTCTTGTGCGGCGCACGATTTTGATCGAAGATGCTCCACGCTCCGCCCATCGAATCCTGCGGCGCTTCCATGATCATCCGGCTGCGCGTCGCCCTGTTGTTGATCGTCGCGGCCGTGACGGTCATCTCCGGCCGTCAGTCGTTTCCCGTCAACCGTCCCTGGCCGCCCGGTCTGCAATCGGTCTCGAACGACGCGCCCGTGCTCACGCCGGCCGAGTCGATGCAGACGATGTTCATGCCGCCGGGCTATCGGCTCGAGCTCGTCGCGAGCGAACCGCTCGTGCAGGATCCCGTGTTCGCGACGTGGGATCCCGACGGCCGCCTGTGGGTCGTCGAAGCGCCGGAGTACATGCGCGACATCCTCTTCACCGGTCAGTTCGATCCGATCGGCCGCATCGTCGTGCTCGAAGACACCGACGACGACGGCCGGATGGACAAGCGGACGGTGTTCGCGGACGGCCTGATTCAGGCGCGATCGATCGCGATCCTCGAACAGGGCGTGCTCGTCGAGGAGACGCCGAACGTCTGGCTGATGCGCGACACGAACGGCGACCTGCGCGCGGATACGAAGACGCTGATCACCGATCGCTTCGGCCGTCGCGAAGCCAGCTTCGAGCACAACGCGAACGGCTTCTACTGGGCGCTCGACAACCGGATGTACACGGCGAACAGCGACGTGTACTTCCACGAGACCGCGTCCGGCACGATCGAGACGCTGCCGACGCTCGATCGGGGCCAGTGGGGCGTCACGCAGGACGACGCGGGGCGCATCTGCCGCGCGACGAACGAGAACGTCCTGCACCTCGACTTCGTGCCGACGCCGTACTATGCGCGCCATCCGCGGCTGCTGCGCACGCGCGGCAGTTACGAGTCGATGTCCGGCGAGAACGGCGAAGAGAACGTCGTGTGGCCGGTGCGGCCGACGCGCGGCGTCAACCGCGGCTATCAGACCGGCATTCTGCGAGACGATGGCCGGCTCGCGAAATTCACGTCGTCGACGGCGCCGACCATCTATCGCGGCGATCGGTTGCCGTCCGATCTCTACGGCAACGTCTTCGTCGCCGAGCCCGCGGGCAACACGGTCAGCCGGCTCACCCTCACCGACACGGGCACGACGCTCGTCGCGCACAAGGCGTATCCGGACGCCGAGTTCCTCTCCGCGACGGACGAGCGTTTCCGTCCCGTCAATCTCACCAACGCGCCCGACGGCACGCTCTACATCGTCGACATGTATCGCGGCATCGTGCAGCAGCGGAGCGACATCACGGAATATCTGCGCGATCAAGTCCTGTCACGCAAGCTCGAGCAGCCGATCGGCCTCGGCCGCATCTATCGCGTGATGTACGAGACGACGACGCGCGCGCCGAAGCCGGCGCTCTCCACGATGACGTCCGCGCAGCTCGTGGGCGTGCTGTCGCATCCGAACGGCTGGTATCGCGACACCGCGCAGCGGATGCTCGTCGAGCGCCGCGATCGATCCGTCGTGCCGGCGCTCGTCTCGATCGTCGAGAGCGGCGCGCCGGCGCGCACGCGGCTCAAGGCGCTGTGGGTGCTCGACGGCCTCGACGCGATCGAGCCTGCGCTCGTCATGAAGACGCTCGAGGATCCGGATCGCGACGTGCGCGCGTCGTCGATTCGCATCGCGGAGCGATGGCTCGGCGAGCCGAATCATCCGATCCAGGCCGCGGTGTTGAAGCGGCTCGACGATGCGGACTGGCCGGTGCGGCATCAGCTGGCGGCGTCGATTGGCGCGATGGCGCCGGGCGTGAAGGAAGCGGCGGCGGTCGCGTTTCTCGAGCGGCATGCCGGCGATCCGATTGCCATGGATGCGACGTTGAGCGGTCTGCGTGGCAGCGAAGTCGCGGTGCTCGAGCGCCTGTTGCAGCCGGATGTGCAGACGCAGACGCGCGAGGACGCGATCGTCATGCTGACGGCGCTCGTGATCCGCGGCGGACAGGACGCGGCGATCCAGTCGGTGTTTGCGCGCGTAGCCGACGAGCATCGATCCGAGTGGCAGCGCGCGGCGCTCTTACGCGGCGCCGAAGTCGCGCTGGCCGGCGCGCAGATGCCCGGCACGCCTGCGCGCCGCGGCGGCCCTGGCCCGCTTGCGGCAAACGCGCCGTGCCCGACGTGCCCCGGTGCGCGCGGCGGCCCCGGCGGCGATCGCGCGTTTCCCGGCGGGCCCGAAGCGGCCGCGTCGAACTTCGTCAATCCGTTCGTCGCGTCGCCCCAAGCGCCGAATGGCGCATCACCGGCGAGCGCGACGACGGCCCAGACGGCGCAGCCGGCGACAGCCGTCTTACCCGCGCGCGGTGGACGCGCGGGCGGCGCCACTGGCGCGGCCGGCGGCGGCGGACGCGGAGGGCAGACGCTGCGTCTCAGCCGCGAGCCGCAGCCGCTCGCGACCGTCGCGGCGAGCAGTGGTCCGTTCGCCGAACGCGCGACGTCGCTGCTGCGCCGCATCGAGTGGCCAGGCAAGCCGGGTGTCGCGGCGCCCGTGGCGCCGCTGACGGGCGCGGATCTGCGCCGCTTCGAGGCCGGCGAGAACATCTACAAGAGCACGTGTCAGGCGTGCCATCAGCCCGACGGCCGCGGTCAGGAGCGCACGGCGGCGTCGCTGATCGCGTCGCCGCTCGCGCTCGCGTCGCCGGACGTCCCCATCCGCATTCTGCTCAACGGCAAAGAAGGGACGATCGGTCTGATGCCGCCGTTGGGACAAACGATGAGCGACGAGGAGATCGCGAGCGTGCTCACCTACATTCGTCGTGAGTGGGGACAGGCCGGCGCGCCCGTCGATCCAGCCGTCGTCAAGGACGTGCGTGCGCGCAACGCCGAGCGCAAGCGTCCATGGACGAACGACGAGCTGCTTCCGGCGGCGGCGCGGTGAAGATGCGCGACGTCGGCCCGGCCGTCATCTCGACGTCTTGAACTTCGCTGCGAGCTGCTCGCTGCCGCGCGCCAGAATCCCGATGTCCGATCCGACCGCGACGTAGCCGCAGCCGAGCTCGATGTATCGACGCGCGAGCGTCTCGTCGCCGGTCAGAATGCCGGGGACGCTGCCGGCGGCTTTGATGCGGACGATCGCGTCTTCGATGGCCGCCTGGACATCGGGATGGGCCGGATTGCCGAGATGGCCGAGGTCGGCCGAGAGATCGCCCGGCCCAATGAACACGCCGTCGACGCCGTCGACGGCCGCGATCGCTTCGATCTCCCTCGAGGCCGCGCGCGTCTCCACCTGGACCAGCACGCAGATCTCGCTGGCCGCACGCGCGTGGTAGCCCGTCACGCGCCCGAACCGCGACGCGCGCGTCGCGACCGCGAACCCGCGCACGCCGTCGGGCGGATAGCGCGTCGCCGCGACGGCCTTGCGCGCTTCCTCCGCGTTCTGGACGTACGGCACGAGGAACGTCTGCACGCCGATGTCCAGGAACCGCTTCATCAGCACGGTGTCGTTCCACACGGGTCGCACGATCGGATGCGCCGTGCCGCCGACGGCCGCGCGCAGCTGATCGAGCACCATCGGCACGTCGTTCGGCGAGTGCTCGGTGTCGAACAGGATCCAGTCGAAGCCCGATCCGGCGATGACTTCGACGGTGTTCGGGCTCGACAGACACGACCACAGGCCGATTTGCAGCCGGCCATCCGCGAGCGCGCGCTTGAAGGCGTTGACGGGCAGGTCCATGCGCGCAGAGTCTATC
>CAZNMF010000009.1:0-4534 GCA_964573795.1 uncultured Solibacteraceae bacterium
CATTTTCGCGGTTGGACTTCGTTACAATGTGCGTCCGGCATGCGCACGCGCGCATCGTCGTCTGCAGTGACCGCACCTATACGTTCTCAGCTCTCTAGCCGTCAACGGCTCCTCGAAACGTCAGCGGACCTGTTCTGGACCCGAGGCTATCGAGCCACGACCACGCGACAGATTGCCGCGGTGATGGGCCTGCAACAGGCCTCGCTCTACCATCACGTGTCGAGCAAGGAAGACCTGCTGTGCGAGATCTGCCAGGCCGCGTTGGACGAGCTGAACGCGGCCGCGCATGCGAGCGTCGCAGGGGCGACGGCACCGGAGCGATGCCTCAAGCCGCTCATCTGCGCGCTGCTCCGGGCGGAGCTGGACCATCGCAAGGCCCACGCGACACTGGCCTTCGAGCTCCGGTCGATCTCGCCGGATCGGCAGGCGCCGCTGCGCGCGAGCCTCTCGCAGTGCCGCGATCTGGCGCGGCTGACGATCGCCGCGGCGCAGGACGCCGGCCTGATCCGCGCCGACGTCGATGCGCGCGCGCTGACGCTGTCGCTCGTCAATCTGCTCTCGTGGGTGCTGCTGTGGTACCGGCCCGACGGCACCTATAGCCGCGACGAGCTGACGGCCCACCTGCTCGACCTGTGGCTGCACGGCGTGGCCGTCAATCGTGCGCACGCGCGGGCGACGTGGCCGGTCCCGTTGCCGAACGGCGATCCCCGCCCGTGGACGCCGCCGGCGGTGGCCGCGTCGGCGCGCACGGCCGATCGCGTCCTGGACGCCGCGGCCTTCCTGTTTCGGACGAAAGGGTACGACGCGACGACGGCGCGCGAGATCGCGTCGCTGCTCGGCATCCAGAAGGCGTCGCTCTATCACCACACGCGCAGCAAGAGCGGCCTGCTCCACTCGGTGTGCACGAAGTCCCTGCAGAGCATCCAGGGCGACGTGGGCACGGCCGTTGCGCTGGCGATCGATCCGCTCGAGCGCCTGCGCGTGCTGACCGCGGCGCACGTCGACAGCCTCCTGCGCCATCAGAACCAGCACGCGACCTCGCTCCTCGAGCTCCGCGCGCTGTCGGGCGACGACCGCGCCGCCGTGGCAGCACTGCGCGAGGCGTACGAGACGTTCGTCCGCTCGGTGATCGACGATGGCCGCCGCGCCGGCGTCATTCGAACGGACCTGCCGGCGAGCCTGCTCACGCTCTATCTCTTCAGCCTCACCAACCGGACGATGCTGTGGTTCCGTCCGGACGGCCCGCTTGCGCCGGAGCAGCTCGGCAGTCTGTTCGCCTCGCTCTTTCTCTCCGGCGCGTCGGCCGCCACGTCCGCACACCACGACTGATTCCCGATCAGTCGGTGGTCTAACCTCTGCGCGCATCACGCGCGCCGTGCCGATGTGTGGTGCGTCCGCTATATACTTGGCCGGTTCAACCGGCGACAGACGGCTCTCGGTTTCATCCCCATCGCACTATGTCTCACACCCACGTACTCGACAGCTTCAAACTGACCGGCAAGGTCGCGCTCGTCACCGGCGGCGCGCGTGGTCTCGGACGCACGATGGCGCTCGCGCTCGCGGAAGCCGGCGCCGATGTCGCGCTGGCGGCGCGCAGCGTCGGGCCGCTCGAAGAGACGGCGGCGGAGATCGCGACGGCCACGGGCCGGCGCGTCAAGGCGTTCGCCGCCGACGTGACGAGCCTCGCCGACGTGACGCGGCTCGCCGCCGAAGTGCCCGAAGCGCTCGGCCCGATCGACATCCTCGTCAACAACGCGGGCAACAACATCCGCGGATCGGTCCACGAGCTGAGCGAAGCGGACTGGGACTCGGTGCTCGACACGAATCTGAAAGGGCCGTTCCTCTGCTCGCGCGCGATTGGGCCCGAGATGGCGAAGCGCGGCTGGGGCCGCATCATCAACCTCGGATCGATCCTGTCCTTCATCGCGCTGCCCGGCCGCGCGCCGTACGCGTCAGCCAAGGCCGGCGTCACGGCACTCACGCGCGTGCTCGCGCTCGAGTGGGCCGGCACGGGCGTGACGGTCAACGCGATCTGCCCGGGGCCGTTCGGCACGGAGATGAACCGCCCGCTCCTGAACGACCCGGTCAAGTATCAGGAGTTCGTGCGCAACATTCCGATGGGCCGCTGGGGCGAGCTCGACGAGCTCGCGTCGCTCATCGTCTATCTCGCCTCGCCCGGGTCGTCGTTCGTCACCGGCGCGTCGATCCTGATCGACGGCGGATGGACCGCGCGCTGAGGCGCGCGGAACGTTAGGGTAGGCGTAGCCGCAGGGCTTCAGCCCTGCGGGGTCCGGCGGGCTGAAGCCGCCGGCTACAACGATTCGGAAAAACGCTATGGCAGTTCGAAGTTGACAGGTAGTTGGAGGAAGAGCAATGAGCGCCTGGAAGACCAAGCAGTGGTTCACGAGTCCGTGGAACTGGCTCCCCGAAGTGCGGAAGCCGTTCAATTTCCCGAAGAAGATCAAGTTCCATGACGTCACGCTGCGCGACGGCGAGCAGCAGACGAAGGTGGTCTTCCGCCGCGAAGAGAAAGTCGCCATCGCCAAGAAGCTCGCCGCGATGGGTGTGCACCGCATCGAGGCCGGCATGCCGGCCGTCTCGCCGCAGGACCGCGCGGCCATCTCGGACATCGCCGCGCTCGGCTTGAAGTCCCAGATCTTCTCGTTCGCGCGCTGCGTCCCGGCCGACATCCGGGCCGCCAAGGAGTGCGGCGCGAGCGGCGTCATCGTCGAGATCCCGTCGAGCGATCACATCATCAAGAACGCGTACGGCTGGACGGTCGATCGCGCGATGAAGTCGTCGATCGAGGCCACGCTCGCCGCCAAGGAGCTCGGGCTCTACACGGTGTTCTTCACGATCGACTCGACGCGCACCGAGGTGAGCCGGCTGCTGGACATCGCCGAGCAGGTGGCGACCGAAGGCCACATGGACGCGTACACGATCGCCGACAGCTTCGGCGGCGTCGGACCCGAGGCCGTGTACCACGTCGTCAAGAAGGTCGCGAGGCGGCTGAAGAAGCCGATCGAGATTCACTGTCACATGGACTACAACCTCGGCGTCGCGAACACGATCGCCGCGCTGCAGGCGGGCGCGTCGGTCGCGCAGGTGACGATCACGGGCCTCGGCGAGCGCGCCGGCAACGTTCCGCTCGAGGACACGGTGCTCGCGCTGAAGACGATGTACGGCGTGGAGACGGGGATCAAGACGGAACTGTTCTGCGAGACGTCGAAGTTCGTGCTCGACCTCGCGCGCGTCACGATTCCGGGCAACCGGCCGATCGTCGGCGACCTGCTCTATCAGATCGAGTCGGGCATCGTCGCGGGCTTCTTCCGCAAGGCGCGCGAGAAGCACCCGCTCGAGTACGTGCCGTTCTCGCCGGAGCTGGTCGGCCAGAAGCCGGTCGGGATCGTCATCGGCAAGAACAGCGGCCTGCCGTCCGTGCAGGAGTGGTGCGAGAAGCTGAAGATCAAGGCCACCGAAGAGCAGATGATGGCGATGATCCCGCTGATCAAAGAGAAGTCGTTCCAGAAGAAAGATCTGCTGAACGAGGACGAGTTCAAGGCGATCGTCGACCAGGTCATGAAGAAGGCCAGCTAGCTCATTTGGCACATGGAGACATGGAGGCGACCGACCTGACGGCCCGGCGTAGCCGGGCCGCTCTCGTGTCCGACGAGATCGCGGAAAGAACGCCACATTGGACGACAGGCGGCGCTCATTTCCGTGATCTCGTCGGACACGAGGCGCCGCGAACGCGGCGCCGGTCGGATCCCTCCAAGATCTCCACGACTCCATGTGAAATTCTGAAGGAAGCGCATCGCGACATGATTAGCAGTTTCTCCGAACTGATCGAGCGCGCGCGCCAGCTCGGGCCGGCGCGCATCGCCGTCGTCGAAGCGCACGATCCGGACGTGCTCGAGAGTCTGGGCCAGGCCGAACCGCTCGGCCTGGCCACCCCGATTCTCGTCGGCACGCCGTCGAAGATCGAGGCGTCGGCGAAGAAGGTCGGCTACGCGCTGAAGCCGGATGCGATCGTCCCCACCACCGGCGAAGAAGCGTCGGTGCGCCAGGCGATCGATCTCGTCCGCGAGGGCAAGGCCGACTTCCTGATGAAGGGCAAGGTCACGACCGCGACGCTCATTCGCGGCATCGTCGATCGCGAGCGCGGGCTGCGCACGGGCGCGCAGCTCAGCCAGGTTATCGTGTTCCAGGTGCCGCACATCCCGCGCTTGATGCTGATGACCGACGCGGCGATCAACATCGCGCCAACGCTCGCCCAGAAGGCCGACATCACGCGCAACGCGATTCTCGTCGCGCAGGCGCTGGGCAAGGCGGAGCCGAACGTCGCGCTCTTGACCGCGCTCGAGTTCGTCAACCCCGACATGCCGGCGACGGTCGACGCCGCCGCGCTCGTCGGCATGAACCGCCGCGGCCAGATCACTGGCGCGCATCTCGAGGGCCCGATCGCGCTCGACGTGCCGATGAGCAAGTTCGCGGCGGACCGCAAGAACATCCAGAGCCCGATCGTCGAGAACAC
>CAZNMF010000010.1:0-2254 GCA_964573795.1 uncultured Solibacteraceae bacterium
CGGCTTCGAGTACGGCTACAACGTGCAGGCGCCCGAGCGCCTCGTGATCTGGGAAGCGCAGTACGGCGACTTCATCAACGGCGCGCAGCTCACGCTCGACGAGTTCGTGCTGTCGGCGCGCGCGAAGTGGGGCCAGGAGCCATCGCTCGTGCTGCTGCTGCCGCACGGCTACGAAGGGCAGGGACCGGACCACGCCAGCGCGCGGCCCGAGCGCTTCCTGCAGCTCGCGGCCGACATCAACATGCGCGTCGCCAACTGCACGACGGCCGCGCAGTACTTCCATCTGCTGCGGCGTCAGGCCGCGCTCCTCGTCAAGGATCCGCTGCCGCTCGTCGTCCTCACGCCGAAGAGCCTGCTGCGCCATCCGTTCGTCGCGTCGGCGCCGACGGATCTGGCGGAAGGCCGCTGGATGAAGGTGATCGACGATGCGGACGCGGCGGCGCGCGCCGCGGATGTGCGGCGATTGATTTTCTGCACGGGCAAGGTGGCCGTCGATCTGCTGACGAGCGCGCACCGCGCGGCGAATCCGCACGTGGCGATCTGTCGCGTCGAGCAGTTGTATCCGCTGCCGGTCAACGAGGTCCACGCGACGATCGAGACGTACCGGAACGTGGAAGAGATCGTCTGGGTGCAGGAAGAGCCGGAGAACATGGGCGCGTGGGAGTTCGTCCGCCCGTCGCTCGAAGGGCTCGTCGGCGCGAAGCGGCTGGCCGTGCTCGCGCGGCCGCGCAGCTCGAGCCCGTCGGAAGGATCGGCGGCGCGTCACTCGCAGACGCAGGAAGGGCTCGTCGCGCGAGCGTTCGACCTGCAGAAGGACGCGCGTCAGTCGGCGAAGCGCCAGACGGCAAAATCGAACAAGTGAGGACCCCGCAATCATGGCCGTGAACATCGTCGTGCCCGAGATGGGAGAGTCGATCGTCGACGCGCGCGTGGCGCGCTGGCTGAAGCAGCCCGGAGATGCCGTGTCGGCCGGCGAGGCGCTCGTCGAGCTCGAGACGGACAAGGTCGACGTCGAAGTCACCGCGCCGCAGAACGGCGTGCTCGAGTCGATCGCGCACGCGGCGGGGACCGACGTGAAGATCGGCGAGGTGCTCGGGACGATCGCCGCGGGATCGGGCGCCGCCGCGGCCGCGCCGGCTGCTGCGGCGACAGAAAAGCCTGCGGCGAAAGTCGACGGTCGCGACGTCGCCGCGACGCCGTCGGCGCGCAAGGCCGCGCGCGAAGCCAACGTCGAGCTGTCGAGCGTCAAGGCCGAAGGCCCGCGCGTGACGAAGGCGGACGTCGACAAGTCGGCGTCCGTCGCGACGCCTGCGGCCGCGCCAGCCTCCGCGCCGGCACCGGCCGTCGCAAAAGCGTCCACGCCAGCCCCGCGCCCCGCGCCCGTTGCGCCGCCGGCGCCGCGTCCTGCCGGCTCGCGTCAGGACGAGCGCGTCCGCATGTCGAAGCGCCGCGCGACGATCGCCAGGCGCCTCGTCGAAGCGCAGCAGACCGCCGCGATGCTCACGACCTTCAACGAGGTCGACATGAGCGCCGTGATGGCGCTGCGCGAGCGGCACAAGGAATCGTTCAAGACGAAGTACGGCATCGGCCTCGGCATCGCGTCGTTCTTCGTGAAGGCCGCCATCGCCGCGCTCCGCGAGTTCCCGCGTCTCAACGCGGAGATCCAGGGCGACGAGATGGTGCTGAAGCACTACTACGACATCGGCGTCGCGGTCGGCGCGCCCGAGGGCCTCGTCGTGCCCGTGCTGCGCGACGCGGACGCGCTGTCGTTCGCCGCGATCGAGAGCGCAATCCGCGACTTCGCGCGCAAGGCGAACGACGGCACGCTCACGCTCGAGGACATCAAGGGCGGCACGTTCAGCATCACCAATGGCGGCGTGTTCGGCTCGCTGATGAGCACGCCGATCCTCAATCCGCCGCAGGTCGGCATCCTCGGCCTGCACGCAATCAAAGAACGTCCCGTCGGCGTCAACGGCCAGATCGTCCTGCGGCCGATGATGTACACCGCGCTCACCTACGACCACCGCATCGTCGACGGCGCCGAAGCCGTGCGATTCCTCGTGCGCGTCAAGGAGCTGGTCGAAGATCCGGGTGTGCTGCTGATCGAGTCCTGACGTGCGCTACGTCATGCCGTAAGTCCGATGTCGATGGACCTTGGTCATTCTGTCCGAAAGGCCTGTATGGGATTTATAGATGCGGCGCGGCGGGCAGGAACAAAGCAGGCAATCAGCGTCGCGACGCAGAGAAGAATGGC
>CAZNMF010000011.1:0-2929 GCA_964573795.1 uncultured Solibacteraceae bacterium
CGTGACCGTGCCGCTCAGCGTGGCGAAGTTGACGGTGTCCTGCGCGAAAGCGGGAGCGGCCGCAAGCCCGAAAAGGAACGCGAAGGCGCAGACGAGCGTGCGGAGGACGCGAGGAGCCATCGCGTCACGATCTCACGGCGCAGCGCGCGGCATCGTGTGGCAATTTGCCGCATCGAGGGTCGACGGAGGCGGCGGTGCAACTTCGCCGGTCCTGACGGGTTCGTCCGCCATGTCCGAGCTCATACGGAACGCACGGCACGCTACGCGCCGGCTCGTGCGCACGCCCCTGTTCACACTCGCGACGCTGCTCACGCTGGCGCTGGGCATCGGCGCGAACACGGCGATTTTCAGCGTCGTCAACGGCGTCCTGCTTCGCCCGCTGCCCTTTCCCGAGCCGGATCGGCTCGTGGGCCTCTGGCAGAAGGCACCGGGCGTGAACATCGACGATCTCAATGCCTCGATCGCGGACTACGTCGCCTACCGCGAGCACTCGCAGACGCTCGCCGACGTCGCCATCTGGACGCGCACGTCGGCCACCGTGACCGGCAACGAGCTGCCGGAGCGTGTGGACGGCCTGCTCGCGACGTTCCGTCTGCTGCCGATGCTCGGCGTGCAGCCCGCGCTCGGACGTCCCTTCGCCGAGCGCGACGACGCCGACGGCAGCCCGGAGGTCGTGATGCTCGGTTACGGCTACTGGCAGCGGCGATTCGGCGGCGATCCCGCCGTCGTCGGGCGCCGCCTCACGATCGACGGCGCCACGCGCGAGGTCATCGGCGTGCTGCCGCGCAGCTTCTGGTTCATGGACGCGGCACACGACGTCGTGATGCCGCTCCGCTTCGACCGCGCGAAGGTCCATCTCGCCGGCTACAACTTCAACGCCGTCGGACGTCTGAAGCCCGGCGTCACCATTCGGCAGATCGACGACGACGTCGCCCGCATGATCGCGCTGGAGATGACGCTCTTTCCGCCGCCGGACGGGTTCAGCGTGAAGCAGCTCGACGAGGCGCGCCTCGGTCCCAACGTACGGCCGCTCGTCGACGATCTCGTCGGCGACATCGGCAGGAGCCTGTGGGTCATCATGGCGACGCTCGGGGTCGTCCTGCTGATCGCGTGCGCGAACGTCGCCAACCTCGTGCTCGTGCGGACGGAAAGCCGCACCCAGGAGCTCGCCGTGCGCGCGGCCATCGGCGCGGGGCCCGGACGGCTGGCGCGCGAGATGCTCGTCGAGAGCCTGCTGCTCGGCCTCGCCGCGGGCCTCGTCGGCGTCGTGCTCGCGATCGGCGCCGTGAAGCTCGTCCTCGCGATGGAAGCGATCCGCCTGCCGCGCGGCAGCACGGTCTCCGTGGACGTCACGTCGCTCGCCTTCGCGCTCGCGCTCTCCGTCGTCGTCAGCGTGATTTTCGGCGCGGTGCCGATCGTCAAGCGCGGCCGCGTCCAGCTCGTGGACGCGCTTCGCGCCGACAATCGCAACGCGAGCGCGGGCCGCGATCGCAGCCTGACGCGCAACGTGCTGACGATGACGCAGGTCGCGCTGGCGCTGGTGCTGCTCGTCGGATCGGGACTGATGATCCGCACGTTTCACGCGATGCGAAGCGTCGCGCCGGGCTTCGCCGATCCGGCGTCGCTGCAGACGCTGCGTCTGGCGATCACGGGCGACGCGGCCAGCGACGAGACGCGCCGGCGGCAGTTGCAGCACGATCTGGCCGATCGCCTCGCCGCCATTCCCGGCGTGACGCACGTGGGCCTCACCAGCGCGATTCCCATGACCGGGTCCAACTCGCAGGATCCCGTCTTCGCCAGCGACCACACGTACGCGCCGAATGCGATCCCGCCGCTGCGACGCTTCGTCACGGCCGCGCCGGGCGCGTTCCACACGCTGGGTACGCCGGTCGTCGCGGGCCGCGAATACGATTGGACCGACATTCACGAGAAACGGCAGGTCGCGATCGTCAGCGACGGGCTCGCGCGGGAGTTGTGGGGCACGGCGGCTTCCGCCATCGGCAAGCGCATCCGATCGACGCCCAACGATCAATGGAGCGAGATCGTCGGCGTCGTTGCCGACGTCCGCCAGGATGGCGTCGATCGCCCTGCGCCGACGACGGTCTACTGGCCGCTGCGCAATCAGGGCTCGATGGCGTTTCTCCTGCGCAGTCCGCGCGCCGGGTCCGAGAGCCTGGCGAGCGACATCCGCCGCGCGGTGTCAGCGACCGGCGCCGGCATTCCCGTGACGCAACTGCAGACGATGGCGGAGATCTACGACCGGTCGATGGCGCGAACCGCGTTCACGCTGACGCTGCTCGCGATCAGCGGCGGCATGGCGCTGCTGCTCGCGGTCGTCGGCATCTACGCGGTGATCTCGTACGCCGTGTCGCAGCGGACGCGCGAGATCGGCATCCGGCTCGCGCTCGGGGCGCGGCACGGTGGGCTGCAGCTCATGTTCGTCCGGCACGGGCTGTTCTGGGGCGCGCTCGGCGTGATCGTCGGGCTCGTCGTCGCGCTGCCGCTCTCGCGCCTGATGTCGTCGCTGCTCGTCGACGTGAGCCCGGTGGATCCGCTGACGTACGCGATCATGGGCGCGGGCCTGCTGGCCGCGGCCGTCGTCGCCAGCTACGTGCCCGCGCGCCGGGTCACACGGATCGATCCCGTCGACGCGCTGCGATCGCAATAGCGTGGTGAGCGCGGGGTCGCATCCGCGCTTACCGATCAGCCCGCTGGCGGGAGGTAGAGAGCCCCCAGCGGTCGCCATCGCCCCCCGCCGGCTTGACAACGTTTCGATGTTTAGCTAAATATTGACACGTGAATCGCGTGTTCAAGGCGCTCGCCGATCCGACACGCCGGCGCGTGCTGCAACTCCTGCGCGAGCGGCCGATGTCGGCCGGCGAGCTGTCCGATCACTTCCCGGTCTCGAAGCCGACGATGTCGGCGCACT
>CAZNMF010000012.1:0-3460 GCA_964573795.1 uncultured Solibacteraceae bacterium
TGGCGATCCTTACCCGTGCTTGACGACGACGCCTTCGATGACGTTCGCGACGTCCTCGCAACAGTCCGTGATCACCTCGAGCATGTCGTAGAACTCCTTCCACTTGATGACCATGATCGGATCCTTCTCGCTGTCGAAGAGGGTCCGCACGGCTTCCTGATAGACGCGATCCGCTTCGTTCTCGAGCCGGTTGATCTCGACCGCGTGCGGGTGCACCGGCTTCTTGCTCGCGAGCGCCTGCAGCGCGAGGTGCAGCCGATCGGCCGAGGCCGTGACCGTGTGCGCCAGCTCGCGCGCGCCGGGACGCACGCGCTCGATGCGGTAGAGCCGCACGAGCTGCGCCGCGTGATCGATCGCGTCCATGACGTTGTCGAGGCTCGTCGCCAGCGCGTAGAGGTCCTCGCGATCGAACGGCGTGACGAACGTGCGGTGCAGCCGCTGGATCGTGTCGTGCGTCAGCGCGTCGCACCGGTGCTCGGCGTCCTTGATGGGATCGACCTTGCTCACGTCGGGCGGATCGGCGGCGAGCAGCTGCTCGAGCAGGCCCGCGGCCGCCCGAATCTCGTCCGCCATCTTGTTGTAGAGGTCGAAGAACTGCTCGTCCTTCGGAAACAGCCGGATGCTGAAGGCCACGCGGAAGATTGTAACGTCAATGTAACGGCGGACCGTAACGGACATTTAACGGGCGCGTCACGGGCGGGAAACGCCGCATGCCTACGCTCGATCCGTGACTGCCACCGCTGCCGTGCCGCCCCGGGTCCTCGTCGTCGACGACGAGCCGGACATCGCGACGCTCATCAAGCACACCCTGGAACGGACCGGCGACGCGCGCGTCGACGTCGTCACGAGCGGCGACGCCGCGCTGCAGGCCGTGCGCGACGCGCCTCCCGATCTGCTGATCCTGGATCTGAACCTGCCGGCCGTGGACGGCACGGAGGTCTGCCGCCTGCTGCGCGCCAGGCCGACGACGGCGCAATTGCCGATCATCATGCTGACGGCGCGGACGGGCGAGTCCGATCGCGTGTCCGGCCTCGATCTCGGCGCCGACGACTACATCACCAAGCCGTTCAGCCTGCGCGAGCTCGCGGCACGCGTGCGCGCGGTGCTGCGGCGCCGCACGGCCGCCAAGACCGGCGGCGTGGCAATCTACCGCGGCCGCCATCTGGCCGCCGATTTCGACGCCGTGATCGTGACCGTCGACGGCGCGCCCGTGCGGCTCACGCGGCGCGAGTTCGATCTGCTCCGCTGCCTGGTGGAGAACCGCAACCGCGTGCTGTCGCGCGATCGCCTGCTGGAGCGCGTGTGGGGCTACGACCAGTCGATCGAGACGCGATCGGTCGACGTGCACGTCGGCCGCCTGCGCTCGAAGCTCGGCGCCGCCGGCGCGCAAATCGAGACCGTCGTCGGCCTCGGCTACCGGTTCGTCGAGTAGGCCGCCTGCTCCAGCTCGAACGCCTGCATCACGCGCTCGACGCGATGCCAGTCGCGATAGGTGATCTGCCGCACGACGCGGCTGTCACGCTCCTCGCGGACGTCCCACCCCACGACTCCTCTCGTGATGACGACGCGCCGGGTGTGTCCGTCGTGGTTGCGTTCGAGGGTGACCATGAACCGTTCCTCCGTCTTCATTGCGCGCACAGTACATACCGCGCCCGGCGCCTCGCGCGTGTAAACTCTCTGTGACATCTGCAAGTCGCGTGTTCGCTGGACGTTACAGCGACGACGCGGCGGCGTGGTGCTGCACGATGGTGCAGCGCCCGTCGCGCCGATGGCCCGGCGGTACAATGACGCGGTGAACGACGTCCTGACGATCATCCTTGGCGGCGGCCGCGGCACCCGCCTGTTCCCCCTGACCCAGCAGCGATCGAAGCCGGCCGTGCCCATTGCCGGCAAGTGGCGCCTGATCGACATCCCCATCAGCAACTGTCTGCACGCGGGCCTCGAGCGGATCTACGTGCTGACGCAGTTCAACTCGGCGTCGCTCAACCGGCACATCGCGCAGACGTACCGCATGGACGTGTTCTCCGGCGGCTTCGTCGAAGTGCTCGCCGCCGAGCAGACGCCCGAAGGCGAGCACTGGTTCCAGGGCACGGCCGACGCGGTGCGTCAGGCCGAGCGGCACTTCCGCGACGTCGACGCCGAGTACTACCTCGTGCTCGCCGGCGATCACCTCTACCGCATGGACTTCGCCGAGCTGATCGAAGCGCACATCGAGCGCGACGCGGACATCACGATCGCGGCGCAGCCGGTGTCGCCCGAGCTCGGCACGGACATGGGCATCTTCAGCTTCGACGTGAGCGGCCAGATCGTCGGCTTCGATCAGAAGCCGACGCCGGCGCGGCTCGCGGAGATGCGATCGAGCGCGCCCGCGCACTCGCCCGCCGGACTGCTCTCGCCCGACAAGCCGTTCCTCGCGTCGATGGGCATCTACGTGTTCTCGCGCGACGTGCTCTACGACGTGCTCAACGGCACGCGCGGCGTCGACTTCGGCCGCGAGGTGATCCCGAGCGCGATCACGACGCACCGCGTCCACGCGTATCTCTATCGCGGCTACTGGGCGGACGTCGGGACGGTCGAGTCGTTCTACGACGTGAACGTGATGCTGACGCACCGCGACTCGCCGTTCAGCTTCTTCCACGAGAGCCGGCCGATTTACACGCGGCCGCGCTTCCTGCCGCCGGCGCGGCTGCACAACTGCCGCGTCGACGAGGCGCTGATCGCCGAAGGCGCGCTGCTCGACACCTGCGAAGTCTCCAACAGCGTCGTCGGCGTGCGCACGGCGATCCACCCCGGCGCGCGCGTGTCGCGATCGGTGCTGCTCGGCGCGGACTACTACGACGAGCGCTACGGCGAGCTGCCGCTCGGCGTCGGACCGGACGTCGTGCTGGACCGCGTGATCGTGGACAAGAACGCGCGCATCGGCGAGGGCTCGCGTCTCACCAACGAGCGCGGCGTCCAGGAGCTCGACGGCGACGGCTATTACATCCGCAGCGGTTTGATCGTCGTCCCCAAGGGCGGGGTCGTGAAGCCGGGGACGGTGGTTTAGCGGGCTGCGGGCTGCCGGCTGCAGACGAGTTCTCGGACGGGCGGGCCGTCAGGTCCGCCCGCTGCGCCACTGATCGCCGGGTCTAAAGACCCGGCCTACACCTGTACGTCAGCCCGCGTAGACTGCCGACCGCAGACTGCGGGATCGCGGCCCCGACGCCGTAGCCTGTAGCCCGTGGACCGAAGCCCCCGTCTCGGTCCTCGTGGCCGGCCCAAGCCTCAAGCCTCAAGCCCCAAGCCCCACGCCCCAAGCCGTAAGCCGTAAGCCATAAGACGTAAGCCATAAGCCGTAAGCCGTAAAGCCCCAAGCCCTATTTCCCCCGCAGCATCCTCGGCGTCGCGAGCCAGATCAACCGTCCACCCCGCGCGGGCGGCCAGTCGTCGAGGTCGATGCGGCAGATGCCGCCTTTCTTGA
>CAZNMF010000013.1:0-11053 GCA_964573795.1 uncultured Solibacteraceae bacterium
TACGGCGGGATGGGCCACACGATGTCCATCCACTCGAAGAACGAAGCCGTCATCCTCGAGTTCGGCCTCAAGAAGCCCGCCTTCCGCATCGTCGTCAACACGCCGACGACGCACGGATCGATCGGGCTGACGACGGGGCTGGATCCGGCGATGACGTTGGGCTGTGGCGGATACGGCGGCAACATCACGTCGGACAACATCTCGCCGCGGCATCTCCTCAACATCAAACGGCTGGCGTACGAGCTGCGTCCGGCGACGGCGGCGACGGAATCCGCCGCGAAGTCAGCGGTAGAGCCATCCGCGCCGGCGCTGCCGAAGCGCAACGTGGAGCCGCCTTCCCGCGAAGTGGGCGTGGCCGACGTGCAGCGGCAGTTCGCGTCGGTGCTGGGAAGCGGACCCGCGTCGGCTGCGGCGGCGGCTTCTCCGTCGATCGCTGCCCCGGCCGGTCAACCGGTCGCGTTCGTGTGCGAAGACGATGTCCGACAGGCCGTCAAAGAGCGGCGTCAGATTGTCGTGGGCGAACGGACAATCGTCACGCCCTCGGCACGAGATCTCGCGGCCGCCCATCGCGTGTTCGTCGACGCGACGTGGCCGCAGCGGTGACAGGCGGGCGCTCGGCCCTCCGAAGGACGCGGTAGCCCGTAGCCCGCAGCCTGTAGCCTGTTTTGCCCAAGTTCAGCGTCCGCAGTCACTTAGCGGTTGACCGGACATCGGACCGATGCTACGGTAGGCCCGTGGTGACCCTGCGCCCGTAATCCAAAACGATGAAAAAGCTGTCATCCCGCCTGCTCGTGATCTGTCTACCGGGACTCGTGGTGGGATGCGGCGTCATCAAGCGCCCGTCCGTCACGCCCGTCGCCCCCGTCGCTCCGCTGTCCGCTCAACCCGTCGACCCGGCCAAGCCGATTGGCCGTGAGGTCCAGGTCCGGCCCGACCCGTCAGCCGGCGTGGTCGCCAAGGCCCAGGCCGAGATGGCCGCCGGCGAGAAGGAGCTGCAGGACGGCCACATGGTGGCGGCGAGGCAGCACTTCGACGCGGCGATCGACCAGTTGCTCGCGCTGCCCGCCGGCGCCCGCAGCGACACGGTCGTGGCCGCGGCCTTCGACCAGATGCTCGACCGGATCAGCGCGCTCGAGCTCATCGCGCTGCGCGAAGGCGACGGTCTGACCGAGGCGAAATCGGAGCCGGCCGCGCTCGACGAGCTGCTGTCGGCGGCCGACGTGTTCGAGCGGCCCGCGCCGGCCGCCACGACCGAAGAGACCGTGCTGGCCGATCTCGATCGTACCCCGCACGACCTGCCGATCGTCGTCAACGATCGCGTGCTGTCGTACGTCGAGCTCTTCCAGGGCCGGCTGCACGACTTCATCGCCGCGGGCCTCGCGCGCGCGCACCGCTATCTCCCGATGATTCGCGCGGTCTTCAAAGAGGAAGGCCTGCCGCAGGATCTCGTCTACCTGCCGCTGATCGAGAGCGCCTTCAAGCCGACGGCGCTCTCGCGTGTGAGCGCGCGGGGCATGTGGCAGTTCATGCTCCCCACGGCGAAGGCGCATGGCCTCCAGCAAACGTTCTTCGTCGACGATCGCGCCGATCCCGAAAAGGCCACGCGCGCCGCGGCGCAATATCTGAAGACCTTGAACAGCATCTTCGACGGCGACTGGAACCTGGCGCTCGCCAGCTATAACGCCGGCCCCGGACGCATCCAGCGCGCCGTGCAGCGCGCGCGCACGTCGGACTACTGGAAGCTCGCGGCCTCGTCGCGGTATCTGCCGAAGGACACGCGCGCGTACGTGCCGATGATCATGGCGGCGATCCTCATCGCCAGGAACCCGGCGCTGTACGGCTTCGACGACACGGGCGCGAGCCCGCTGGCCTACGAGCGCGTCATGGTGCCCGACGCGCTGGATCTGAAGATCCTCGCCGAATGGTGCGGCGTCACGGTCGACGAGCTGCGCGAGCTGAACCCCGACCTCCGCCGCACGACGACGCCGATGGGCGGGCACGAGTTGAAGGTGCCGATGGGCACGGCGGCGACGGTCCGGCGGCAGCTCGTGTCGGCCGAGCCGCTCTACGTCCACTTCGATCTGCACTCGGTGCGGCGCGGCGAGAGCGTGAGCTCGATCGCGCGCAAGTATCGCGTGTCGACCGCCGAGCTGCGCAAGGCCAACGACCTCAGCACCCGCGCGCGCGTGCGCGTCGGCCAGGTCCTGATGATTCCGCAGCATCAGCCCGTCGGGCTGCCGGCGTCGGCGAGCTCGGCGGCGCGGAGCGCGTCGCTGTCGGCCTCCGCGGCGCGGACCGCGGCGCCGGTCACGTACCGCGTGCAGCGCGGCGACACGCTCTTCTCCATCGCGCGCCGGTTCGACACGACCGTCGACGCGCTCAAATTGCTCAATCGCCTGCGCTCGAACACGATCGGCATCGGCGATCGGTTGACGGTCAGACGGTAACAGGCTGCAGTCGCCTTTCGGAGGGGCGGACCTTCCGCCTTCGCAGTTTGCTTCGGCGGACCACCGTAGCCTTGGCGGAGGTGGTCAGGTCCGCCCGCTGCGGCCGAACCTGAAGGTTCGGCCCTCCGAGAGGCATACTACGGCCCCGCCTGATCGATCCGCACCGTCTTGTCTCTGATCGTGATCGTGCCGCTGCGCGCGGCGCCGCTGTTCGCTGCGACCGTGAACGCCACCGCACTGTCCCCGCTCCGCGGCATCGTCGTCGTGATCGTGATCCAGGGCACGTCGGCCACGGCGCTCCAGACGCACGCGTCCTGGAGCGCGCCGCCGCAGGAGTTCGGCTCGCTCTCCTGCAGGAGATCGAATCCGCCCACGCCGCCCGCTGCCGCGAAGGCGATGACGCTCTTGCTCACGCTGTAGTGGCAGCCCGCCTGCGACACGCGCACGTTCTGTCCGGCCGTCGGCGTCGGCCAGCGCACCATCGCGATGCCTTCGCGCGGCGCGTCGTAGTTCGACGAGAACGACATGTCGATCGACTGCGATCCGACGCCGGAGCTGCCGTTGTCGATGAGGAGCCACGGCACATTCGACGACACCGTCCACGGACAGCCGTCCTGCGTCGTGATGAGCGCGCTCACGTGGCCGGCCGGCATGCACGGCGTGAATTGCACGGGCGACACGGCATACGTGCAGTCCGCCGGGGCCGTGCGGCCGTCCTGCGTCAGCGTGAAGGACTCGCCCGCGACCGTGATCGTCGCGTTGCGCGTATCGGCCGCGTCCTGGCGGTCGGCGTGATACGACACCGTTCCGCTGCCCGTGCCCTGGCTGCCGGCCGTGACGGTGAGCCACGACGCCGAGCTCGTCGCGGACCACGCGCAGGCGTCGGCCGTCGCGACGGCAAAGTCGCCCGAGCCGCCGTTGCTGCCCATCGACGCCGACGAAGGCGTCAGCGTGTAGTGGCAGGTGGCGGGAGGCTGCCCCGCTTGCGTGACGTGATGCGTCTGGTCGCCGATCTTCAACGTGCCGCTGCGGCTGTCGCTCGACGTGCTGGCGGCGACGCGATATTCGACGGTGCCACTCCCCGTGCCGGACGCGCCAGCGTCGATCGTGATCCACGACGCGTCGGACGTCGTCGTCCACGTGCATGACGCAGCGGACGTCGTGACGGCGACGGTGGCGGTTCCGCCGTTGCTGTCGAACGCGCGCGAGGCGGGATCAATCGTGATCGAGCAGACCGGCGTCGGCGCGGTGGTCTTGTGATGGCAGGCGATGGACGTGACGATCAGCGCGAGCGGCACGACGCTCGCGAGCATCCGGAAGCGCATGCCCATGACATGGGCAAGACGCTCGCCAACGGCATGGCGGCGGATCCGAAGGCCGGCGAGCGCCGCAGAGGGCACGCACAGGCGTAATGTGCGAAAAACTTCCCGCCCATCGGTATTCGTCGCCGGGCGCGCGCGTCCGGGTGGGCACAGGGGCCCGCCCCGCACGGGTCGTCCCTACCCTCGTCCCCTGGTCCCCTCGTCCCGTGGTCCCCTGGTCCCGTGGTCCCCTCGTCCCCTGGTCCCTCCGTCCCCGATCATCCTTCCGGCGGCCAGGGCGGCTGATTAAACAGGCCGCCGTCGACGCCGACGGTCTGGCCCGTGATGAACGACGCCTCTGGGCTGGCGAGCAGCACCACGGTCTGCCCGATGTCGGCGGGCGTGCCGATGCGGCGCAGCGGCGTGATGCGGCTCCACGTGCCGGCGTAGTCCGCGCGCTCGAGCTTCGTGCGCTCGACTTCGATCGCGCCGGGCGCGACGCAGTTGACGCGGATCCCGAACGGCCCGAGCTCCAGCGCCGACACCTTCGTCAGCATCTCGATGCCGCCCTTGCTCGCGGTGTACGAGACGAGCTCCGGGAACGGCACCTTGTTGCAGCCCGATCCGATGTTGATGATCCCGCCGCCGCCCTGCTGCCGCATCTGCCGCGCGGCGGCTTGCGTGCAGAGAAAGCAGCCCTTCAGGTTCGTGTCGATGACGAGGTCCCAGTCCGCCTCGGACAGCTCGAGCAGCGGCGCCCACACCTGCGTGCCCGCGTTGTTGACGAGCAGATCGAGCCGGCCGAAGTGCTCGGTCACGGTCTGGACCATGCGCTGCACGTCGGCGCCGACGGACACGTTGGCCTGAACGGCGATCGCCTCGCCGCCCATCGCGGTCAGCTCCGCGAGGGTCTCGTTCGCAAGCGCCGGATCGTCGAGGTAGTTGATCGCCACGCGATACCGCGCACGCGTCAGCGCGATCGCGATGCCTTTGCCGATGCCGCGGTCGCTGCCGGTGACGAGCGCGACGCCGCCTTTGGGAGTGGACATGGGTTTCTCGGGCTACAGGCTACAGGCCACGGGCTGCGGGACGAGCCTCAATGGCAATGGACTTTATGATGCTGCGGCAATCTCAGGCAACACGCGCGAGGTGGCAGATTCTTCAACGTAGCCGACGCGCCGATCGCAGATTCTGCGATCGACGTTTGGCCGACGCGCGTTCTCCGGCGGAAATTCGCGATCGAAGAGCGGCGAGGCGCTTGCCTTGGATCTGGTCCATGCTCGCGCGTCTTGTCGCTGCTGCGGTCGTCGGTGTCGAAGCTGTTCCCGTCTCGGTCGAGGTCGACGTCTCACCTGGTCTGCCGGGCCTGACCATGGTCGGATTGCCGGACACGATCGTGCGCGAGAGCCGCGATCGCGTGAAGGCGGCCATTCGCAACTGCGGGTTTCCGTTTCCGGGCGATCGCATCACGGTGAGTCTGGCGCCCGCGGACGTTCGCAAGGTCGGCGCGGCGTTCGATCTGCCAATCGCGCTCGGCATTCTCGCGGCGTCCGGCGTGCTGCCGCAGCGCGATCTGTCACGCGGCACGGTCGTCGGCGGCCTGTCGCTCGATGGCAGCGTCCCGCCCATGCGCGGTCTGCTGCCGATCGCCGTCGCCGCGCGTCGCCGCGACGTCCCGCTGATCTTCCCGCACGCCAATCATCCCGAGGCGGACATCGTGTCCGGCCTTCGCCGATGTCCCGTGCACTCGCTCGTCGAAGCCGCGCAGGCACTGCTCACGTCCGAGTCCGTTCTACCCACGGATGTCACACGCGGGTCTGCTGTTCCCGATGACGAGCAGCGGGACGAGGAAGATCTGGCGGACGTGCGCGGCCAGGCGCTGGGGCGACGGGCGTTGGAGATCGCGGCGGCAGGCGGCCATCACCTGCTCATGTGCGGTCCGCCGGGCGCGGGCAAAACGATGCTGGCGAGGCGATTGCCCGGCTTGTTGCCGCCGCTGACCCTCGACGAAGCGTTGATGGTCACGACGGTCCATTCCATCGCCGGCACGCTTCCCGCCGGCCGCGGCCTCATTCGTCGTCGTCCCTTTCGCGCGCCGCACCACACGTGCTCGGACATCGCGCTGGTCGGCGGCGGCAGCGTGCCGCGGCCGGGCGAGCTGAGCCTCGCGCACGGCGGCGTGCTCTTTCTCGACGAGCTGCCCGAGTTCAGCCGCCGCGTGCTCGAGACGCTGCGGCAGCCGCTCGAGCAAGGCGTCGTGCACATCGCGCGCGCCACCCGCACGACGATGTTCCCGGCGGCGGTGATGTTGGTGGCGGCCATGAACCCGTGCCCGTGCGGGTATCACGGCACGGACGTCAGGCCCTGCTCGTGCCCGCCGGCCGCGGTCGAACGCTACCGGCAGCGGCTGTCAGGCCCGCTGCGCGATCGCTTCGATCTGTCGCTCGATCTGCCCGCCGTGCCGTGGGCGGACTTACGCGGACCGGCGCGATCGGAGTCGTCGGTGGCCGTGCGGGCCCGCGTGATCGAGGCGCGGCGCCGGCAGGACGAGCGACAGGGCCAGGTGAACGCGCGGCTGGCCGGGCGCGAGCTGGAGCGCGTGTGCGGTTTCGCGGACGCCGCAGCCGAGTCGCTGCTCGAGCGCGCCACGACGCGCTTCCAGTTGAGCGCGCGCGGCATCGCGCGCGTCCTGCGCGTCGCACGAACGATCGCGGACCTGGCCGGCGAGGCGATCGTGACGCACGCGCATCTGGCCGAGGCGCTGCAGTTCAGGATGGATGCGAAGGCGTAGCCCTCGAGAGCAAGAGCGATTGCCGAAACACCTGACCGGTCGCGACGCCTCGATATTTCACATGGAGACCTGGAGATTCTTCAATTCTCTATCTGCCGTGATCCACGTCACATCGACCCGCGACGATCCGAGAGACGGTCACTGTCTGTCGCTCTCGTTGCATGCATTCCAGATCGTCATCATTTTGGATGTGACGTCGGCGACCGCGCCTGAGTACGGCGGAAAGCTGACTTTGTCATTGATGACATCAGACGAATCACTGACGGTGAACGTGGCTGGATCGCTGAACTTTTCCAGAAAGAAGACGGCCGTTTGGTCGATGGCGAATGGGATCGCTGGTGGCGTCGTGAAGATCTTGTCTCCGACAAAGACACGCCCGCCCTTCGCCGCGACCGCGATCGACGTGCCGCCGGTCATCGGCCGGAGCCAACGAGTTACGTCAATTCGGACGACAGTCACGAGCGCGCTTCGCGTGCGGTTCAAGATGAGGTGCTCGTCGACGGCGCGGCCAATGACTGCGGCCGTCGGACAATTGCAGAGCCAGCGCCGAAAACGGCCCTCGGGTGACGGCGGCGGACCGAAAGGAAAAGGCACGAGCTGCGGCGGGGTGTGTTCAGGCGGCACGACTGTGACGCCCGGCGGCAGCGGCTTGTCGATAGGCGGAAAGTCGTCGGCGAAGAACGCCGCCAGTGCGCGTTCGGCCGCGCTTCTCGGCTCGAGATCCGAGAAGGCTGAGACGTGGGCGATGGTCTCTGGACGAAAATCCCGTGGACTCGTCTGAGATGGCCGCTGGGCGGCGAGCACGGCCGCCATCGATGCAAAACTGCAGAACACAAGGACACGGACGACGCTCATGACGATCACCGCGGTGTCCCGCCGTGCGCAAGCGTCTCGTCCGTTCACGACCAGAATCGATCGAGGTCGACGCGCGCCGCTTCTCCCCTGTCGACGGGCGCCGGCTCGATGTCCGCTTCGATGTCCACGTGTGGGCCGATGGCAAGTGTATCTGTAACGACGACTTGTCCGACGGTACGCCTTCAATGGGACCGCTCGGATGACCGGTCGGCCGCACAGGTCTGTCTAACGTCGCCGATCTTCTTCGTCACCTCTTCTAGCGATCCGGACAGGAGTGAGGAGCTGACGCGGCCATCGATGATGTCGAGCACGCCGTCGTCTTCGAACGTCGACGGTAGGCCTATGTCCCTCAAGAAAACAATCGACGGCTGATTCGGCTCGAGAACCGCATTCGGTGGCGTGGTGATGAGTCGCTCATTGACGAGAACGCGACCGCCTTTGTGGGCGAGAACGATCGTGCCGTCATTGCGCGCGGGATGGACCCACTGTGAAACGGCAACACGATCGACGGTGATCAACGCGCTCCGCGACGCGTTGAGAATGACGCGGCGCTCGACGACGTGTCCGACGACGACTCCGCTGACGGTGTTGCACAGCGTTCGTCGAAGCCGTACGTCCACAGGATCGGCCGATGGATCCCGTCCCGCCAGAAGCCCGCCGGACTGCGTGACGATGATGTCTCCGGAGCCGAACAGGTCGAGCTGGTGACTGGCATCACGGAAACGCGCAGCGAGCGCGTCCTCGTCATGGCCACGCGCTTGAAGGTCCGACAAGGACGACACTCGCAGAGCCTGCTCCGGAGGCGCATCTCGCGGGCCCGTCGCGGACGATTGCTTGGCGACGACAGTGGCAGCCATGACGAGCGACGCCGCAGCGACACCGACGAAGGCCCGCGCCAGCGGCCGGAGGAGGCTCATGGGACCCTCAGTCTCGCACGGCGCGGCCGCCGGCCGTCAGGCCTGCACGCCGCGACACGCCGTGGCCGACAATTTCCGGGCGCGCGGCGTCTGAAGGGCACAGGAGCCGGAATCTCGTCCCTCCACGCGGCTCCGTGGCAGCGGCTTTGCACTTTCAACTCGCCGCGCCGATTCCCAAAAGAGGAAACGCGGGCAGATCGCCATGACATCTGTGCTACATTCACAAGGTTTCTCCGGCCTCGGCCGGATGGGCCGCTAGCCCCCAGGCACCCAGCCGATGCGATCCCCGCGTTACACAATTCTCATCGCCAACCGAAATACGGGTGTGATCCGGCGCCTGACCCTCGCGCGCTGGACCATCGTCCTGAGTCTCGGCGCGCTGACGTTGACGCCGCTGCTGATCGGCCTGGGCGCGGGTAACGCCGACCCCGTAGAGCTCGAGTCACTGCGCGTCGCCAACGAGAGCCTCAAGATCGAGAACGAGAGCTACCGCGCCGCAACCGGCGAGCTGGCCGAACAGATTTCGTCCCTGCAGTCCGCGTTGACGCAGCTCGGCAGCCAGGCCGAGCTCGACCCGGCCGCCAAGGCCGCGCTGGAGCGGCTGCCCGCAATGATCCGCTCGCGCGCCGCGGGCGGCGGTCCCGTGGCGCCGGCCGCGGCTCCGGCACCGGCGGCTGCGGCGACGATGGCGACCGACGAGTCGCCTGACACGACCATCGGCGTGCTCAAGGGCCTGCTGGGCGCGATCGAGTCTCGCCTGTCGTCGGTCCGCACGAAGATCGAGAGCCAGCAGGCGCTCGCGCGCGCGACGCCGTCGATCTGGCCGCTGGCCGGCTGGCTGTCGTCCGGCTTCGGCAGCCGCAAGGATCCGTTCAACGGCGCCAACGATTTCCACGAAGGCCTCGACATCGCGGCCGACAAGGGCACGCCCGTCCGCGCCACCGCCGACGGCGTCGTCGAGTCCGCGGCGTACAACGGCGCGTACGGCAACGCGGTGCTGATCAACCACGGCTTCGGCATCTCGACGCGCTTCGGCCATCTCTCCGCCTTCGCCGTGCGCGCCGGCCAGCAGATCCACCGCGGCGACGTCGTCGGCTTCGTCGGATCGACCGGCCACGCCACGGGCCCGCATCTGCACTACGAGATCCTGTTCAACGGCCAGCAGGTCAACCCGCTGCGGCTGCTGGCGCGGCCGTAGCCGGCGGCTTCGCTCGCGTCGAACGCGCTTCACGCTTTTCGGAGGGGCGGACCTTCAGGTCCGCCCGCGACGGCCACGGCCGCACCTGAAGGTGCGGCCCTCCGAAAGGCGCCTTTTTCAACGTTCCACGTTCGCAGTTCGAAGTTCCGGCGGCGCAAGCCGCCGGCAGCCGCCGGTTGATCTCTGTTCTCCCCTTCCCTAGAATCGTACGAATCCCCCTGGCGCGGTGGACGCGTCCCTAGCGGACGCGGCACGCTGATGCCCGGCGGGTCCCTCGAATGATCAACACGCTCCTGGCCAAAGTCATCGGCACGCAGAACGAGCGCGAGCTCAAGCGTCTGCGCCCGATCGTCGCGCGCATCAACGAGCTCGAGTCGACCGTGCGCGACCTGAGCGACGCAGACCTTCGCGCCCGAACCGCCACGCTCCGCGAGCGCGTCGGCCGCGGCGAATCGCTCGACGACGTGCTGCCGGAGGCGTTCGCGACGGTGCGCGAAGCCGGCCGGCGCGTGCTGAACATGCGGCACTTCGACGTCCAGCTCATCGGCGGCATGGTGCTGCACGGCGGCCGCATCGCCGAGATGAAGACGGGCGAAGGCAAGACGCTCGTCGCCACGCTCCCCGCCTATCTCAACGCCCTCGAAGGCAAAGGCGTCCACGTCGTCACCGTCAACGACTACCTGGCGCGGCGCGACTCCGAGTGGATGGGCCGCATCTACCGCTTCCTCGGCATGAGCGTCGGCGTCGTGCAGCACGAGCTGAACGATGCGGAGCGCCAGGTCGCGTACCGGTCGGACATCACGTACGGCACGAACAACGAGTTCGGCTTCGACTACCTGCGCGACAACATGAAGTTCGATCTCGCGCAGTTCGTCCAGCGCGGCCATCACTTCGCGATCGTCGACGAGGTCGACAGCATCCTCATCGACGAAGCGCGCACGCCGCTGATCATCTCGGGCCCGGCGGAAGAGTCGACGGATCTCTACTACGAGGTCGATCGCATCATCCCGAAGCTCACGCCCGGCGCGGTGACGCGCGGCGACGTGCGCGCCGAGGATCGCGAGGCGCTCGAGAAGACGGGCGACTTCCTCGTCGACGAGAAGCACAAGACCGTGCAGCTCACCGAGAGCGGCATGGCGAAGGCCGAGAAGCTGCTCGCGCACCGGCTGGTGCCGGACTCCGGCGGCCTCTACGACCCGGTCAACATGCCGCTGCTCCACCACATCCACCAGGCGCTGCGCGCGCACTCGATCTTCCGGCTGGATGTGGACTACATGATCAAGGACGGCGGCGTCGTCATCGTCGACGAATTTACGGGACGATTGATGCCCGGCCGTCGCTGGAGTGACGGTCTGCACCAGGCGGTCGAGGCCAAGGAGAAGGTCAAGATCGAGCGCGAGAATCAGACGCTCGCGACCATCACCTTCCAGAACTACTTCCGCAAGTACAAGAAGCTGTCGGGCATGACCGGCACGGCCGAGACCGAGGCCGAAGAGTTCGCCAAGATCTACAACCTCGACGTCATCGTCGTCCCGTCGAACCGG
>CAZNMF010000014.1:0-7668 GCA_964573795.1 uncultured Solibacteraceae bacterium
ACACGGATGAAGTGGAGACCCACGCGCTGGCCGAGGTGACCGTCACCATCGAGCGCGGCGAGTACGTCGCCATCTCCGGCCCATCTGGCTGCGGAAAGTCGACGCTGCTCTCGATTCTCGGCCTGCTCGACACGCCGACGAACGGCAAGTACCGGTTGAACGGACAGCCCGTCGAAGAGCTGAACCTCGCCGAGCGCGCGCGCGTGCGCAACCGCGAGATCGGCTTCATCTTCCAGAGCTTCAATCTGATCGGCGATCTCTCGGTCTACGAGAACGTCGAGCTGCCGCTGACCTATCGCGGCATGGCGTCGAGCGAGCGCAAGGAGCGCGTGATCGCGGCGCTCGAGCGCGTCGGCATGGCGCACCGCGCCAAGCACCTGCCGAGCCAGCTCTCCGGCGGTCAGCAGCAGCGCGTCGCCGTCGCGCGCGCCGTGGCCGGTGCGCCGTCCATCCTGCTCGCCGACGAGCCCACGGGCAACCTGGACTCGAAGAACGGCGAGTCGGTGATGGAGCTGATGCGCGAGCTGCACGCCGAAGGCGCGACGATCTGCATGGTCACGCACGATCCGCGCTACGCCCAGCACGCCGACCGCTCCGTGCACCTGTTCGACGGGCGCGTCGTCGATGCCGAAGAGGCGATGGCCCTGCTCGCCGCCGATCCCTACGGCCACTTCCACGGCGGCCAGCCGCGCGCCTGAGACACGCGCCCATCTCGAGTTCTGGTCCGGGGAACACGGGGCCTTCGGACCAGAAAAGACAACGCCCCGGCGCCGCGAGGCGCCGGGGCGTTGGTGCGTTATGAGGAGAGGGCGGGCACGGGGGCCCGCCCCTACAAACCTACTTCTGGCTCGGGCTGTCGTCCGCCTTCAGGTCGCCGAGCACGTACTGCATGCCCGCGAGCAGGTGCTCGACCATCGGCTTCATCGCGTAGATCCGCTCGTCGTGGCCCAGCGCCATGTAGAACACGCGGCCCTGGCCGTCCCGCTTGATCCAGCTCAGGCCGAAGTCGTGGTCCGGACGCGGGCTGCTCTCCTTGAGCTTCGCCAGGAACGAGAACTTGTCGTAGTCGATGCTCGTGAGCACGTGGACGTTCTTGCGCGAGAACGAGTTGACGCTGAACGTGTACGTCTCGTCGTTCACGTCGAATTCCTTCCCGTTGAACATCTTCGTGAGCGGGCTGGCCTTGTCGTCGATCTTCACCGCGATCTGCTGCGGATCGAGCCAGTGGAACTTGAAGAACCCGCCGATCATGTTGTCCCAGTCCGGCCACGAGCCGCGGCCGTTGTCGCGGCCCGGCGATCCGACGTACTGGTTCTGCAGCGTCACGAGCGGCGTGATGCGCGCGGCGAAGTCCGTCTTCGAGACGTGACCCGCCTGGCCCGGATCGAGCTGCGCGTACATCGCGTCGGCGACCGCTTCCATGTCGGCCTTGGTCAGCTTCAGGTCGTTGTTCTGGAGCTTCTTGTCGTCCACGCCCCAGGACCAGCGCAGGATGACCGTCGCCAGCGTCCCGCCCTGACCCGCGGCGCCGCCGCCCCCACGTCCGAACCCGCCGCGTCCGGCGGCCGCTTCGTCGTTCGGGCAGGGCGAGTGGTAGGAGTCGCCCGTCGCGTGGATGCCGGCCACGCCCTTGCCGCCGCGCACGAAGTTGATCAGCGCCGCGCGCCGCTCGTCGGTCACGCGCTTGGCCTCGGCCTTCGCCGCTGGCGTCGCCTCGGTCGCGCCTTCGGCGACGATGGGGGACATGTCGAGGAAGCAGCCGGTCGTGCTCGACAGGAAGATCGCGTCGTACTGCTTCAGGTTGTCCGCCGTGAACACGGCCGGATCCCAGGACGTGTCGGAGGTCCAGGCGCCCGTCTTCTTGCCGAGCTCCTCGACCGTCTTGGCCGCCAGCGGAATCGACGAGTGCTGGAAGCCGGCCGACGGGATGCGCGACCAGATCAGCACTTTGTGCGCCTTCACCGGTTTGGCGGGTGCCGTCGCCGGCAGCGCCGCGAGCATCTTCTCGACATCCGACGCGCACGGCTCGGTCGGCTTCTGGCTGCGGCCGCCGCACGGCTCGTTCAGGCCGGGCGTCGTCGCGCCCGCGACGAACGCGCCCGAGCCGCGTCCCGCGCCACGGCCTCCGGGCGCGCCGCCCGCGCGACCCGCGCGACCGCCACGTCCGGCCGGCGCTTCCGGAGCCGGCAGGGCCAGCGCGGTGTTCAGCGCCGGACCGAGCTGATCGGTCGTGACCGATCCGCTCTTGGCGCTGTCGGCCGCGTCGTACCACTTGCCGAACGCGCTGCGCATCTCGTCGCGCGTGATCCAGTTGTCGCTGTCCGCATCGAACGCCTTCCACAAGGCGTCGTGCACGACGTTGGCGCCACCGCCGGGCGCCTGGGCCCGGCCGAGCGCGGTCGCCGCCAGCACCGCGGCGGCCGCGGTCCCGACCAGGACCGGAAATGTTCGTTTGAGTACCACAGGCCCCTCCTCGCGACGCGCGCACGCGCCGCCGACGATCGCTGACAAGACTGCTCGTAAGCGAAATTGAGGCTGAAGAATAGCACGCCCCGTCCGCGCCGCAGAGACAGGGGGACAGCATCATTGCGGCGATATTTCAAGGCTTGAGATGCGCGCCCATCGCGGTACGATGGAGGGACGCGCTGCAGGTTCGACGGTCGAACGTCGAGGTTCGCACCGTCCGAGAGGGACGAGACGACATGAGTGATGCCGGCGAAGGGTTGATCGACGCGGAGTCGCGGATTCAGGAGCGCATGGAAGAGCTCGAACGGGCCCGGTTCGAGAAGAGCCTGCAGGACGTGCGGGATCCGGAGGCCGTCCGGGCCCTGGAATCGCTGCGTCTCGCGCGGGCGGAGCTGGAACGCCAGCTCCAGTCGACCACGCACGAGCGCCGCCGCGTCCACCTCGAACAGGCCATCTCCGAGGTCGACCGGCGCATGGAATCGCTCAAAGGGCGCGTCTGACCCGTCGCGCCGCGTGGTACTTCTTGCTCCAATAGCGATTGTCCAGGCGTGAGATCGTCACGCCCCGGCGGCCCGACGCCTGCGCGAACTCGCCGCCACCCAGATAGACGCCCACGTGCCGGCTCTTGAACAGCGGGCCCATCCCCTGCGTGCGGAAGAAGATCAGGTCGCCGGGCTGGAGGCTGTCGCGGCTGACGGCCGCTCCCAGCCGCTCCTGTTCTTCGGCCGTCCGCGGCAGCTCCATCTGATAGACGTTCTCGTACAGCACGCGTGAGAACGCCGAGCAGTCGATGCCCGATCGCGACGTGCCGCCGAGCTTGTACGGCGTGCCGCGCCATTCTTCCGTGACGTCGCGCAACCGTCGCTCGGAATCCGACAGCACACGGGGGGCGCCTGCTGGCGAGGCCGCGGCCGTGCTGACGCCTGGTGCGCGATTCGACAGGGCCGTCGACGCGTTGTCGCTGCGCGCGCTCGTCGCACGGCCGGCGCTCCGTGTCTCGCGCGCCTCTTCCGTGCGCGCGAGCGCGTCAGGATCGATGCGCCGCGCGCCCTTGTAGACCGACCGCCAGCGCGCGTCGTTCAACTTCAGGATCGTGACCGCCGATCCTTTCACGGCTGCCACGAACTCGCCGTCGCCGAGATAGATGCCCGCGTGCCGCTGCTTGACGAACGGCCCGACGACGTCGGCCTCGTACAGGATGATGTCGCCAGGCTCGAGCGTGTCTTTCGACACGGCCTGGCCCATCGCGGCCCACGCCTTCGGATCGCCTTCGAGATCCGTCTCGTAGATCGCGCCGTAGACCTCGCGCACGAACTCGTCGTTGCCGATGCCCGCGAACGTCGTGCCGTTGGCGCGATAGAGCGTGCCCGACCACGCCTTGGCGATGTCGCGCAGGAGCGACGCGCGATCCGATCCGTACTTCGCGACGTCGAACGTCGGCGCGGTGCTGCCGCCCGACGAGATGCGCCGCGCCGTCTTGTACGACGCGTTGAGCTTCGCGTCCGACAACTTCACGACTTTGACGCCCTCGTCCTTGCGCGCCAGCGCGACGTCGCCGCGGCCGAGGTAGATGCCGGCGGTCTTCGACTTGAACGGCCCGAACGATCCGCTTTCGAAGAACACGACGTCGCCCGGCGCGAGCGCCTTGCGATCGACGAGCTTGCCCGTGCGAATCAGCTCGTCGTAGCGGCCGGGAACGCTGCTCGCGAGCGCGTCCTGGACGATCGCGCGTACGAACGCAGCGTTGCCGATCCCGCGCCGCGTCGTGCCGTCCTCCTGGTACGGCACGTTGCGCCAGAGCCGCACGGCCGCGCGCAGGCGATCCTCGATCGTCGGTTCCGTCGACGAAGACGGCACGGGCGTGTCATCGGGATCGGGGACTGCGGCATCGGACGCGGATGTCTGAGGGAACGCGGACGGCGTGGGCGCAGCTTCTGCGGGCGTCACGGGTGCCGAGAGCGCCGCCGCTTCGATCGCCGGCGCAGGTGCGGCGGCGGATGTCGATGCAGGCGCGCCTGCTGGCGCTGGCGTTGGCGGCGCCGGCGACGAGGGCAGCGACACGCCGGCGGTTGCCGCGGGCGGCGTCGCCCGCGTGTTGGCGTTGTCTGCAGGAACGGCCTTGCCGCAGCTCATCGCCGCCACGGCGGCAGCGAGCGTGAGATGGGACCAGCGACATCGGAGAGGGATGCCGGGATGCATGACGTTCGCGTCCTCGCGCGTTCAGATCGGATTTGACGTCCTTGTGACGACCGCCGCCGCGCGCGCCCGCAGCGGGACGCGCGGCGCCTGAGCGTGCGCCCGGCTCACGCGGCCGCGCTCGAAACACGCTCCAAGGCCGGCCATGGTAACCCAAGTTGCCGGTTCCGGCTGGCCACAGGCGTGTGCGATCCTGCGGGGACATGCTCGATGTGCGCACGACCTCGTCGCCACGCGTGTTTCTCGGCGTCGTCGCCGGGCTCGTCGCGATAGGGCTGCTGCCCGTCGCCGCGGGTTGCCGATCGGATCGGGACGCGACCCCTGTCGACGTCCTTCAGGAGCTCCCGCGCGCGGACATCAAGCCCGACGAACATCCTCCCGACATCGTCCTGGCCGTCGACGCCCGCGTCGGCGGCGACGTGCGGCGCAGTCTGCGCATGCGCGTGCCGGCGCGCGTCACGATCCACATGCGCGTGCCTCCGCGCGCGGCATTGACCTCGGCGCTGGCCGTTGCCCATCCTGACGATGCCCCGGCGGAGGCCGGCGTGCTGTTCCAGATGGGGATCTCGGACGGCCGCGTCTACGAGCCGCTCTTCGAGCGCGCCATCCTCGTGCGCGAGGCAAGCGCCTGGCAGCCGCTGCGCGTCGATCTGCGGCGCTACGGCGGCTGGCAGTGGAGCCTGTTCTATCGTCCCTCCGCGATCACATGGGACATCACGTTCAACGCGTACGCGGCTGGGGCAACCGCGGATGACATCGCCGCCTTGTGGGCAACGCCGGTGATTGCCCGGGTGCCTTGACGTGACGTCGCCAGCGACAGGACACGGCGTGGTCGGTCGCCGGGCGCGGATGGCGTGCCGGATCGCGCTCGTCGCGGTCTTTCTCGCGTGGTTCGCGTCGTTCTATCGATCCGGGCTCGGCTTCACGGAGGTGTTGTACTTCGGCGAGCGCGGCGCCGACGCGCGCGTCGAGCGCCTGCGCGACGTGCCCGTCTACGTGCATCCTGGCGTCGGGTACGACGGGCAGTTCTACGTCCAGCTCGCCGTCGATCCGTTGTTGCGCGATCCGTCGATCGACCGGGCGCTGGACGCGCCGGCGTTCCGCGCGCGGCGCATGCTCTTCTCGTGGACGGCGTGGCTGCTCGGCCTCGGCCAGCCCGCGTGGATCGTCCAGGCGTACGCGGTGCAGAACGTGCTGTGCTGGCTGCTGTTCGCGGCGTGGCTGCGCTGGCGCCTGCCCGCCGGCACGCTCGAGGATCTCGCGGTCTGGACCGCGTGCCTGTTCACGCCGGGCATGCTCGACTCGGCGCGCCTGGCGCTCATCGACGGTCCCAGCATGCTCGTGGTCGCCATTGGCGTCGAAGCGATCGAGCGCGGGCGTATCTGGATCGGGTCGGCGATCCTCGGCGTTGCGGGTCTCGCGCGCGAGACGAACCTGCTTGCGGGCGTGACGATCCTGCCAACGCGCTTCACGGCGCGGGACGTGCTGCGGTGTCTCGCCGCCGCGGCGCTGATCCTCGTCCCCACGCTCGTCTGGTTCGACTATCTGCGCGCGATCTATCGATCGACCGTCACGCAAAGCCTCGATCAGTTGTCGATGCCGGTCGTCGCCTATCTGGATGCCTGGAGCCAGTCGCTGCGCGTCGCGCGCCGCGGCGGCCTGTTCTCGGCGCGCGCGCTGCCGTGGCTCGCGATCGTCGGCATCACCGTGCAGGCCGCGCATCTCCTCGTCATTCCCCGCTGGCGCAGCGCATGGTGGCGTGTCGGCGTCGTGTTCGTCGCTCTGATGTTCGTGATCAAACCCGAGATCTGGCTGGGCGCGTACGCGCGCGTGCTGCTGCCGCTGACCGTCGCGTTCAATCTGTCGCTGCCGCGCGATCAGCGATTCTGGCCGATCTTCCTCGCGGGCAATCTCGGCCTGGCGACGAGCGTGCGACTGCTGCTCGCGCCGCTGCTGTGAAGACGCGCCGCATGACGCCCTCATCGTCTCGCGTTCGCCAATCGCGCGCGTCGTCCGCGCGCCGCGACGCGCCGCCGCTGCGGCCGACGTCCGCCGATCTGCATGCGGCAGCGGGCACGCGCATTCCCGATCTCATCGCGCCGAACCTCGACGTGCTGTTCTGCGGGATCAATCCGGGCCTGTACTCCGCGGCGACCGGTCTGCACTTCGCGCGGCCGGGCAACCGATTCTGGCGCGCGCTTCACGACGCGGGGCTGACGACGACCGTGCTGCAGCCGTGGCAGCAGCAGGCGATGCTCGCGAGCGGGATCGGCATCACGAACCTCGTCGCGCGCGCGACCGCGTCAGCGGCGGAGCTGATCAACGACGAGATCCGCGCCGGCCGCACGATTCTCGAGCGCAAGGTCCGTCGTTATCGCCCGCGCATCGTGGCGATCGTCGGCATCGGCGCCTACCGCGTCGCGTTCGATCGGCCCAAGGCCACGTTCGGCGAGCAGCCCGAACGGCTGGCGGGCGCGCGGTTATGGGTGCTGCCGAACACGAGCGGCCTCAACGCCAATCATCAAGCGCGGGACTTCGCGAAGGCATTCGGCGAGATCAGGCGCGCGTTGCGGGAGTGACAGGAACGAGGGGCGAAGGGACCAGGGGGCCAAGGGACCAGATAGTTCCTTCCCAAGCCCCGAGCCCGTAGCCCGTAGCCCGTCATCACTCGTACCTCATCGCCTGCACCGGATCGATGCGGCTGGCGCGGCGGGCGGGAATCAGACCGGCGATCGCTGAGACAGTCGTCAGCAGCGTGATGGCTGCGGTCGCGATCGCCGGATCGTGCGGCTGAATGCCGTAGAGCGCCGCGCCGATGTAGCGGCCCAGCGCCATCGCGGCCGGCACGCCCACGGCCAGGCCAATCGCGAGCAGCACCAGCACTTCGCGCATCACCAGCCAGAGCACACGCATGGGCTGCGCGCCGAGCGCGATGCGGATGCCGAGCTCCTTGCGGCGGCGCACGACGACGAAGGCCATGACGCCGTAGAGGCCGATCGAGGCGAG
>CAZNMF010000015.1:0-2652 GCA_964573795.1 uncultured Solibacteraceae bacterium
GCCGTCCCACCACGTCTGCCCCGCCGACGGCCCGAGCGACGTGCCGCCCGCCTGCTGGCACAGCCGCGTGATCGCGCGCGCTTCGTAATCGGTCAGCTCCTTCGTGCCGTCGACCATCACGATCATCAGCGTGCCGATGAACGGCGTGCCCACCCACTCCGCCAGCTTCTTCGAGTCGCCTTCGTCGTAGAGGCGGATGACGGCCGGACGCAGGCGGTTGATCATGATCTGCCGTCCCGCTTCCATGCCCGCGAAGATGTCCCGGAAGCTGAACGAGAGGAACTGCCGCGACTCCGGCAGCGGATCGAGCCGCATCGCCGCCTGCGTGATGATGCCGAGCGTGCCCTCGGATCCGACGAACGTCTGCAGCAGATCGCTGCCCGACGCGTGGCTCGGCACCGGCAGCGTCTTCATCACGCGGCCCGGCGACACGACGACTTCGAGCTGCAGCACCTGGTTCTCCGCCTTGCCGTACTTCGTGCTGACGACGCCGGAACCGCGCGCGGCGATGAAGCCGCCGACGGTCGCGCCCATCGTGTAGGAGCCGGGATAGTGCGCAAGCGTGAGATTCCGCGTGTTCAGCTCTTCCTCGAGCGTCTGCCCGGCGATGCCGACTTCGGCCGTGACGACGAGCGACGTCTCGTCGATGTCGACGAGCTTCGTCATCCGTCCGAGATCGACAGAGATGCCGCCGTAGAGCGCGAGCGTGCCGCCCTGCGTGCCCGTGCCGCCGCCGCGCGGCACGATCGGCACTTTCCACGTCGAGGCGATACGGACGATCTCTTTCACTTCCTCCGTCGAGCCCGGGCGCACCGCGATGTCGGCCGCAGGCAGCTCGAGCTTCTTGTACGTCAGAAAGCGTGACATCCACGACCAGTCGTGCGCCTGGGCCTGCAGCTCGGCCGGATCGGCGGTGATGTGCTCGGCGCCGACGACAGCGGCGAGCTCGCGGTAGATGTGGCCGCGCAAATACGACGCGCCGCTGACACGATCGACGGGCAAAGACGGCTTCACGGGAAGTCTTTCTCCTTCTTGGGAATCTATTCGGAGGGCCGAACCTTCAGGTTCGGCCGCAGCGGGCGGACCTGAAGGTCCGCCCCTCCGAAAGGCGTAGCCGGCGACATCACGCGACCATCGCCACGAACCGCTCCGCGACGAGCCGCGCGAACTCGGCGTCGTTCACATGATGCGCGTGCAGCGACAGCGGGATGTCCGGCCGCAGGTGCGCGCGCAGCTCGGCGACGAACCCGGCGTCCGCGTCGGGATCCCAGAACAGACCGCCGGGCACGTTCGGGATCGACAAACCTTCGGTCGGCACCATGATCGCGACAGGCGCCGTCGCTTCGTTCAGGCGCTGCGCGAAGCGGCGGCCCATCTCGCGCATCTCCTCGGCCGACGACCGCACGAGCGTGAACTCGGGGTTGTGAAAGTACTCCGGCCGCCCTTTGAGCGGCGCAGGGATCGAGTCCGCGCGGCCGTGCGTCGCGAAGTCGATACCGCCGGGCACGACGACCTGCGGCAGCCCCAACCGTCCGATGCGACGCAGGCGATCCGGGCCGGCGTCGTGAAATCCGTGCTGAATCTCGCCGCTGAGCTCGTTGGTCGTGAAGTCGATCACGCCGTCGAACAGACCCTGCTCAGCGAGCTCTTCCATCGCGGGACCGCCGACGCCGTTCGCGTGGAAGATCACCGCCTCGTAGCCGTGCTGCGCGAGCACGTCCCGCACCACCATCACGCCCTTCGTCGTCTGTCCCAGCATCGTGACCGCGATCCGCCGCTGTCCGCCCTGGATCTCGAGCACGTGGCCGTCGCGCACCATGCCGGCGAGCGCGGCCGCGACGTTGTCGAAGATCGTCGTGCTGATCGGATTCAGGCCGAGGATGTCGATTACCGAGTGAATGACGATGATGTCCTTGGTGCCGATGAGGGGACCGAACTTGCGGTGACCGGAGGCGATCGGCGTGACGATGATCTTCGGGACGCCGATGGGCAGCCCCATCATCGCGCTGGCGCCGAGCACTGCGCCCTCGGCGCCGCCGAGCGTCGCGACGCCGTGCAGGCGGCCTTCGGCGTAGAGATCGTGCGCGAGCCGCCGCAGGCCCGCGAGCATGCCGTGCACGGCCTTGCCGCGGCTGCCGGCCTGACGCAGCGCGTCGATCGTCGTGCCCGAAAGCCGCGCGACCTCTTCGCGCGTGACGTCGGGCACGATGTCGAGCGGCTCGCCGAGGATGCCGGAGTCGGCGACGATCGTGCCCACGCCGAGATGCCGAAGCCGATCGCGCAGATACGCGATTTCGGGGCCCTTCGTGTCGAGGGTCCCGATCAGCAGGACGGTGGACATAGCCTCGCGCCCCTCGTCCTTGGCGCACGTTTCAGGACTCTCGCGTGCGCCGAGGGCGCGTTCGTCAACTTCGAAGTTCGAAGTTCGAAGTTCGAAGTTTTGAAATGCACTCGTCCGCCCCTGGTCCCTTGGTCCCTTCGTCCCTTGGTCCCCTACATGTGCTTCCGCAACGTCTTGACCGTCTCGTCGACGAGCCAGGAGTAGAACTCGTCGGAGAGGTTGCCGGTGCCGTGGTCGATCATGAACTTCAGCTCTTCGGGCGAGAGCTCGACGTGGCCCTGCTCCATCGCGTTCTTGTACGGATTGGCGGG
>CAZNMF010000016.1:0-3989 GCA_964573795.1 uncultured Solibacteraceae bacterium
GTCAGGTGCGCGACGACGTCTACGGCAAGCTGCAGCGGCTCACGTCGCGGTTCATGGCGCACGACGAGCAGAACGACGCGAAGGTCGGTGACCGCGTGGCGCTCGTGCCGTCGCGGCCGCTCTCGCGCCGCAAGCGCTGGGTCGTGACGCGCATCGTCCAGCGGGCGAAGGGGGTCTAGTCATGGTGCAGATGCGTTCGATTCTCGACGTGGCGGACAACTCCGGCGCGCGCAAGATCGCCGTCATCAACCCGATTGGCGGATCGGCCGGCCGGTACGCGCGCATCGGCGACATCGTGACCGCGTCGGTGAAGGAAGCGACGCCGGACGGCACGGTGAAGAAGGGCCAGGTCGTCAAGGCGGTGATCGTGCGCACGCGCAAGGAGTTGCGCCGCCGCGACGGCTCGTACATCCGGTTCGACCGCAATGCGGCCGTGCTCATCAACAACGAAGGCGAGCCGATCGGGACCCGTGTGTTCGGGCCCGTGTCGCGCGAGCTGCGCGAGCGGCGGTTCATGAAGATCATCTCGCTCGCGCCGGAGGTGCTCTAGTCATGGCTCGGCTCGTGGCTCCGGCCATCCGGAAGAACGACAACGTCATCGTCACGACGGGCCGCGATCGCGGCAAGCGCGGCCGCGTGCTGCGCGTGCTGCCCGAGCAGGGCCGCGTGATCGTCGAGGGCGTGAATTTCATCAAGCGTCATGCGCGCGCCAACCCGCAGAAGAACGTGCAGGGCGGCATCATCCAGCGCGAGGCGTCGGTGCATGCGTCGAACGTGCAGCTCGTCTGCCCGGAGTGCGGCGCGACGACGCGCCTCGGCAGCCGCCGGCTCGAGGACGGCCGCCGGGTGCGCTACTGCGTGAAGTGCAAGGGAGCGGTGGACAAATGAGTCGCCTGAAGGATCGCTACGTCGCCGACGTCGTACCGGCGCTCCGCAAGGAGTTCGGCTACACGAACGTCATGGCCGTGCCCAAGATCACGAAGGTGATCGTCAACATGGGCCTCGGCGAAGGGACGCAGAACGCGAAGATCGTCGAGACCGGCGCCGAGGAGCTCGGCAAGATCACGGGCCAGAAGGCCGCCGTCACGCGCGCGACCAAGTCGATCGCGCAGTTCAAGGTGCGCAAGGGCATGCCGATCGGCGCGATGGTGACGCTGCGCGGCGAGCGGATGTACGAGTTCCTGGACCGGCTGATCGCGATCGCGCTGCCGCGCGTGCGCGACTTCCGCGGCGTGTCGGCGCGCGGCTTCGACGGCCGCGGCAACTACACGCTCGGCCTCCGCGACCAGCTGATGTTCCCGGAGATCGACTATCTCAAGGTGGACAAGTCCCGCGGCATGAACATCTCGGTCGTGACGACCGCGAAGACCGATGAGGAGGCGCGGCGTCTGCTGCAGCTCATCGGCATGCCGTTCAGACAGAACTAAGGCGTGGGGCTCGAGGCGTGAGGCGTGCGACGGTGAGCTGAGGACGAGGATCAGGGACGCGAGAGTGCCCAAGCCTCAGGCCCCAAGCCCCGAGCCGACAAGGATCAGAACATGGCGACGACCGCAAAGACCGTCAAGGACCTGGACAAGAAGCCGAAGTACGCGATTCGCCGGCGCAACCGCTGCCGCAAGTGCGGCCGCCCGCGCGCGTATCTGCGCAAGTTCGCGCTCTGCCGTCTGTGCTTCCGCGAGCTGGCGCTGCGCGGGGAAGTCGCCGGCGTGATCAAGAGCAGCTGGTAGCAACGTTGGCCGTCAAGGGATAGCAGGCAGAGGACGAGTTATGACCGATCCGATCGCAGACATGCTCACGCGGATTCGCAACGCGGTGCACGCGCGTCATCAGCGCGTCGACATCCCCGCGTCGCGGTTCAAGGCGGAGGTGGCGCGCATCCTGGCGCAGGAAGGCTACGTCGGACAGGTGACGGAAGTCGCCGCGACCGACGAGACGCCGGCCGTGATTCGCATCGCGCTGAAGTACGGCCCGCGTGGCGAGAACGTGATTTCGGGGCTCCAGCGCGTGAGCCGGCCCGGCCGCCGCGCCTACGTCAGCCGCGAGGACGTCCCGAAAGTGATGGGCGGCCTCGGCACGGCCATCCTGACGACCTCGCGCGGCGTGATGACCGGGCGCGACGCGGAGAAGGCTGGCGTGGGCGGCGAAGTGCTCTGCAACATCTGGTGAGGGGACGATGTCTCGTATTGGCAAGAAACCGATTGCGGTCCCGAAGGGCGTCACCGTCACGGTCCAGCCCGGAGCCGTCGAGGTCAAGGGGCCGAAGGGCACGCTGAAACAGCGCGTGCCGCCGGGCATCCTGTTCGAGGTCAAGGACGCGCAGCTCGTCGCGAAGCCGGAGCGCGCCGATCCGGAGCTCGGCAAGTTCCACGGCCTGGCGCGCAGCCTGATGGCCAACGCCGTCGAGGGCGTGACCAACGGCTTCAAGCGCGAGCTCGACATCGTCGGCGTCGGGTACCGCGCGGAGGTGAAGGGCAAGCAGGTCATCTTCGCGCTGGGCTACTCGCACCCGGTGGTCTTCGACATCCCGGCCGGCATCGACGTCGCGATCGACAAGCAGACGCACGTCACGGTGACGGGCATCGATCGCCAGCTCGTCGGTCAGGTCGCGGCGAACATCCGCCGCTTCCGCAAGCCCGATCCGTACAAGCAGAAGGGCGTGCGGTACACGGGCGAAGTGCTGAAGAAGAAGGTCGGCAAGACCGGAGCGTAGGACAACGGCCATGAAGATTCGGACGAAGAAGGATCGACGCGAGCGGATTCGGCTGCGGCAGCGCAAGCGGATTCACGGCACGGCCGAGCGGCCGCGGCTGGCGGTGTTCCGATCGGTCGGGCACATCTACGCGCAGGTGATCGACGATCTGGCCGGCCACACGCTGGTGTCGGCGTCGAGCACCGAGCCGGCGCTGAAGAAGGTGTTCAGCGGCAAGGCGCGCGGCGGCAATCTCGCCGGCGCGACGGCGCGCGGCGAGGTCATCGCCGAGCGGCTGCAGGCCAAGGGCATCACGAAGGTCGTGTTCGATCGCGGCGGCAATCTGTATCACGGCCGCGTGCGGGCGATCGCCGACGCGGCGCGCAAGGCTGGACTGGAGTTCTAGAGGATATATGGCGCACTCTCGCGAGAAGATCGATCCGTCGGAGCTCGAGCTCAAGGACACGGTCGTCAACATCAGCCGCGTCACGAAGGTCGTCAAGGGCGGCAAGAACCTGAGCTTCAGCGCGCTCGTCGTCATCGGCGACGGCCACGGGGTCGTCGGCTTCGGCATCGGCAAGGCGAAGGAAGTGCCGTCGGCCATCAAGAAGGCGATCGAGGCGGCGAAGAAGGCGCTCATCCGCGTGCCGATGTCCGGCACGACGATTCCGCACCCGGTGCTGGGGCAGTTCGGCGCGGGCGCCGTGCTGCTGAAGCCGGCGCCGGACGGCACGGGCATCATCGCCGGCGGCGCGGTGCGCGCGGTCGTCGAGTCGGCCGGCATCAACAACGTGCTGACCAAGTCGCTGGGATCGGCCAATCCGCACAACGTGGTGCGCGCGACGTTCACGGCGCTCGAGCTGCTGCGCGACCCTTCGGCGGTGGCGCGGCTGCGCGGCAAGGACGTCGAGGACCTGATGGGCGCGGCGCCGGCGGGGCATTGACGGAACGTCGCCCCTCGACAGGCTCGGGGCGACGTGAACGAAGTCGAACGTCGAACTGAGAACTTTGAACTTCGAACTGGGAGCGCTCGAACGACGATGGCGCCGGGTACGGAGCTTGAGTGAAGAACGGTTGGCAAGAATGGCCGGTTCCTGTGTTCGAAGTTCCAAGTTCGAAGTTCTAAGTTGAGATGCTTATGAAGCAGCTAAAAGTGACTCAAATCCGCAGCGGGATCGGCTTCGACAAGAAGCAGACGCTGGCGTTGCGCGGGCTGGGGCTTCGGCGGATCCGGCACACGGTGCAGGTCGAGGACACGAAGGCGACGCGCGGGTTGATCTTGAAGGTACGGCACCTCGTC
>CAZNMF010000017.1:0-6991 GCA_964573795.1 uncultured Solibacteraceae bacterium
TCGCGCTCGAAGCGCACGCCCGCCGACACGCTGAGCGCGCGCTGCACCTGATACGTCGCCTGGCCCGAGAGGACGTGTCTCGTCGTCTCCGCGTCGTAGGTCTGCGGATACGTGCCGCCGTAATCCAGAATCGATCGCCCCGCCACCGCGTAGCCGTTCGCGCCCTCGATCGTCACGTCGTTGCCGAGATAGTTGCCGCCGAAGCCGAACGGATCGACGTACTCGCCCGTCGGCGACGGGTTGTTGGTGTGGTAGCCCGTGTGCAGCAGCGCATAGCGCGCCGTCGTCCGCAGCCTGGACGACACGCGCGACTCGGCCGTCAGGCTGAAGAGCTGCGCGTCCTGCTTCTGCGTGGTGTCGTCGGCCAGGCCGTAGAACGCCGTGGCGTTCGGCAGGCCCACGCGGCCGTTGCCCGCGCGGAAGACCGCCGTGATATCGGTCGACGCGCTCGCCGCGATGCCGAGACGCGTCGCGAAGCTGTTGCGGCGGTACGCGCTGTTGGCGACGTCGTTGTCCGTGTCGAAGAACGAGTACGCGGCGAAGTAGTCGACGCGATTGGTCGCGCCGCCGATCGTCGCGTCGTGCCGCTGCGTGCCGAGCGTGCCGCCGTCGATCGCGTAGGTCACCTGCGGCGTCCGCGTGTGCCCGCGCTCGGTCGTCAACGCCACCACGCCCGCCAGCGCGTCGTCGCCGAACAGCACGCTGTTGGCGTTGCGCGAGACCTCGACGCGGCCGACGCCGGTCGTGTCGAGATCGGCGAAGTCGAACAGGCCGCCGATGTCGTTGGCGGGCACGCCGTCGATCAGGACCTTGTTGAAGCGCGACTCGCCGCCGCGCACGAACAGCGACGTGCCGCCACCGCGATTGCCGGTCTGCACGATGTTCACGCCTGGCACGAGCCGGATCGCCGCGGCGACGTCCGGCGTCGCCAGACCGTCGATCACGCTGCGATCGATCACGGTGACCGACGCGCCCGCCTGCGAGGCGGGCAACGACTCGGCGGCCGCGGTCACGACCACCGCCTGCTCGATGCCGACCGAAAGCGCCACGCGGACCGGCACGCGCCCACCGGCGGGCACGTAGAACGCGTCGACGTGCGCGATCGAGAATCCCTGAGCCGCGACGTCGACGCCGTAGCGGCCCGCGTCAGACACGGCGATCGTGAATCGGCCTTCGGCGTCGGAGGTGGCCTCCGCCACACGCTGACCGTCGCGCGTCAGCGTGACTCTGGCGTTGGCGACGACACCGCCGAGCTGATCGACGACGACCCCAGTTACAGCGCCGTTCTGCGCCGCATCGGCGCGGATGGCGAACGTCACACACAACATCAGGCTGACGGCAGTCAGCAGCGAACGAGCTGTCAGGGAACGACCGTGAAACGCGCGGCGGGATGAGCCGAACATGAACGTCTGTCTCCTCGCAGAAGCGGTGGACAGACGCGGGAACGGGGCGTGCTGACGAGCGCCAGGCCGGACGGCCGGGCTCGCAGTGCGCTTCCTGTTCGTCGCAGAAAGTCGACCGCAGAACGCTCAGGTAGGTCTCCTGGCTCGGAAGGAGCGGCGCACGTTGCGCCGCAGGCGGCTTCACCTTCCCCGGTCGTGGACCGAGTGGTCATTCGAAGCCGCGCGCCTTCACTCACAGTGGCGGGACCGCGCCGGACTTTCACCGGCCTTCCCCGTTATGCCCCTCGTGGGCACCTGAGCAACACAAGACATTAGCACGGACGGGGGACGAGGGGACCAAGGGGCAGGGGACCAGGGGACCAGGGGACGGAGGACGAGGGACAAAGGCGATGACGTCCGGAGCGCCGGACCTCGGCCCTCCGAAAAACCTTCATGCCATCAACGCGATGACGACGATCGCCGCAGCGACGACGCCTGTTGCGGTGATGACGACGACCGCACGCGCGACGTCGTCGTGCGTGCCGGCGGGCGGATCGGCGGGATCGCCGATCCACAACTCCGTCACGAGCACACCGCCGTTCCAGATCGGACCCACGATCCGCCGCTGCATCGCGCCGGCCGCGGCCGCTTCGCTCCAGCCGGCGTTCGGTCCCGGCAGCACGCCGTGCTGCCGCCAGCCAACCGCGAGCGTCTTGCGGGCCGACGCGCCAGGCACGACGCCCGCGATCGCCGCCAGCAGCAGCCATGTCAGCCGCGCCGGCACATAGTTCATGACATCGTCCAGCCGCGCGCCGCACCAGCCGAAATGAAGGTAGCGCGGCGTCTTGTAGCCGACCATCGAGTCCATCGTGCTGACGACCTTGAACAGCGTCAGCCCCGGAAGCCCGGCGATCGCGTACCAGCACAGCGCGCTGGTGAAGCCGTCGACGAGGTTCTCGGCCAGGCTTTCGATCGCCGCGCGCCGGCACGCGGCCTCGTCCATCCGATCGACGTCGCGGCCGACGAGCTGCGCGACGGCCGCACGCACGGCCGCGAGATCGCCGCGCGACGCCGCGCGATCGACGCGCCGCACGTGGCGCAGCAGATCGCCGAGCGCGAGAAAGCTGTAGACGAAGAACGCGTGCACGAGCCAGCCGCACCACGGCGCGATCGCCCGCGCGCCGGCGACGAGGCCCGTGACGCTCGCGACGACGATCGACGCGAGCACGACGAACAGCGCGACACCGCCGCCGCGGCCATCGAGCCCGGCGCGGCGCAACACGCGCTCGATCGCCGAGAGCAGCGCGCCGATCAGCCGGACGGGATGCGCGCGATAGACGGGATCGCCGATGGCCAGATCGAGGAGCACGGCCACGGCGAGTGCCGCAGCGTTGCCGGACCACCAGGGCCCTAGCTCGACGGCCACTTCTCGCTCCAACCGAGCGCGATCGCGGCCAGGATGAGCGTCTTGGGATCGGCGCTGTCCGTATCGTGGAGCCGCGCGCGAAACTCCGCCCAGCGATGCGGTTGCGCGGCGAGCGACGTCGCAAGCGTCGCGGCGTGCTGAATCGTGGCGTCACGGATGACGGTGGACGGCAGCGTCCCGTGTCGTGCGCGATCGAGCACCGTCGCCAGCGCATGCGCGGCGGCACCGACCATCGGCTCGTAGAACGCGCTCTTGCTGTTGCGGCGCAGCAGATCGAGATCCGCCGGGCTCATGCGCGAGGCCAGCTCGTCGGCGATGGTGTGCTCGCTGATGCCGTATCGTCCGAGCGCGTGGAACACGCTGCGCGTGTAGCTCGGCTCGAGCCCGTTCTGCCACCGCAGCGCTTCCATCGTCGCAGTGCGCACCGCGAGACCGACGATCTCGCCGAACTTCATGTGCGGGCTCGCCGACGTCAGCGGCGGATCGTCGCGCCGCGGCGCGGCGACGCAGAATTGATCCGTGCCTGTGCCGGTTGCCAGATCCGCGGACGCGCCGCTCGGAATCGCGAGGCGCTGCAGCGCGGCCGACTTCCCTTCCGTCATCGTGACGATCGCGCGCGCGAGCGCCGCCGGCGTGACGGGCACGTCGACGATCAGCATCGTGTTGATCGTCCCGGCCACGGCCGGGACTTTGACGATGCCGTCGCGCGTCTCGCGCCACTGGGCGGGATCGCCGGCACACGTCGCATTGTGCTGCACGCCGGCCGTGACGACGGCGGTCACGGACACGTCCTCGTCGCGCTCGGTCGCAATCGCCGCGTAGCTCATGTTCGCGGCCGTGCCCATCACCGCCGTGTGTTCGGCCGGCACGTCGCCGTCGGCGCACACGGCGTCGTGATACGCGCGCGGATCGCGCGAGAACGACGCGTGCGCGCGCGCCTCATGGCCGGCGCCTTCGCAGCTCTGATGATTCAACAGGAAGCGGACGTGGTCCGTCTGTCCGCCGTGGCAGACCGACGTGCTGATGACGAGATGCGGGCCGTCGAGCTCGGCGACGAGAAATCGCCCGTGGCGGCGAACGATCGCCGTGCGGCCGCGCGCGAGCACGTCCCAGTGCATGCCGGGGATTATGCCCCAGGCGGCGTCTCGGTCCCCTCGAGCTCGCCGGCCGGCACGCACTCGATCACGACGACCGGCCGATCCGGCTGCGTGCGCTCGAGCAGCGGCAGCGAGACGTTGTACACGGGCGTGCCGTTCTTCAGCGCCGCGTGTGCGTGGCCGTGATGCGCGTGCCCGTGGCAGACGGCCGTCGCGCCGTAGCGCGCGAGCGGCTCTTCGAGACGGCTCGATCCAAGGAAGGGAAAGATCTCCGGCGGCTCGCCGACGACGGTGCCGACGATGGGCGAATAGTGCAGCAACACGAGTCGCCGGCGAGCGCGCAGGCGGGCCAGCGCGGTCTCGAGCTTCAATGCTTCGTTCACGCTCTCCTGGACGAACTGCTTGATCGCGGCTTCGCCCCACGAGCCGAGCGCGCGCGGCCCGAAGCCACCGCAGAACCCTTTGACGCCCGCGAACCCGAGCCCCAGCACCTCGCAGCTGTCGCCGTCGAGCACCGTCACGCCGGCGTCGCGCATCACGGACGCCACGTCGCCCGCGCGTCCCATCTCGTGATCGTGATTGCCGAGCACGGCGACGACGGGCGCACGCAGGTGCTGTTTCAGCTCGCGCGCCAGACCGCGCGCCTCCTCCGGGTCGCCGTGGTCGGTCAGGTCGCCGCAGATCATCAGGACGTCGACCGCCTCGCTCAGCGTCGTGAAGAGCGGCGCGAACGCCGCGGCGGCGTGACGTCCGAAGTGCAGATCGGCGAGGGCCCCCACGCGGACGTTGCCGGATTGGACAGGTGATCCCGTCATACGCCGAACGTGAGCAAGACGAATGCCGCCCGCCGGCCATTTCTGCGGCATGCCGCTTGCTACTCGCTGAGCATGGCCGCGACGACGTTCTATCGGGCCGTGCTGCGCGCCCTGCTGGACGCGCGCGTGCCGTTTCTCATCGGCGGCTCGTACGCGCTCGCGCGCCATACACGGCTCGACCGGCGGACCAAAGATCTCGATCTGATGATCGAGCGCGGCCATTGGCCGGCGGCCGTCCATGCGCTGCGTGCGCACGGCATCTCGACGCGGCTGTCGTTCCCGCACTGGCTCGGGAAGGCCATCGCGCCAGGCGCCCAGGTCGACGTCATCTTCAGCAGCGGCAATGGCTTGTGCCTCGTCGACGACACATGGTTCCGCCACGCGGAGCCTGCGCGCGTGCTCGGCTTCGACGTCCAGCTCGTCCCGCCCGAAGAGCTGATCTGGTCGAAGGCGTTCGTGATGGAGCGCGAGCGCTTCGACGGCGCGGACGTCCTGCACCTGATGCGCGCGACGGGACGGCGGCTGGATTGGACGCGCCTCTGCGCGCGGTTCTCGGGGCACGAGGCCGTGCTCGCGGCGCATCTCGTGCTCTTGGCGTACGTGTACCCGGGATCGATCGACGTCGTTCCGGACGGGCTCCTCGCGACGCTGCTCGCGCGCGTCGCGGAGGTGCGGGCGCCGTCGGACTGGTGCCGCGGCACGTTCCTCTCGCGGGCGCAGTATCTGACGGACGTGACCACGGGCGGACTCGTCGATCCGCGCCAGCGTCCGGACGGGCCGCTGACGCTGCTCGAGATCGATCGCTGGACGAACGCGATCGACACGGACGCCACGCGCCGGCCCGTCCACGATCCGCAATTGCCGCTGCGGCGCAGCCGCAGACGCGCGATCGCCTGAGGCGCGGTCGCGCGCTTACGCACTCTGGACGGTGCGCTGCCCTTCCTGGGCAGCGTCGGATCGTCGTGGCCGCCGCTGCGCGCACGCGCGGTGCGGCAGGCGTGGCATCCATCCCGCAGTCGAGCGCACGCAGGAGGTTACCCATGGCTCAGTCATCCACCCCGCGCCGCGAGCCGCACGACGTGATCCCGCGACAGACGTTCGAGCCGGACGGCCCGCCGCCCGAAGACGCGGCGGGCGACGTCGGTGAGCGCGGCGATCTGGCCGCCGCGGAAGCCAACGATCAGACGTCGACGGGCGGCCGCGCCGCGCGCGAAGGACGTCCGTTCCCGGCGAGCGCCGCGAAAGTGGAAGGCGCGCACGGCCGCGAGCCGCGGCCGGAGGCGCCGAGCGTGTCGCACGCCGATGCGGAGGGCGACGCCCAGCGCGATCGTGAGAGTCAGCCGCCGCGCCGATCGACGCGTCGCAACAAGCGGACGACGCTGTGACCGGCGCGACTCGCCCGGGACGCGAGCGCTAAGCGCCGCCGAGCTTCTGCTGCAGCTTCTGCGCTTCGGACAGATGCGCCTTCAGCGTCGGCAGCGTGCCGGACGCGAAGGCCTTCACCTCTGCGTCGGCGCTGTTGGCGCCGTTCGTGAACGCGTCGATGGCCTTCTGATGCGCGTCGATCATCTCGCTGATGTACGCGCGATCGAAGTCGGCGCCCGACAGCTTGTCGAGCCGGTCGCGCGTCGCGCCCTGCTCGGCCGACATCGCGGGAACGGTGACCTTCTTCGAGCGCGCCAGCGACGTGAGCTCGCTGTTCGCTTTCTCGTGATCGCGCTGCAGGTGCGCCGCGAAGGTCTTCACCTCGTCGTTCGACGCCTTGCGCTGCGCGAGCCGCGCGAGTGCGACTTCGGTCTGCCCGTCGCGTCCGGCGGTCTGCAGGAACGTCGTGTCGGCCGACGAGGCGGTCTGCGACGCCATCGACGACTGCGCGCGCGCGACCGATGGACGCGCCACGACGGCCACACCCAGGGCCATCGAGAGCGCGAGCGGAATCGTGAGCGAGGGCTTGCTGAACATCGCGTGCTCCTTTGTCGGGGAACACGTTGGACGCTGCAAGCGAAGTGCCACGGCGGACGCCGTCACGCGGACACACGCGGCGGCACGATGGTGCCCGTCATGACCGCCGCCCTGCCCGAGTTGCCGCGGCCGGCACCCAGGATGAGCACCGCGCGCGTGTTCGCCGGTGGGCGGATTTGCGATATGATTCTGCGGTTGCGCCCTGCGCACGCGGCCCGCCAGTGCCGAGGTAGCTCAGTTGGTAGAGCATACGACTGAAAATCGTAGTGTCCCCAGTTCGACTCTGGGCCTCGGCACCAATCAAATCAA
>CAZNMF010000018.1:0-9547 GCA_964573795.1 uncultured Solibacteraceae bacterium
GATGTACTCGATGGCTTCCTTCACGCGGGTGATCTTCTCGGCGTCCTCGTCGGGAATCTCGATGCCGAACTCCTCCTCGAAGGCCATGACGAGCTCGACCGTGTCGAGGGAGTCGGCCCCCAGATCGTCCACGAACGACGCATCCGGCGTCACTTCCTCTTCATCGACGCCAAGCTGTTCGACGATGATCTTCTTGACCTGATCCGCAACCGCCATTCAGTCCTCCTCCAGAGGGGCGACTCCCGATCGCCCGCATCTCACTCATCCGCTGCCAGCATGCTATACCGCACGCCGGCCCGGCTACATGTACATTCCGCCGTTGATGGCCAGTACCTGGCCGGTAATATACGACGCCGCATCCGACGCCAGAAACGCCACCGCCGCCGCCACGTCGTCGGCCGTGCCGATCCGCTTGAGCGGGATCTTGGCCGCCCAGTCCTCGTGGGCGCCGCCGGAAATCGCGCGTGTCATGTCGGTGTCGATCAGGCCGGGGGCGACAGCGTTCACCGTGATGTTCCGCGACGCGACCTCGAGGGCGAGGGACTTGGTCAACCCGATGAGCCCCGCCTTCGACGCGGCGTAGTTGGCCTGTCCGGCGTTGCCCGACTGCCCCACGACCGACGTCACATTGACGATGCGCCCGTAGCGCTGCTTGACCATCGGCTTGAGCACGGCTTGTGCGCAGATGTACGCGGCAGTCAGATTCGTGGCGAGCACGGCGTCCCAGTCGTCGCGCTTCATGCGCAGCACCAACTGGTCGCGCGTGATGCCCGCGTTGTTGACGAGGATGTCGATCTTGCCGTGACGCTCCACGATGGCCGCGACGGCCGCAGCCACCGCGGCATCGTCGGTGACGTCGAGCGCCGCCGCTTCGGCGCGGCCGCCGCGGCTCGCGATCTCGTCCACGGTGCCATTGGCGTTCGTCCCGCGCGCGGCGGCGACGACGGTCGCGCCCGCACCAGCCAGCTTGACGGCAATCGCCCGGCCGATCCCGCGCGAAGCGCCGGTGACCAAGGCCACACGGCCTTCCATCACGGTCATATCAGCCTGCCTACTTCAGCACACGCCGGCGGGAAGACGCAACATCGCGCTATCGCACTCGCGCACGATCGCGCTATCCGTCTCATCGATGGGAGGGCCGAACCTTCAGGTTCGGCCAGCCGCGGACGGACCTGAAGGTCCGTCCCTCCAAGACGTCAGTGGCTCGCCAGCGCCTCCGACAGGCGCGAGACGAGCGACGCGTCGGCCAGACGCGCGGCCGTCGCGATGCCACTCGCGACGGCGCGCGGCGAGGATCGGCCGTGGCCGACGAGCGCCAGGCCGCCCACGCCGAGCAGCGGCGCGGCGCCGTACTCGGCGTAGTCGACGCGCTGCTTGAAGCGCTCGAACGCGCGGCGCGTGACGACGCCGCCAATCTGCGAGACGAGCGCGGAACCGAGCTCGGCACGCAACATCTCTTCGAGCGCTTCGACGAGGCCCTCGCCCACCTTCAGCGCGATGTTGCCCGTGAAGCCGTCACACACGATGACGTCCGCGCGCCCGGAGAACAGATCGCGCGCCTCGACGTTGCCGATGAAGCTGATCGTGGATGCGGACAGACGCTGGTGCGCCTCGCGGATGAGATCGGTGCCCTTGCCGGCCTCCTCGCCAATCGACAGCAGCCCGACGCGCGGTTGCGCGACGTCGAGGACGACCTGCGCGTACGCGGCGCCGAGCTGGGCAAACTGCACGAGATGTTCGGATCGGCACTCGACCGTCGCGCCGGCATCGAGCAGCACCGCGACGCCGCGCTGCGTCGGCACCGTCACGGCGAGCGCCGGGCGATCGACGCCCGGCAGCATGCCGAAGACACCGTGCGCGGCGAGGACGGTCGCGCCGGAATGGCCCGCGCTGAACAGCGCCGCCGCCTCGCCGGACGAGACGAACTCGGCGGCCACGCGAATCGACGTCCGGCGCGAGCGCCGCAGCGCGGCCAGCGGCGACTCGCCCATGGCGACGGCGTCCGGCGCGTCGACGATGCGGACGTCCGTGGACGACGCGCCAAGCCGTTCGAGCTCGGCGGCGACGAGGACCTGGGGGCCGACGAGCGCGACGGGGACGCCGCGCTCGCGCGCCGCCACGAGCGCGCCTTCGATGACGGCGCCAGGCGCGCGATCGCCGCCCATCGCGTCAACGGCGATGACTCGCACGGCGCTCCGGCACCTACTCTTCGTCGACGGCGCGGACCTGCCGGCCCCGGTAGTAGCCGCAGTTGCGGCACACCGTGTGCGGCAGCTTCAGCTCGTGGCACTGTGGGCATTCGCTGGTGCCGACGGGCTTGAGGGCATCGTGCGTCCGGCGCTTGGCCGTCCGCGTCTTCGAGTGACGTCGTTTGGGATTGGGCATGGGAGAACCGTTTCTATCGCGCTATCTCGCTATCGCACTAACGCACTATCGGGCTATCGGATCATCGGGCTATCTGGTCATCGGGCCCGCTGAGTCGTCTACTCTCGCGACCGGAGATTTCGTAACCCTTCGAGCCTCGGGTCGATCCAGTCCGTCTTGCAGTCGCACGTGCCGGTGTTGCGGTTGATGCCGCAGACCGGGCACAGGCCCTGGCACTCCTCGCGGCACAGCGGCTTCATGGGCAACGCGAGATAGAACTGCTCGCGCATGACCTCGCCGAGATCGATCTCGTCGTCCTTGTAGAACGACACGCCGACGTCGTCGTCGCCGAGCTCGCTCTCCGCGTCCGTGGCGGCTTCGGAGGCCGGCAGGAACAGCAGATCGAACGGCGCGTCGATCGGAATCGCGAACGGCTCCAGGCACCGGCTGCACGCCGTCTCCAGCGTCGTCTTCAGCCGGCCGACCAGCCGGAACTTCCGGCCGTCCTTCTGGACCTCGGCCTTCAGCTCGACGGGCGCGATCACGCGGAAGTCCTCGCCGGAGGGCTCGAAGGCCGCCGGCTCGAAGATGCGGTCCACGCGCTCCGAGGCGCTGCGAATCCGGCCGAGATCGAGCAACATCGACATACAGACACCCGGGCCCAGAAGAGCCAAGGCAAACAGAGATGATAGCAGGACATCCGTCATCGGGTCATCTGGCTATCAGGGCATCTGGTCATCGGGGCATTGGGCGGCGCGTCGCCCGCGACTGCGCCTATAATCACGCGCGGGCGGCCGCCTTCTGGCCGCCCGTTCTCTCGCCACATCGTCGTTCGTCTCATGTCAGGGTCCAGGAGGACACCGGTATGTCCGACGTTCGCTCCCTTCTGCGGATGCTGCGTCGCCGGCCCGTGCGGCTGGCCGGCGCGCTTGTCTGGACGTTGGTCTTGACGCTGGCGGCCGCGACGTGCGGCCAGAAGTCGCCGACGGATCCGAGCGGGTCCGGCGGCGGGAACAACGCCGGCAACAACAATGCCGGCGGCGGGGGCAACACGAGCGGCGGCAACGCCTGCCGGACGTACTCGACGGCCGCCGACGTGTCGACGACGGCGTCCGGCGTGACGCTCCCGACCGGCAAGACGACCGGGACGTTCGATCCGGCGGCGAAGCAGAGCACGATCAAGACGTTCTTCACCAACGGTGCGCTCTGCTCGACATCGGTGTTCACGTACGCTTCGGTCGCGGACTTCGTCGACGAAGTCCGCGTCGTGCCCGGCCTCACGCTCGCCGCGTCCAACACCAACACCAACTCCGGCACGTGCGGGTCGTTCGTGACGACCGTCACCTACACGTACGACGGCCAGCGCCGGCTCAAGTCGATGACGTCGATCGGCGGCACGACGACCTACACGGCGTGGGACAACTCCGGCCGGCCGACCGCCGGCACGAGCAACGGCATCACGATCACGAACGTCTACGACGACGCGGCGCGCACGCTGACGCAGACGCAAACGTCCAACGGCGGCCAGTCGGTCAACGTCCAGACGTTCGACGCCAACGGCATTCAATTGAAGGTCGTCACCACGGACGGCAACGGCACGTCGACGACGACGTACAACAACACGTCGACGGCGCAGGTGTGTAAGTAGACGGACGGCTTGCGGCTTAACTTGTCCACCGTAGCCTTGGCGAAGGTGGACGGCTTACGGCTTACGGCTTACGGCTTACGGCTTACGGCTTACGGCTTACGGCTTACGGCTTACGAAGGGCAGACTCGGGCTTGGGGCTTGGGGCTTGGGGCTTGCGATTCGGAGGGCCGAACCTTCAGGTTCGGCCGGACGGGCGACGTCGCCCGAAGCCGGCGCTGCGATCGGAATGAGCGCACCGAAGCGCAACGGGCGATTCGGCGCTCGCGTTAGGACGCACGCAGCGAGTCGATGCTGCCGCCACCATCCGTCGATCTCTGGGAGCTCATGGCCCCGCCCCGCTCCTCGTGGCGGCCGCGCCCGCGGCCGTCGCTCTTCTGCCGGCGCCGCGCTCGCCGATGGTCGGCGGCTGGACCATCACGGTGCTCTTCAGCTTGAGCTTCTGCAAACGCGACGACAGTGACGGCGACGAGCGAATCTTTGCGGCTTCGGTGTAGGCCGTCTCCGCTGCCGTCGCGTTGCCCTTCGACTGCTGCAGATCGCCCTCGAGACTGAGGCCGAAGCCCTTGAGCGCCGGAATGCTCTGCATCTGATCCGCGAGCGTCGTCGCAACGACCGCATTGGCCGGGTCGGTAAGCGGCTGCGCGACCGTCCACGCCGCCAGCGTCTCAGCGTCCGCCATCGGCGTCGCGCTCGCCTTGAAGATCTCGCGATCGCCGGACTGCGCGGCGACGATGCCAGCCAGGTGGTGGACGGCGGGATTGCGCGCCGTCGACGGCGCAATGGCCTCGGCGTTCTGCAAGGCGCGCGCGGCGAGCGTCGGCCAGTTCGACGCGGCGAGCAGATCGGCCGTCAGCACCCACCGCGCCTGATCGGGAAGATCGGGCGACTGCTTCGAAACCGCCGTGTGCGCGATCTGCACGAGCGCGTCGGGCGGCACGTCCGGCGACGCCGTGAGCCATCGCTCGCGCTGCTGCGAGTTATCGAGCGCGGCCTGCATGTCCTTCGCCACGGCATTCGCGACCGCGGACTGCTGCGCCTTCATGGCCGCGAGATTGGGCACGCGCACGACGACCTTCCGGTCCTCGATCGGCGTGCGGATCGTGAAGCCATATTCGCTCGCCGTCGCGGCGCGCGACAGCGCGACGCTCAACGCGACCTTGTCGTGCGCCTCGATGTCCTCGGGCGTGTCGTCGGGCCACAGGAAGAGCTGCGTCGGATCGGAAATGTCCGCGAGCGTGAACGTCAGCGGCCCGCCGCCGCTGTTGACCAGCCGGGCACTCTGCTTGCCCAGCGCGTCGTGCAGCACGAAGACGTCGTGATCCCCTTCGGTCGTGAAATCCGGCGTCTCGAGCTTGGCTTCCAATTGTCTGCCGAGCACGTAGTCGTTCAGCGCGCTGACGAGCACGAGAATGGCGTCCGCACCCGGCCGATCGGGCTTGACGATCGTGATGTGATTCGCTTCGATGGCCGGCGGCGCGCCTTCGCAGAATCGCGTCGCGCTCGACCACGGCACGATCTTCAACGGGCCCACCGTCGTCTTCTCGTACGCGCAGCGCACGTGCGGCCGATCCGCATCGGGAATCGATCGCCAGTCGTCGCTCAACTGCTGCAGCAGCGCGTTGCCGTCGGCCTCGGTCATCTGCGCGAGCGCGGAGTTCGGCGAGAACTCCTGCCCGATCGCCGCGATGAGCGCGCCTTCCATCGGCGTCGCGTAGAAAACGACGACGGGCACTTTGGGGAGGATGTCGCGATTGGTCAGCAACTCGCGCATGACGACGAGCCCGCCCATGCTGTGCGCGACGAACACGATGGCCGGATAGTCGAGCACGCCCTGCGTCTTCAACTGCAGGTGCAGCCGGTTGGCGGCTTCACGGATGTCGAACGATCCGCTCTTGAAGAGATACGACGGGAATCCATAGACGAACGCGTCCGCCTTGCCCTTCGTCGCCTCGTTCTCGTTGACGAGATCGAAGAACGTCTTGCCGTTGGATGCCGTCCACGTGCCGATCATGTCGCCGGTCACGCCGTGCACGTAGACGAGCGCGACCTTCGCACGCGGCGTCTGTTGGATGACCCAGTGCGGATCAGGATCCGTCGCGGACGTTCCCGAATCCGCCGTCTTGTCCGTCGAGCGTTTGCCCGGACATCCCGTCAACACGACGAGCGCCGTGGCGACGATCAGCACCGTGCCGAGCGAGCGGCGAATCATGGTGCGACTCCTGGACCTGGGAGGGGGCGCGGCGATTTTAGCGCAGAGACGGCGCGGAAGGGCGTTTACGTTATTGTCAGCAGCGATGCGTATCCCGATCTACGTGCTCACGGCGATTCTCGCGGCCGGATTCGTGGGGCTGGCCGTACCGAAGCTCACCGGTCAGAAGGCGATGCTCGAACGCATGGCGCACATCGGCGTGTCCGCATCGCAGACGCGGCTGCTCGGCCTGCTCGAGCTGGCCGCCGCTGCGGGCGTGCTCCTTGGTCTTTTCTGGTGGCCGCTCGCCGTAGCCGCAGCGATCGGCGTGACCATCCAGATGATCGCCGCCGTCATCCTGCACGCGCGCGCCAAGGATCCGGCGAACATCGTCTCGGCGCCGATCTTCTTTTTATGCGTCGCGGTCGGGTTAGCCGTGCTGCATGTGATGGCGCGCTGAACGTTCGTCATCTCCATCTGCGAACCGAGACGCTCCAGTTGTATCCTGCTTCGCGAGGAACATTCGATGCCCGACCAGGCCCGTGGCTCCTTTGACGTGAAGCTCGCCCCGCAAGCCGCCGACGAGTGGTCGGCCGATGGCGCGATCGGACGGCTGTCGCTCGACAAGCAGTACCACGGCGATCTCGAGGCGACGAGCAAAGGCCAGATGCTCGCGCACAGCTCATCGGTGAAGGGCTCGGCCGGCTACGTCGCGATCGAAAAAGTCACGGGCTCATTGAAGGGCCGCCGCGGTGCGTTCGTCCTGCTGCATCGCGGCGTGATGACGCGCGGCACGCCGGAGTTGACCGTCACCGTCGTCCCTGACTCCGGCACTGACGAGCTCGCCGGACTCTCGGGCACGCTCGACATCATCATCGAGGCCGGCAAGCACAGCTACGTGTTCACGTACGCGTTCGATCTGCCGTAGCCGCAGGGCTTCAGCCCTGCGGACGCCCGGCGGGCTGACCACCTTCGCAAAACGCTACGGTGGTCCGCCGTAGCCTTGGCGAAGGCGGAAGCCCGCCGGCTACGACGATTTACAAGCCCTACGGCAGCGCAAACGCCACGTAGACGCCGCCGGTCGGCTGCAGACGACGACCTCCCGCCGCGATGACGACGAATTGCCGGCCTCCGGCTTCGTACGTGATCGGCGTCGCCGTCCCGGCGAATGGCAGCGTCGTTTCCCACACGAGCTTGCCCGTGCTCGCGTCGAACGCACGGAACTTCTTGTCGTGCAGCGTCGCGCCGATGAAGACGAGGCCGCCGGCCGTCACGATTGGACCACCATAGTTCTCGCTTCCGGTATCCGTCAGGCCTTGTGCCGCGAGCTCCGGATATTGGCCCAGCGGAATCCTCCAGACGTAGCGCCCCGTGTCCATGTCGATCGCGTTGAGCGTGCCCCAGGGCGTGGCCACGGCCGGATAGCCATCGGGATCGACGAAGCGGTTGTAGCCGGTGAAGCGATAGCGATCGGCGACGGTGCCGCTGATGGCCGCGCCGCGGCCGCGCGCGCCTGTCGCCGCTGCGCCGCCTCCGTCGATCGACTGATTGCGACCGCGCAGCACGTACTCGACGATCGCACTGCGCGCCTCGGGCGCGAGCCCGGCGAAGCCGGGCATCTGACTCGAGCCCTGACGAATGAGCGCGTCGATCTCCTCAAGGCTTCGCCGGCGCTCGACGTCGACGAGCGTCGGGACCTGCGGCGGCGATCCGGAAAAATCCGCTTTGTGACACGACGCGCACAGGGACGTGTAGAGCCCGCGCGCGTCAGCGGTCGGCGCGCTGTTCTCGACCAGGCTCGTGTACTCGGGCATGTTGCTGGCGTTCACGTAGAGCCGGCGCGTTCCCGGATCGAATGCCAGCCCGCCCCACTCGACACCGCCATCCCAGCCCGGCGACACGAGCGTGTTCTTGCCGATCGCCATCGGCGCGAACGGCCCGGTCTGCATCTCGCTCAGCGCCTTCACCGCCCACGCGTGCGCCTCCGGCGTGCGCGTCGTCAACAAGTCCGGCGTGATGGCTTGAGGCAGGACGGGCTCGGGCAGCGTGGGCACCGGCTGCGTCGGCGACGCAACTTCGCCAGGCACGGTGCTCGGCGGAACTGGGCGCTCTTCGATCGGAAACAGCGGCTTTCCCGTCGTGCGATCCAGCGCGAAGAGCACGCCGTGCTTGTTCGCCTGGACGAGTCCGTCGACGAGCCGGCCGTTCCGCTCGACGGTGACGAGCGTCGGCGGCGCGGAGAAATCGCGATCCCAGATGTCGTGATGGACGCCTTGAAAGTGCCAGAGGCGCGTGCCCGTCGTCGCGTCGAGCGCGAGCACAGTGTTCGCAAACAGGTTGTCGCCCGCGCGATCGCCGCCGTAGAAATCGAACGCCGCCGATCCGGTCGGCACGTAGACGACGCCGCGATCCGCGTCGAGCGTGAGCCCCGCCCACGCGTTGGCCGATCCCGATCGCAGCCACGCGTCCTTCGGCCACGTGTCATAGCCGAATTCGCCGGGATGCGGAATCGTGTGGAACGACCATCGCAGCGTACCCGTGCGCGTGTCGTACGCGCGGATGTCGCCCGGCGCCGCCGGCAAGCGTTCCGACGTCCGGCTGCCGATGATCAACAGGTCCTTGTAGACGACGCCGGGGGTGCTGAGGCCGACCGACAACGTCTGCGGATCGCGGCCGAGCCCGTCGCGGAGATCCACGCGACCGCTCGTGCCGAACGCAGGCACGGGCTGCCCGGTCGACGCATCGAGCGCGTAGAGATACGACGAGACGGACGCGAAGATACGCGCCTCGCGGCCGTCGGACCAGTACGCGACACCGCGATTGGGGCTGCGATCGGTCAGGCCCGAATCGAACGTCCACCGCTTCTCGCCCGTTGCCGCGTCAATCGCGACGACCTTCTGCGATGGCGTGTTCGCATACAACACGCCGCCCACGACGAGCGGCTGGGTCTGCAGACCGCCGGTCTCGCCCGTGTCGAACGACCACGCGACGCGCAGGCTGGCAACGTTGTCGAGCGTGATCTGCGACAGCGGCGAGTACCGCATGCCGAGCGGCCCGCCGTACACGGTCCAATCGGCGTTGCCACGCAGGCCGGTCTCGGGCGCTCGCTGCCCGACGAGGACGCCGGTCAATACAGACAGCCCTACTCCGACGACGAGCGCGCGCGTTGGCATCGACATGGCTGCGCACGATGCCACAACCGCAGACGGATGTGAAGACACGTCTCGATCTGCTATAGTCCTCTCCCATCGATAGATGATGGGGGATGACTCAAAGCTCCGATCGGAGGGCCGAACCGTTAGGTTCGGCCGCGGCGGGGGGGGGGGGGGGGGGGGGCCCCCCCCCAA
>CAZNMF010000019.1:0-14382 GCA_964573795.1 uncultured Solibacteraceae bacterium
CTATCGCTTCCTCGATCTGCGGCGCGAGAAGATCCACGCGAACGTCGTGCTGCGATCGCGCGTGATCGGCAGCATCCGCCGGCGCATGCAGGAGCAGGGCTTCCTCGAGTTCCAGACGCCGATTCTCACGTCGAGCTCGCCCGAGGGCGCGCGCGACTATCTCGTCCCGAGCCGGCTGCATCCCGGCCAGTTCTACGCGCTGCCGCAGGCGCCGCAGCAGTTCAAGCAGTTGCTGATGGTGTCGGGCTTCGATCGCTACTTCCAAATCGCGCCGTGCTTCCGCGACGAGGACGCACGCGCCGATCGCTCGCCCGGCGAGTTCTATCAGCTCGACGTCGAGATGTCGTTCGTCACGCAGGACGACGTCTTCGCGGCGATCGAGCCGGTGCTCGCGGGCGTGTTCACCGAGTTCTCGGATTGGACGGTGTCCGAGGCGCCGTTCCCGCGCATCAGCTACGACGAGGCGATGGTGAAGTACGGCAGCGACAAGCCGGACTTGCGCAATCCGATCCAGGCCGCAGACGTCACCGATCTGTTCCGCGGATCGGACTTCGCCGTCTTCGCGCAGGTTGTCGAAGAAGGCGGCGTCGTGCGCGCGATTCCGGCGCCGGGCGCCGCGGATCGCTCGCGCAGCTTCTTCGACAAGACCGTCGGCGTCGGCGAGTCGCTCGGCCTCGCGGGCCTCGCGTACGTCGTCAACGGCGAGACGCCGAAGGGCCCGCTCGCGAAGTATCTGCCGGAAGCGCAGCGCGAGCGCATCTTCGAGCGCGCCGGCGTCAAGAAGGGCGACGCCGTGTTCTTCGTCGCCGGTCCGGCCAAGACGCTGATGCGGCCGATCGACGGCCTGCGCGCGCACCTCGGCCGCGAGCTCAATCTGATCGAGCCGGACGCGTACCGCTTCTGCTGGATCACGGACTTTCCGTTCTACGAGCTCGACGAGGAGACGGGGCAGGTGGCGTTCAGCCACAATCCGTTCTCGATGCCGCAGGGCGGCCTCGAGGCGCTGGAGACACAGGATCCGCTCACGATCAAAGCGTTTCAATACGACATCGTCTGCAACGGCGTCGAGCTGTCGAGCGGCGCGATCAGAAACCATCGTCCCGATCTGATGCTGCGCGCGTTCCAGATCGCCGGCTACGGGCCCGAAGAAGTCGAGCGCCGCTTCGGCGGCATGCTCGCGGCGTTCCGCTATGGCGCGCCGCCGCACGGCGGCCTCGCGCCCGGCATCGATCGCATCGTGATGCTGCTGGCGCGCGAGCCCAACATCCGCGAGGTCATCGCGTTCCCGATGACGCAGAACGCCGAAGACCTCCTCATGCGCGCGCCGTCGACGGTGACGGACAAGCAACTGCGCGAGCTGCACATTCGGACGGTGGTCAAGGACAAGTAGGCTTGGGGCTCGAGGACGGGAGGCGTGGAGGATGGGGCGGAAGGTTGCGTGGACGATCGCGATGTGCGTCCTCGCTGCGCAGGTCGACTCGAGCGCTCAGCATTCCCACGAGGACTTGCGGGACATGCGCGTTGTCTTCAGCCAGCGCTGCGCCGGAGGCGTCACGGCGATCGACCCGCACCGGGGATGTCCGGACTACACGGTATCGATCAGCGGAAACGGTACGGTGTCCTTCGATGGACGGCGAGGAGTCTGGATGCTCGGCCAACACGAGCACACGATCGATGGCGCGGCCGTACGCAGCTTGCTCGCGGCCTTCGATGACGCCAACTTCTTCGAGCTTGACGACGCTTACGTGTCCCGCAAGCTCCCCAATGGCCAATTGCTGTGGGCGGACCACGGCTTCGAAACGACGATTGCACTGACGATCGGCGGTCGCACGAAACGCATCGAGACCTCGAACGCCTTGCCTGACGTTGTTCCAGAAGTCATCGTGCGCCTCGAGCGCCGGATCACCAAGCTAGCCAACGCCGATCGTTACGTCCTGGCACCTTCGAACGGCCGATGAGCTCGTTGGTTTCTCGATGAGACTTGGAGCACGTGATGCGGACGCCGGGTCTAAAGACCCGGCCTACAACTGCACACGGCCCCGCTTGACAGACCGGGCCTCGGTCCCGAGCTACAGCGGCGCGCAGTCCGCCTCACAGATGTAGGCCGGGTCTTCAGACCCGGCGTGCAGCCCGTAGCCCGTAGCCTGAGATCGCCCATGTCTTCCTCCTCATTCCGTCTTGGCCTCGATCTCGGTGGGACCAAAATCGCTGCCGTCGTGCTGGGCGCTGACGGACGCGTGCTGTGGGAACAACGCGTCGCGACGCCGAGGCACGACTACGACGGGACGGTCGTGCGCATCGGCGAGATCGTCGCGGCTGCGGAAGCCGCCGTTGGCGCGCGGTGCTCGGTCGGCGTCGGCACGCCTGGCGCGATCTCGCCGGCGACCGGGCTCATCAAGAACGCGAACTCGACGTGGCTCAACGGACGTCCGCTCGAGATCGATCTCGAGCGTGCGCTCGCGCGCGAGGTGCGGCTCGCCAACGACGCGAACTGTCTCGCGGTGTCCGAAGCGACCGACGGCGCCGCGGCCGGCGCGGATGTCGTCTTCGGCGTGATCCTCGGCACCGGCACGGGTGGCGGCCTCGTCGTGCGAGGACAGGTCGTCACCGGCGCGAATGCGATCGCCGGCGAGTGGGGCCATAACCCGCTGCCGTGGCCGGAGGCGGACGAGCTGCCAGGGCCGGCGTGCTACTGCGGGCGATTCGGCTGTCTCGAGACGTGGTTGTCTGGCCCAGGCATCGCCGCCGACTATCGCCGCCGCGGCGGCGACGCGCTGACGAGCGAGCAGATCGCGGCGCGCATCGCAGACGACGACCTCGCGCGCGAGACGATGCGCGCGTGGACGCACCGCCTGGCGCGCGGCCTCGCGTCGATCGTCAACGTCCTCGACCCCGACGTCATCGTCGTCGGCGGCGGCCTCTCGCAGATCGCGTCGCTCTACACGGACGTCCCGCAGCTCTGGACCCCGTGGGTCTTCTCCGACGTCGTCGACACGCGTCTCGTGCCGGCGAAGTACGGGGATGCGAGCGGCGTGCGGGGAGCCGCCTGGCTGTGGAGATGAGAGCCGTGTATCGCGCTAGCTCACTATCGCGCTATCGCACTATCTGGGTCTCGGGCTATCGGGTCATCCGGCTGTCTGCCTCCATGTTGTCTCCGGCGTTCCTTCGATAGTGAGATAGGCAGATAGGCCGCAGATAGCGCGATAACCCGATGCGAGATAGCGCGATAGTGCGATAGAGAGATAGCGCGATACGATTGTCCTTGTCGTCCATGCCGTCCCCGTCTTCCCGCCGCGTCCATATGCCCGATGAGGGCATCGAGTCTCTGTTCGGATCGCTCGACGAAAATCTGCGCTCGCTCGAAGCGGCGTTGAACGTGCGCCTCAAGACGAGCGGGCACGATGTCGTCGTCGAAGGCGAGCAGGCCGACGTCGCGCAGGCCGAGCGCGTGATCGGGCAGCTTGGCGATTTGTTGCGAGACGGGTACCGGTTCGCGCGCGGCGACGTGAAGATGGCGGCGCAGCTCGTGACGCAGGAGCCGGGCATCGAGCTGAAGGACTACTTCCTCAAAGGCCCGACACGCGCGGTGGGACGACGGCACGTCGCGCCGAAGACGGTGATGCAGCGGCGCTACCTGGACGCGATCGACGAGTCGGACATCGTCTTCGGCGTCGGGCCCGCGGGCACGGGCAAGACCTATCTCGCGATGGCGCAGGCCGTGGCGAGCCTGCTGGCCAAGCGCGTGACGCGCATCATCCTCGCGCGGCCCGCGGTCGAAGCGGGCGAGAAGCTCGGCTTCCTGCCGGGCGATCTGCAGGAGAAAGTGAATCCGTATCTGCGGCCGCTCTACGACGCGCTCTACGACATGCTCGACGTCGAGCGCGCCGATCGCCTGCTCGAGCGCGGCGTGATCGAAGTGGCGCCCCTCGCATTCATGCGCGGGCGCACGCTCAACGAAGCGTTCGTGATCCTCGACGAAGCGCAGAACACGACGTCCGAGCAGATGAAGATGTTCCTCACGCGCCTCGGCTTCGGCTCGAAGGCCGTGGTCACCGGCGACGTGACGCAGATCGATCTGCCGAGCGGCAAGACGTCCGGGCTGATCGAAGCGCTGAAGGTCGTCGCCGGCATCGAGGGCATCGCGACGATCTACTTCGACGAGCGCGACGTCGTCCGCCATCAGCTCGTGCAGCAGATCGTCAAGGCGTACGAGCGCTACACGTCGCTGCCGAAGCCGACGACATGAGCGCATTGCGATGGCCGCGCCGCCGGCTCACGGTGACCGTCACCGCCGATCGGCCGACGCGCGCGAGCAGCGGCCTCGCGGCGTTCCTCGAGTCCGCCGCGCCGCGTCAGGCGGCCGGCAGCGTGGCCATCGCGCTCGTCGGCGACGCGCGCATGCGCGATCTCAACCGCCGGTTCCGCGGCGTCGACAAGGCGACCGACGTCTTGTCCTTCCCGGCGGGCGATGCGCCGGCGCCTCGCCGAGGCTCGCGTGGACGCAAGCTCCAATCCGACAGACACTTAGGCGATCTTGCGATCGCGATTGGCGTCGCGCGCCGCCAGGCCGCCGAGCGCAGGCACGGCCTCGGCACCGAGCTGCGGATCCTGGCCCTGCACGGCCTGTTACACCTCTTGGGCTACGATCACGAGCGAGATTCGGGAGAGATGCGGCGTCTCGAGGAACGACTGCGGCGCCGCGCGGGCCTGACCGAGGGCCTGATCGCCCGGACCTGACGCGCGCCGATGGTCCCACTTCTCGTCGTCCTGACTGCCGCAGGGCTGCTGTTCCTGGCCCTCGTGGAGACCGCCTTCGGCCTGCTGATGCGGCTGCCGCAGCGTCTCGAAGCCGAGCGTGCGACCGAGAGCGAAGCGCTCGCGATCTATCTCGACGATCCCATTCGCTTCTTCATCCCCGCGCGTCTGCTGCGCGGCGTGCTGCTCGTGGTCCTGATGGTGCTGCTCGCCAGCGCGATGGGGACCGGATTTCCAGGCTGGCTCGTGCTGCTCGCCACGGGCATCGCGATCATGGCGAGCGTCGGTCAGATCCTGCCCGCGCTGATCGTGCGGCGCGCGCCGGAGCGCTATCTCGAGCTGCTGCTGCCCGCGTTCACGACCGTGGCCAACCTCGTCGGCCCCTTCACCGCGCTGGTCGTCGCATGGTCGGGGCCGGCGGCCGCGCGCGGGAGCGCGTCCGACAACGGTCACGCCGACACGTCCGGCGCGGCCTCGACGACGACGGAGGCCGAGGCGTCCGGCGACGAAGGCCGGCTGCTGCGATCGGTCGTCGACTTCGGCGAGACGCTCGTGCGCGAGGTGATGACGCCGCGTCCCGATATCGTCGCGATCCAGTCGACCGCGACGATTGACGATCTGCGGCGGCTCGTGCGCGAGCAGGAGTACTCGCGCCTGCCGGTCTACAACGAGAACCTCGACAACATCGTCGGCCTGATCGTCGTGAAGGATCTCATCCAGATGACGAGCGAGCCGGACGGGACGCGCACGGTCAGCGAGATGATGCGGCCCGCGGCGTTCGTCCCCGAGACCAAGCGCGTCGTCGATCTGCTGCGCGAGTTCCAGCAGGGCCGCTTCCAGCTCGCGATCGTCGTCGACGAGTACGGCGGGACGGCCGGGCTCGTCACCGTCGAGGACGTCGTCGAAGAGCTCGTCGGCGAGATCCGCGACGAGTACGACAGCGAGGCCGAGCCGATCGCCCGCGAGTCCGACGACACGTTCGTGTTCAGCGCGAAGGTCGGCATCGGCGAGATGGCCGAGCGGCTCGGGATCGAGATCGAGGACGGCGACTTCGAGACGGTCGGCGGCTACGTGCTCGCGCGCGTCGGCCGCGTGCCGGCCGTCGGCGAGCGCTTCGAGATCGACGGGCTCGACGTCGAGATCCTCGAGGCCGAGCGACGCCGCATCCACAAGGTGCGGGTCCGCAAGCTGGCGCGGCCCTCGGCGGAGGCCGCGCAGGCGTGAAGGCCGGGTTCGTCTCGCTCGTCGGCCGGCCGAACGCCGGCAAGTCGACGCTGCTCAATCGCTTCGTCGGCCAGAAGGTCGCGATCGTCTCGGACAAGCCGCAGACGACGCGTCATCGGATCGTCGGCGTGCGGAACACGCCGGCGGGGCAGATCGTGTTCATCGACACGCCTGGCATCCACAAGCCGATGCACCGCATGAACCGGCGCATGGTCGACGCGGCCACGGGCACGCTGCGCGAGGTCGACGTCGCCGTGCTCGTCGTCGACGCGTCGCAGCCGCCGGGCGCGGGCGATCGCTTTGTCCTCGATCTCGTGCGATCGTCGGGCGTCAAGACGATCCTCGTGCTCAACAAGGTGGATCTCGTCCGCAAGCCCGCGCTGCTGCCGATCATCGACCAGTACGCGCGCGCAGCCGACTTCGCCGCGATCGTGCCGCTGTCGGCGCTGGCGGGGGACGGCGTCGCGCAGCTCGAGACGGAGATCCTCGCGGCGCTGCCGGAGGCCGAGCCGCTCTATCCCGAGGACTACCTGACCGATCAGACGCAGCGCACGCTCGCCGCCGAGCTCATTCGCGAGAAGGTGCTGGCGCACACGCGCGACGAGCTGCCGTACTCGACCGCCGTCGTCATCGATCAGTTCGACGAGCCGGAGGAGGAAGGCGGGCTGACGCGCATCCACGCGTCGATCCTCGTCGACCACGACTCGCAGAAGCCGATCGTCATCGGCCGCGGCGGCGAGATGATCAAGCGCATCGGCACGGAAGCACGCCGCGATCTGGAGGAGATGCTCGACGGCAGGGTCTTCCTCGACCTCCACGTCAAAGTCCGATCCGACTGGCGCGACGACGAGCGGATCCTGAACGAGATCGGACTGGGGCGGCGGCCTGATCGGTGAGGGGCCCAGCTATCTCCGCCACGGGCTACAGGCTACGGGTCGGGCTGACAGCTAGCAGATGGAGGCCGGGTCTTGAGACCCGGCAACGCGACCACGGCGCCGATCAGGTGCACGGCTCCCAGTGCACGTCGCCGCAGGCCTTCAGCGGCGCGTGCGGGTGCGCGACCCGCGACATCGCTCGCACGCACGGGATCTCGCGAGTGCAACGCCCCGCCGCGCGTACATGCATCGCGCATCCGTCGTTCCCCGTATTGTGCGGCCCATGCTACAAATAGGAGATTTTCGAAGTTCAACGTTGAACGTCGGCTTTTCGAGTCCTGATCCCCATGGCGCAGCGCAGAATCGATCTCATCCTCGAATCGGTCCGGCGACTGCTGCGCATGGGTGCGATGCCGAATCTGCTGAACCTCCTGCAGAAGCAGCATCCCGCCGATCTCGCGCAGATCTTCGCCGAGCTGCCGGAGAAGGAACGGCACGCCGCGTTCAACACGCTCGTCGAGCGCAACGGCAAGCTCGCGATGGAGGCCCTGAGCGAGCTCGGGCCTGAAAAGGGCGGCGAGCTGCTCGCACTGCGCTCTGCCGAGGAGATCGCGCGGCTGTCGCAGGAGATTCCGTCGGACGATGCGGCGGCGCTGATCGAGTCGCTGTCGGACGACCTGCAGCCGGCGGTCCTCGAGCTGATCCATCCCAAGGCGGGCGGCGGCGTCACCGAGCTCCTCGAGTACGAGGAGAAGACGGCCGGCCGCCTGATGAACCCCAACGTCTTCGCGCTGCCCGAAGAGGCCACGGCCGGCGAGGCGATCACCGCGCTCCAGTCCGCGCGCGACGTGGAGATGGTCTTCTATCTCTACGTCGTCGACGAGCGGCGGCATCTGGTCGGCGTCATCTCGCTGCGGCGCCTGCTGCTCGTCGCGCCGGACACGCCGCTCAAGCGGATCATGACGACCGAGGTGTACAGCGCGCGCGTGGACACCGAGCAGGCGGAGGTCGCGCGCCAGGTCGAGTCCTACAACCTGCTCGCCATTCCCGTCGTCGACGCCGAGAACAAGCTCGCCGGCGTCATCACCGTCGACGACGTGATCGACGTCATCAAGGACGAGGCGACCGAGGACGTCTTCCGCATGGCCGGCGTGTCGATCGAGGACGGCGTGCTGACGCCGCCGCGCGAGTCGCTGCGGCGGCGGCTGCCGTGGCTCATCGTCAACCTGGTCATGGCGTTCATCGCCGCCTCGGTCGTCAAGCTCTTCTCGGATTCGATTACGAAGGTCGTCGCGCTCGCGACGTTCATGCCCGTCGTCGCAGCGATGGGCGGCAACGCCGCCACGCAGACGCTGGCCGTCATCGTCCGCGGCATCGCGCTCGGCGAGCTCACCTGGACCAACGCGCGCGAAGCGCTGTTCAAGGAAGGGCTCGTCGCGCTGGGCACGGGCTTCGCCAGCGGCCTGGTGGGATGCGTCGTCGTCTGGGTCATGACGCGTGGCGACTGGATGCTCGGCGTGATCCTGCTGGCCGCGATGATCATCAACCTGTTCGTCGCGGCGATCGCCGGCACGCTGATTCCCCTCGGCATGCGGGCGCTGAAGATCGATCCCGCCCTGGCCTCGACGGTGTTCATCACCACCATCACGGACGTCTTCGGCTTCTTCTCGTTCCTCGGGCTGGGCACGCTGTTCGTGCGGTTCCTGCGGCCCTAGCGCCCTCTCTCACCCGAAAGCAGTAGCCCGCGCGTCTCACGGGCCGTCGCTCTCCTTCCGAAGCAGCATTCATCGCGCGAACGCGGGGCTCTATCGTCAAGGCCGTGACGCGCGACGCAACGCGTCAGGGCCCGTGCGGGCGTCGTCCGCACGGGCCGGCCACCTGGCCCGACGCGATAGCGCGGCAACTGCCGCAGGAGAGGAACGATGAAGGCCCTGAAAGCAATCTCATTCATCGCGCTCGTGGGCGCATTGACGGCCGGCGCGACGGCGTGCGGCAAGAGCTCCACGTCGCCGACCGGTCCGTCGCCATCCCCATCGTCATCACCCGCGCCGTCGCCGGCCCCCGCGCCGGTGCCGCCGCCGACGGGAGATCCGTACTCCGCCAACTATGCGGGGACCGTGGGCGCCGACGTCGAGGCGTTCCATCGCCTGGTCATGCCGCGGGACGGCATGGCGACGTTCGCGCTTCGCTGGGACAACGGCGGCGTCGATCTCGATCTGGGCTTGACGCCCGATTCGTGCACGAATTTCTGGGCCGACGCCTGCGTGCACCTCGCCGACACCAACGCGGCCAGTGGCACGAGCGAGTCGCTGGCGCGCGCGGTGAAAGCGGGTGAGACGTACCGCGTGTGGATCGTCAACTACGCGCACGCCGCTCAGACGTATACGCTCGACGTCAGCATTCCGTAGGATGCCGGCGACATGCGCGCCACGTTCGGGACGGGTTCGTGCTCCCGGGGCTCAGGCCTCAGCCTGCCATGACCAAAGGGCTGGAGCCAGAGCCCGGGGCACCGAACCCGGGCCCGGAATCCCGGACTTGCCGCCGCTCTCGCGAACTCCGCTGCGGAACCTGCCGAAGTCCGAGTATCATTGGCAAGATGCGCGCCAGTCACATCGGGGCGCAGGGGACGGGGGAAGTCGAGACACGATGCCGGTCTACTCGTCGGACTCGCTGGTGCTGCGCACCTACCGGTACGGCGAAGCGGATCGCATTGTCGTGTTCCTGACCGAAGACCGCGGCAAGCGCCGCGGCGTCGCCAAGCACGCGAGCGCGTCGCGCCGGCGGTTCGGCGCGGCGCTCGAGCCGTTGACGCGAGGGCGCGCGACGTACGTCGAGCGCGAGCATCGCGAGCTCGTCCGGCTCGATCGCGTGGAGCCGTCCGAGACGCCGCTGGCGGCGATCGCCGGCCGTGAAGCCGGCGATGCCGCGCGGGTGCTCGGGCACGCGTCGTACTTCGCCGAGCTCATCGACGAATGGGCGCCGGACAACGCGCCGAACGAGCGGCTGTTCCGGCTCGGCGCGGCGGTGGGCGCGGCGCTCGGACGCGGCGGGTCGGTCGATGCGCTCGCGCGGTACTTCGAGTACTGGCTGTTGCGGCTCGAGGGCGTCTATCCCGCGATCGACCGGTGCCCGCGCTGCGGACAGCCGCTCGGCGGCGGGGCGAGGTTCGACGCCGTCGATCGGATCTACATCTGTCCGGCGTGCGCGCCGGGCGGGTGGGCGCTCTCGGCAACGGCGCTCGCGTTCCTGCGTGACATCGGCGGACGGACGCCCGCCGACGTGACCGGCACCGGCGCACCGGCCGCGGCGCTCCGCGATCTGGAGCGCGTGCACGGGCGGCTGATTGCGATGCACCTCGAGAAGACGCTGCGCTCGGCGCGTGTCGTCAAGGAGCTTGGACACGACTTGTGACTCTTCAGGATCTGATCTTCAAGTTGTCGGACTACTGGGCGGCCCAGGGATGTCTCGTGCAGCAGCCGCTCGACATCGAGATGGGCGCCGGCACGATGCATCCCGAGACGTTCCTGCGGGTCCTCGGCCCGCAACCCTGGAACGTCGCCTACGTGCAACCGTCGCGGCGGCCCGCTGACGGCCGCTTCGGCGAGAATCCCAACCGCCTCTTCAAGCACCATCAGTTCCAGGTCATCCTCAAACCGGCGCCCGACGACGTGCAGGACCTGTATCTGCAGAGCCTCGAGGCGTGCGGCATCGATCTGCGCGCGCACGACGTGCGGTTCGAGGAGGACAACTGGGAATCGCCGACGCTCGGCGCCTGGGGCATCGGCTGGCAGGTGCTCTACGACGGCCTCGAGATCACGCAGTTCACGTATTTCCAGCAGGCCGGCGGCCTCGACCTGTCGCCGATCTCCGTCGAGCTGACCTACGGGCTCGAGCGCTTCGCGATGGCGCTGCAGGGCGTCGACAACGTCTACGACCTGCAATGGGCGCCCGGCGTCGCCTACCGTGAGGTGCGCTTCCGCGACGAAGTGGAGCAGTCGAAGTACGCGTTCGGCCAGGTGAATCTGCCCGAGGGGCAGTTCGCCGCCTTCCATCGCGAGATGTTCAACAAGAACTACGACTTCGCGCGCGCGCTGATCGATTCGGGCCTGGTGCTGCCGGCGCTCGACTACTGTCTGAAGTGCTCGCACCTGTTCAACGTGCTCGACGCGAGCAACAGCATCGGCGTCACCGAGCGCACCGCGTACATCCTGCGCGTGCGCCAGCTCGCCGTCGCGATCGCGAAGGCGTGGGCCGGCGACGAAGCGATGGCTGCGGCCGCCGCGGAAGGAGCAGCCCATGGATCGTGAGCTGCTGCTCGAGATCGGCGTCGAGGAGATGCCGGCGTCGTGGCTGCCGAACCTGACGTCGCAGCTCGGCGCGCGGCTGCAGGCGCGGCTGACCGAGACCGGCCTGGCGCCGCGCGTGGCCATCGAGGCGCATTCGACGCCGCGTCGGCTCACGGCGTGCGTGCCGGAGCTCGTCGATCGGCAGGAGGATCGCGACGAGGTCGTGATGGGCCCGCCTGTCAGCGCCGCGTTCGACGCCGAGGGCCATCCGACCAACGCGGGGCTCGGCTTCGCGCGCAAGCTCGGCGCGGACTTCGACGCGCTGGAGCAGGTCGAGACGCCGCGCGGCAAGTACCTGCAGTACACGAAGCGGATTCGCGGCCGCGCGACCGTCGACGTGCTGCCGGACGTGCTGGCGAAGGTCCTGCGCGATCTCGCGTTCCCGAAGCAGATGCACTGGGACGCGCTGCTCGAGGACGGCAAGCAGGAGCTGGTCTTCGGCCGGCCGATCCGCTGGCTGCTGTTCCTGTACGGCGGCCGCGTCGTGCCGTTCACGATCGCGCGGTCGATGCTCGCGTCGAGCCCGCGCGTCCAGGACGTGAGCTCCGGCGCGGTCACCTACGGCCATCGCTTCCTCGCGACCAGCGGCCGCGCGGGACGCGCGATCAAAGTCCGCAGTTTCGAGGAGTACCAGAAGAAGCTGACGGAGAACTTCGTCCTGCTCTCGCGGATCGATCGCCGCGATCGCATCCTGCGCGATCTCGAGGCGCAGGCGCGCAAGATCGGCGGCCGCGCGCTCCTGCACCAGCACCCGCAGGCCGAAGCGCTGCTCGACGAAGTGCCCGATCTCGTCGAGTTCCCGGCGGTCGTCGCGGGCGCGTTCAGCGCCGAGTTCCTCGCGCTGCCGCAGGAAGTGCTGACGACGACGCTGATTCACCATCAGCATTTCTTTCCGGTGGCCGGCGCGAACGGCGCGTTGATGCCGGCGTTCCTCGCCGTCACGAACACGCAGACGAACAACGAGCGCGCCATCGCGACCAACGCCGAGCGCGTCGTCACCGCGCGTCTGCGGGACGCGCGGTTCTTCTGGGACGCGGACCGGCAGATCGGCCTCGAGAAGCGCTTGCAGCGGCTCGAGACGGTGTCGTTCCACAAGCAGCTCGGCTCGTACGCGGCGAAGGCGCAGCGGATCGAGGCGCTGGCGCGGTGGATCGTGAGCGACGTGCTGCACCGGCCGGAGGCCGCCGATGCGGCGGCGCGTGCGGCCAGACTCGCGAAAGCGGATCTGGCGACCGACATGGTGCGCGAGCTCACCGAGCTGCAGGGCACGATGGGCGGCATCTACGCGCGCGAAGCGGGCGAGCCCGAGCCGGTGTGGAAGGCGATCTACTTCCACTATCTGCCGACGGGCGTGGAGACGACCGCAGCGCCATCCGCGGCGGCATTGGGAGGCGGCGCGGTGACCTGGGCCGCCGTGTCATTGGCCGACAAGCTCGACACGCTCGTCGGGCTGTTCCTGGCGGGCGAGCGGCCGACCGGATCGCGCGATCCGTTCGCGCTGCGGCGGCAGGCGCACGGCATCCTGCGGATTCTCGCCGACGCGGAGACGCTCGCGGGCGTGCGCGTGCGGACGCCGCTGTCCACGTTGATCGACCGCGCGACGAGCGGCTTCAGCGGCGTCGAGGGACCTGGCGCGAGTGATGAGGCACGGGCGGATCTCGCGGCGTTCCTCGTCGAGCGTCTGCACTACGTCTTCGAGACGCGCGGCGCCGATCGGCGCAACATCCGCGCGGTCGTGACCGGTCCGGACGTCGCGCTCGGCACGCCGGTCGCCGATCTCGAGGCCAATCTGAAGGCGCTGCCGGAGTTCGCGAAATCGGAGCAGTTCCGGCAGCTCGCGACCGCGTTCAAGCGCGTGCGCAACATCGCGCGCGACTATCCGGCCGACGCATTCGCGGCCGACGAAGCGTCGGGCCCCGCGCTCGAGACCGTGCTGGAGGAGCCGGCCGAGCGCGCGCTGCTCGACGCGATTCGGGCCCGCGGGCCGGCGATCACCAGGGCCGTGACCGACGGACAGGGGTATCGCGAGGCGTACCTCGAAGCGGCCGCGTTCGAGCCGGTCGTCGCGAAGTTCTTCGAGGACGTGTTCGTCATGAGCGACGATCTCAAGCTGCGCCAGGCCCGCTTGAGGCTGTTGAGACGGCTGGAAGCCCTGGTACTGCAGCTCGGCGACATTTCGGAAATCGTGGCATCGGAGTAGGGAGACAGATGGCGAAACAGGTGAAGAAGTCAGCAGCGAAGGCGAAGCGTCGTCAGGCGGGGGCGACGACGGCGGCAAAGGGCAAGTACGTCTATCTCTTCGGCAAGAAGACGGACGGCAACGGCACGATGAAGCCGCTGCTCGGCGGCAAGGGCGCGAACCTCGCCGAGATGTGCCGCATCGGCCTGCCGGTGCCGCCGGGCTTCACGATCACGACCGAGGTCTGCACCTACTACTACGCGAACAGACGCACCTATCCGGCCGCGCTCGAGGCGCAGATGAAGGCCGGCATCGCCGCGATCGAGCGGCAGACGGGCAAGACGTTCGGCGATCTGAAGAACCCGCTGCTCGTGTCGGTGCGCTCCGGCGCGCGCGACTCGATGCCGGGCATGATGGACACGATCCTCAACCTCGGCCTGAACGACAAGACCGTCGAGGCCCTCGCGGTCAAGACCGGCAACCCGCGCTTCGCGTGGGACTGTTACCGCCGCTTCGTCCAGATGTATGGCGACGTCGTGCTCGGCGTGCAGAAGCGCCCGGACGAGGACCACGAGCCGTTCGAGACGGTCATCCACGGCCTCAAGCACGAGCGCTACCACCAGGACATCGAGGACACCAAGCTCACGGTCGACGATCTGAAAGAGCTCGTCGCCCGCTTCAAGGCGCTCGTGAAGGCGCGCGCGGGCAAGCACTTCCCGGACTCGCCGTGGGATCAGCTGATGGGCGCCGTCGGCGCGGTGTTCGGATCATGGATGAACGATCGCGCGATCGTCTACCGCCGCAAGTACAACATCCCGTCCGAGTGGGGCACGGCCGTCAACGTGCAGGCGATGGTCTACGGCAACACGGGTGACACGTCCGGGTCGGGCGTCGCGTTCACGCGCAACCCGGCCAACGGCGAGAAGGAGTTCTACGGCGAGTTCCTGATCAACGCGCAGGGCGAGGACGTCGTCGCCGGCGTGCGGACGCCGGAGCCGGTCGC
>CAZNMF010000020.1:0-6659 GCA_964573795.1 uncultured Solibacteraceae bacterium
GACGGATCCGGCGTTCGTCAAGCGGCTCAAGCAGGCCGGATGCTGGATGCTCGCGCTCGGCATCGAGACGGAGTCCGAGGAGACACGCAAGGACATGATGAAGCGGCTCGAAGGCGAGAAGATCCGCCGGGCGCTGGCGAATATGCGCGCGGCCGGCATCCGATCGTTCGCCTTCTTCATCATGGGCTACCCCGGCGACACGCCGGCGTCCCTCGCTCGCACGGTCGAGTACGCGATCGGCCTCGATCCCGATTTCGCCAACTTCTATCCGGCCGTCCCATACCCGGGCACCGAGCTCTACAACAAGGCGAAGCGCGATGGGCTGCTCGCGAGCGACGACTGGTCGCGGATGGAGTACTCGTACTACCTGCTCGCCGGCAACGGGCTCGACGAGCGAACCGTGATGGGCGCCATCAACCGCGCGCGGCGGCGGTTCTACCTCCGGCCGGGCTATCTCCTCCGGCACGCCGGCGACATCGTGCGCCTGACGTTGACCAAGTGGGATCTGGTCAGCCATGTCGCCTCGCGGGTGATCTTCAAGGCCCCGGTGACGACGCCGCATTTCGCGCGATCGACTGCGGAGTAACCGTGACGCCGACGCGCTCGCCTCGTGGGCGCACCAGCACGCTGGCATTCGCGCTCGATCTCGCCGCGCTGCTCCTGATCGCCGCCGGCGTGCTGATCGAGCTCACCGGCGGCTTCAGGATCGATATTGCGGGTGTACAGGTGTCCGCGCATGGAGGCGGGCGCGCGTTCGGCGCGGCACTCCTGCTGATCGCCGCTCGCGTGCTCGTGGATCGAGCGCAGCCGGTGCTGGGCCTGACGCGCGATCACTGGCGCGCGCTGTGGCGCCGCGTCTATCGGCCCGACGCGTGGATCGTGCCCGATCCGTCGCCGACGCGCCCGTCTCACGTGCTCTGGGCCGCGTGCGGGCTCATGGCCGTCGGCGCCGTGCTGCTGCACGAACAGCTCGCACACATGCGATCGGTCCCCGACCTCGGCGACCCGCTGTTCTCGGTCTGGCGCCTGAACTGGGTCTTTCACCAGCTCCAGGGAGACCCGCGTCCGCTGTTCGACACGAACATCTACTATCCGCATCCGCTGACGCTCACCTACTCGGACTCGATGCTGCTGCCGGCGCTGATGCACGCGCCGTTGATCGCCGCCGGGCTCCATCCGGTCGTCGCCTACAACGTCCTGTTCATGTCGGCGTTCGTCCTGTCGGGCCTCGCGGTCTTCCTGCTGGTCGCGCACCTGACGGGCTCGCGGCAGGCCGCGTTCATCTCCGCGACGATCTTCGGCTTCTACCCGTACCGCTTCGAGCACTACAGCCATCTCGAGCTGCAGATGATGATGTGGATGCCGCTGGCGCTCCTGGCGCTCCACCGCTTCGTCGAGACCGCGCGCCTGCGATACGCGCTCGCGGCGGCCGCCGCGACCGTCGCGCAGCTCTACTCGACGATGTACTACACGGTGTTCTTCGTGTTGTACCTGGTGCCGGTCACCGCGATTCTCGTGCGCGTGAAGCGCGCGCCGATCCGGCGTCTGGTGCCGGGCACGATCGTCGCCGGCGTGCTGGCGGCGATGTGCGCGTTTCCGTTGATGCGCGTCTACGAGGCGGCGCAGGGCGAGAAGGGCGAGCGCGACGTCAATGCCGTCATGTACTACAGCGCCACGCCTGCGGACTACTTTCACGCGCACTACCGCAGCGTGCTGTACGGACGGGTCATCAAGAGTGAGCATCCGGAACGTGCGCTGTTTCCCGGCGTGATGGCGCTCGGGCTCGCGACGGCCGGACTGGTCCCGCCGCTCGGGCCGTTGTCGCTCGTCTACGGCGCAGGAATGGCCTTCGCGTGGGAGTCGTCGCTCGGCTACAACGGCACGCTGTATCCGCTGTTCTACAAGTGGCTGTCGCCGGTCAGGGGCATGCGCGTCGCGTCGCGCTTCAGCGTGCTCGTCGGCCTGTCGCTCGCGATTTTCGCGGGGTTCGGCGTGCGGCGCCTGCTCGAGCGCTGCCCTCGTCCGTGGCAACGGCAGGCGCTCGTCGCGGGCCTCACGGCGCTCATCGCGATCGACGTATCCGCGCGTCTCGGCCTGGAGCCCGTCTGGGACGCACCGCCGCCGATCTACGAGTCCGTGCCGCGATCGCCGAAGACGGTGCTCGCCGAGTTTCCGATCCGGCAGCACGTCGGCTCGTTCACCGAGAGCGTCCCGTTCATGTATTTCTCGCTGTGGCACTGGTCGAACATGATCGACGGCTACAGCGGCTTTTCGCCGCGCGACTACGCCGATCTCGTCACGCGCGTAGAGGACGTGCCCGAACCGCAGGCGATCGACGCGTTGCGCGCCGCCGGCGTCACGCACGTGACGTTCAGTTGCGCGCTCTACTATTCGCCCGAGGGCTGCGAGGAGCTGCTGACGCAGGTCGAGGCGTCCCCGCACTTCCGCCGCCTCGTGCGCCTGCGGTGGCACGGCAGCACCGCCGCGCTGTACGAGCTGCGCTGACCGCGCGTCAGCGCCGTTCGGCCATGGCCGCGACCTCGGCTTCGGTCAGCCGTCGATAGCGCGGCGCCGTCCGGCGCGCTCTGGTCCAGCTCAGCCAGTACAGATCGCGCAACTGGAACAGATAGCCCGACGCTTCGCGCATGCTCATCTTGCTCTCGCCGAGCTCGCGGTCGTCGAACCGGTACGGCAGCTCGACGAGCGTGCCGGGCGTGCCGCGGACGATGAGCTCGAGGCAGATCTTGAAGCCGCCCGCCTTGATGGCGACGCCGCGCGCGATGTCCCGCCGAATCAGGAAGAATCCCGACGCGGCATCCCGAATCGGCGAGAGCCCGCGCGCGAGCAGACAGCCGAAACGTGACAGCACGCGCCGCTTGAACGGCCAGTTCGGCGTGCTGCCGCCGGGCACGTACCGGCTGGCGACGAGGACGTCCGCCTGCGTGGCGCGAAACGCCGCGAGCATCTTCGGCACGAGCGCGGGCGGATGGCTGAAGTCCGCGTCCATCACGCCCAACACGTCGGCGGTCGCCACCGCGAAGCCCGCGACGACCGCGGTGCCGAGCCCGAGCTTGCCCGCGCGATGGACCACCTGCATGCGATGCGTACGCGCCAGCTCGTCGGCCAGCGCGCCCGTGCCGTCCGGCGAGTTGTCGTCGACGATGACGAGCTCGAGCGCCACGGACGCCGCGGCCGCCGCGTCGAACAATGCCTGCACGAGCTCGGCGAGACGATCGCGCTCGTTGTAGGTGGGCACGACGAGCGTCAGATCGGGCGGCGGATTGTCCGTCACGTGAGCACTATAATTCAACCGTCACGCCGCATTTGCATGAGGCCAATCACGACCCGACCCGCGCTCGCGCTCACGTGCTGGAGTGTCGTGCTGATCGGCCTGATTGCCCTGCGCCTGCCGGCAGTCGTCGAGCCGGCGGGGAACGATCAGAGCCTCTACATGTACGTCGCCGATCAGATCCGTCACGGCGGCGTGCCATACGTCGACGCCTGGGATCAGAAGCCGCCTGGCATCGCGTTCGTGTACGCCGCGCTCCGAACGATCCGGCCGGACGACTCGGCGGTGGCGATTGGCGATCTACTCGCGGCCGCCGCCGCTGCGGCGTGGCTCATCGCGATGGGCCGCCACACGATCGGCGGCACGGCGGGGTACGCAGCCGCCGCACTCTTCCTGCTCTTCGGGCATCCGTCGTTCTCGCGCATCAGCGGCGTCTACGTGCGCGGGCAGTGCGAGGTCTTCATCGCGGCGGTGATTGCCGCCGCGATGGCGATCGCCTGGCAGCGGCACCGTCGTCCGCTGTCCCTGGTCGCGGCAGGACTGTGCCTCGGCGCGGCGTTCTGGTTGAAATACAACGCGATCGCGTATGCCGCACCGGTGGCGATCGCGCTTGCCGTCGGTCACGTTCACGACGAGCGGCGCTCCTGGCGCGCGATCGCCGCCGATCTCGGCTGGATCGCAGCCGGCGCGCTCGCACTGTCGGTGATCGTGCTCGTCTATTTCGCGGCGCACCACGCGCTGGGCGCACTGCGCCTCGCCACGTTCGACTACAACCTCCAGTACTCGCGCGAGACGTACACGGCTGGCGCGGGCGGGGCGCTCTCCTATCTCCTGACGCTGCCGCTCGAACGTGCGCGCGTCGATATGCTGTGGTTTTTCGGCCTGACCGGCGCCGTCCTGCTCCTCGTGACGGGCTGGCGGCGCCATCGTGCCGTCGTGCTCGTCAGCGCCGCATGGCTCGCCGCCGCCATCGCGTCGATTGCCGTCAACGGCGCGCGCAATCTGCCGCAGTACTTCGTGCAGGCAGGACCGGCGCTCGCGTTCGCCGGCGCGGCCGGCTTCGTGCTGGCCTGGCGGCGCGGGGCCGTCTGGCGCGGCGTCGCCGTCGCGATTGCGGTGGCCGGCCTCTGGCGCGTGGGCGTGGACGCCCCGTCCTTCGGAGGCGTGCGCTGGGGCGCGCTGCCGCAATTCGCAGCGAACGTCGCGTTCGACGTTGACTACCTGCGTGGCCGGATCGACCGGCCCGCGTACCTGGCGCGCTTCAAGGGCGCCCAGAAATACGATGCCGCGGCCGTGGAAGATCTCGCGTCCTATATCGCGAGCACCACGGCACCGGACGATCGCATCCTCGTGTTCGGCTTCGCACCTGGCGTCTATCTGCACAGCGACCGCCTGAGCGCCTCCAGATTTCTGTGGAGCCGTCCGGTGATTCTGGAATTCGCGTCCGATCGCCCCGGCTACGGATCGCGGGGACTGCTGGCCGATCTGCAGCGCGCGCGTCCGGCAGTCGTCGCACTGCAGAAACAGGACTGGCGCCCGTTCGTCGCAGACGCCGACGATCTCGCCATTGGGGCGGGCGCGATCAACTCACAGGATTTCTTTCTCGCGAACGGGCCGCTTCGCGACTGGCTGATCTCCGGCTATGCGCTCGATCGCGACACCGTCATGTTCTCCGTCTGGAGGCGGACCTCCTGACATGAGCCGCCGGACGTTCGCCTGCGTGTTGACGGCGATCCTGGCTGTGGGGCTGTTCATGCGCGTGGCCTGGCTCCGCGCCGATCCGCCCGTCGCCGACGCGGTCGGCATCGTCTGGCACGACGAAGGCGCGTGGGTCCACAACGCGCGCAATCGCGCGCTGTGGGGCGTGTGGCGCACCGACGCGTGGAATCCCGTCTTCGTCGCGCCGGTGTTCACCGCGCTCGAGTACGCGTCGTTCGAGGCGTTCGGCGTAGGCCTCTGGCAGGCGCGCGTCGTGCCGCTGATCTCGGGTCTCGCCGCAATCATCGCCCTCGTCGTCGGCCTGAAGACGATCGCCGGCCGCGAAGCCGCCGCGATCGGCGCGGCGCTGCTGGCGACGACCTACGCGTTCGTCATGTGGAATCGCGCGGCGCTGATGGAATCGACGATGACGGCAGCGATGGTCGTCGCGTGGACGGCATACGCGCGCGGATCGCGCGACGCGCGATGGGGCGCGATCGCCGGTGTGGCGGCGGCTGGCGCGTGGTTCACCAAGGCGGCCGCGGCGTTCTTCGTCGCCGCGCTCGCGCTCGACGCCGGCCTCACGATTCTCCGCGGATGGCGATCGCCCGCGGCGGAGCGTCGCGATGAGACTCGGCTGGCCTGGTGGACGCTGGCGGGACTGGCGATCACGTTCGCCATCGTCGGGGCGCTGTTCGTCCTGCCGCACTGGACGGAATATCGCTTCTACAACTGGCAGATGAGCGTCGCGCGCAAGCCCGAGTACACGGTGCACGCGCTCGTCGATCGCGCATCGTGGCTGCCCATCGTGCAGGGCCTCTTCAGCCGCATGTGGCTCGTGCTCGTCGTCGCGCTCGGCGGGCTCCTGTGGATCGTGCGGCGATGGCGCGACGCCAGGCCCGCGGAGCGCCTGCTCGTGCTCTGGATCCTGATTGGGCTGGTCGAGCTCGTCGTCCACGACTCGGGCAACGAGCGGCGCTACGTGATGTTCATCCCGGCACTGAGCGCGCTCGCGGCGATCGTCGCCGGCCGCGCCTGGGCCGCGACGCCCGCACCGGCGGCGGCGCCGCTGCCGGGCGCGGCCCTGGCGCTGCTGTCGCTGCCGCTGGCGTATCTCGCCGCGGGCAGCGCGCTGCGGCCGTTCTTCCTGCAGACGATCGACGCGGGTCATCTGCACACGGTGGTACGGATCGCAGCGGCCGCGGCGCTCGTCGCGGCCGCGGGTGTCTGGCTCTGGCCGCGCCGTCGGTTGGCCGCGACGTGGACGCCGCGCGCGCGCCGGTCCGCCGCGATGGCCTGGCTCGCGGCGAGCCTGCTGTGGAACGGCGTCGAGTACGTCCGCTGGACGCAGCATCGGTCGGACGTCAACTACGAAGCGTCGCTCGCGCTCGGACGCCTGCTGCCGCCCGGCACGATCGTGCAGGGCAAGCTCGCCAACGGCCTCGCGCTCGACAATCGCATCCGGCCGATCTTCGTCGGCAACGGCTTCGGCAACTACGACGACCGCCTTCGGCGAGACGATGCGCGCTATATACTGACCTACGATTTGCCCCGCATTGGCTACGAGAGCTCGGACGGGTCAGGCCTGATCCAGGGCATCCTCGACCACTATCCCAGACGCCGGGTCGTCGCGACGTTCACGGTCGACGAGACGCCGGCCCCCGATCGCGCG
>CAZNMF010000021.1:0-11319 GCA_964573795.1 uncultured Solibacteraceae bacterium
CGTCGTGACCGGCACGATGTCGACGCCCGCGCGCCACAGGTTCTCGATCGCGCGCAGCTTGACGTCGAACAGGTTGCCGACGAGCCGGTGCGAGTTGGCGGCGTTGCCGATGCCGTCGAACTGCAGATACGCGTAGCGCAGGCCGGCCTCGGCCGCGGCCTTCGCGAAGTCCGGGCTCTTGGCGAACTCGATGCCGTTGGTCGCCGCCTGCACCGAGTTGTAGCCGACCTTGCGCGCGTAGCGCACCGCGTCGAGGAAGTACGGCGAGAGCGTCGGCTCGCCGCCCGAGAACATCACCGACATCAGGCGGCCCGGCATGATAGAGAACGCGTTGTCGAGCACCGTCTTGATCTCCTCCCACGCGAGCTCGTGGACGAACCCGACCTGGTTCGCGTCCATGAAGCACGGGTCGCACATCATGTTGCAGCGGTTGGTCAGGTCGATCGTAAGCACCGAGCCGCGGCCGTACTTGATGGTCGACGAGCCGTGGTTGTGCAGCTTCTCGTCGGCGTGCGCGCGGATGTCCGAGCCCGGGTAGGACTGCTCGAGGTGCTTGAAGAACGCCGGGTCGATCGACATGACGTCCTCGAAGTGCCCGTGCAGCGGACAGTCCTTGACCATCATGATCTTGCCGTCGCGCTCGACGATCGTGGCCTTGATCTCGCCGACCTTCTCGGAGAGCAGCACCGAGTAGTCGCGCTTGCCGTCGAGGATCTCCTGCCGCGCCTGCCGCACGCACACGGGGCACAGCGAATCGGTCTCGCGCGGCCAGCCGAGCGGCGGCTTCACTTTCTCCCAGGATTTGAGCAGCGGCTTCTCCGACCACTTCGGCGTGATCGACGGGTTCGGCTTGATGCTGTTGAACGCGTCGAACACGCCCCACGCACCCTTCGCCACAATCGTCAGACCTTTTTCGACGTACTTGATCGGCTTGTGCATATGTCCCTCGGTGCCTCGATGCGGCAACCCCGTGTATCGTCAGGGGTTGAGCCCGGGATAGACCTGAAACCGCTCGCAGAGCATAGCCCGCGCGGCGCCAGCCCCATACAAGAATGTCCTCAACGGGCAGATTTCAGACCCGAGCTGGCGGATAGCGCGGCGAACGGCCGCGGGCCGACTGGCCGGAACAGGCCATAAATCAACGACTTACAGCCGGATGGCGGGTCGCCACGCGTTTGCGGAGGGCGAGGACGACCCGCGTCCCGAGCAGCACGGCGAGAATACCCGCCCAGAGCAGCGGCTCCCGGATGTCCGCCTTCTGCCCCCAGACGAAGTGCACCGCCCCGGCCACGGCCGCCACGTACACCAGCCGGTGCAGTTGCTGCCATCGCCGCCCCAGCCGGCGGATCGCGCCGTTGGTCGACGTCGCCGCGAGCGCGAGCAGGATGACGAACGCGAGCATGCCCGAGAAGATGAACTTCCGCTTCAGCACGTCGTCGAGAATCGCGTGGATGTCGCCGAGCTGATCGAGCGCGACGTACGTCGTGACGTGGCAGAGCGCGTACGCGAACGACCACAGCCCGACCATCCGCCGCACGCGCTGCACGCGGTTCCAGCCGGTGAGACGACGAATCGGCGTGACGAGGAGCGCGAGCAGCAGGAACCGCAGCGCGTGACGGCCGGTCGCGTGCAGCAGCGTCTCGGCGGGATTGACGCCGAGGTCGCCGGTCCACGGCACGGTCACGTCCGGCCAGAACGCCGGCACGAGAACCGGAATCGCCTCCTTCAGCAGCAGAATGAGCGGCGCCGCGCACGCAGCGAAGACGCCCCAGTAGAACCAGCGGGACTTCAGGAAGGCCTGCAGAAGGTCGCCGGCGCGCGGCATCGGCTAGAAGTTCTGCCTCAGATCCATGCCGCTGTACAGGCTCGCGACCTCGTCGCCGTATCCGTTGAACATCTGCGTCGGCGTGTTGCGAAGCGGACTGGGCAGGCGCCGCTCGTGCGCCTGGCTCCAGCGCGGATGCGGCACGTTCGGATTGACGTTGGCGTAGAACCCGTACTCGTCCGGCGCCGCGATGTTCCACGTCGTCTGCGGCTGTTTGTCGGTGAAACGGATGCGCACGATCGACTTGCCGCTCTTGAAGCCGTACTTCCACGGGATGTGGATGCGCAGCGGTGCGCCGTTCTGGTTCGGCAGGACCTTCCCGTAGAGGCCGACGACCATCAGCGACAGCGGATGCATCGCCTCGTCCATCCGCAGCGCTTCGACGTACGGCCACTGCAGCACCGACGTGTGCTGTCCCGGCATCTCGCCCGGCCGCATGAGCGTCGTGAGCTCGACGAACCTCGCGGACGGCAGCGGCTCGATCGTATCGATCACCTGGGACAGCGGGACGCCGATCCACGGAATCACCATCGACCACGCCTCGACGCAGCGATGGCGATAGACGCGCTCCTCGAGCGCCTTGAAGTCGACGAGGTCCTCGACGCCGTAGCTCGCGGGCTTCTTGACGAGGCCGTCGACCTTGACCGTCCACGGCTTGACCGTCATCTTCGACGCGTAGCGCGCCGGATCGTCCTTCTCGGTGCCGAACTCATAGAAGTTGTTATAGGTCGTGATCTGCTCGAACGTGTTGACCTTGTCGGCGGCGCTGTACCTCGCATTGCGCGTGGCGGTCAGTGCGCTCTGCGCGTCGAGCGGCGCCTCGTGGGCGCAGCCGGCCGCGAAGGCGCCGGCCGTTCCGGCTGCGATCGTCCGGAGAAACGTCCGCCGCGACGTGTAGATCGCCTCGGGCGTGACGGCCGAATAAGGGAGGTCCGAAGGCTTTCGACTCTTGACGATCATGGAACGCTCCGAGCGGGCGGTCGGCCGCACGTGGCCGGCGGCCGGTGCGGTCTGCCGGTTCTGGCGTGCTCAATGACATAATGACCGCACCCCAGCCGGAATATTCCACCCACTGCAGATGGACACTATGACGCATCTCACCTCCGCGCCCGCCGATCTCGCCGCGGCGCTCCATGCGAAGCTTGCGGGGCGCACCGCCCGGACCGGTGTCGTCGGCCTCGGGTACGTCGGCCTGCCGCTGGCCGTCGAGTTCGCGCGCGCCGGCTTTTCGGTCACCGGCATCGATCTGGACGCGCGCAAGGTGGCGGCCATCAACGAAGGCCGCTCGTACATTCAAGACGTCCCGACGGCCGAAGTGGCCAGGTTCCAGACGGCCGGCACGCTCTCGGCCACGGCCGACGCGTCGGTCATCGCGACGCTGGACACGATCAACATCTGCGTGCCGACGCCGCTGCGGAAGACCAAGGATCCCGACCTCTCGTTCGTCGTGTCCGCCGTCGAGATGATTGCCGAGCACCTGCGGCCCGGCCAGCTCGTGATCCTCGAGTCGACGACCTATCCCGGCACGACCGACGAGGTCGTCAAGCCGATCCTCGAGCGCCGCGGGCTCGTCGCCGGCGCCGATTTCTTCCTCGCCTTCTCGCCCGAGCGCGTCGATCCGGGCAACGAGAAATGGACGACGCACAACGTGCCGAAGGTGGTGGGCGGCCTGACGCCGACGTGCGCGGCGCTCGCCAAGGCGCTCTACGGCGCTTCCGTCGAGACGGTCGTCGAGGTCAGCTCGCCGCGCGTCGCCGAGATGGTGAAGCTGCTCGAGAACACGTTCCGCGCGGTGAACATCGGGCTGGTGAACGAGCTGGCGCTGATGTGCGATCGGCTCGGCATCAACGTGTGGGAAGTCGTCGACGCCGCGGCGACCAAGCCGTTCGGCTTCATGCCGTTCTATCCCGGCCCCGGGCTCGGCGGGCACTGCATCCCGATCGATCCGTTCTATCTCTCGTGGAAGGTCAAGGAAGTCGGCTTCGAGGCGCGCTTCATCGAGCTGGCGGGCCACGTCAACGGCGCGATGCCGCACTACGTCGTGCAGAAGGTCGCCGACGCGCTCAACACGCAGTCCAAGGCCGTGCGCGGCTCGTCGCTGCTCGTGCTGGGGCTCTCCTACAAGCGGGACATCGACGACTTCCGCGAGTCGCCGGCGATCGACGTCATGGCGGATCTCAAACAGCGCGGCGCCGTGCTGCAGTACCACGACCCGTACGTCCCGACGCTGCAGGCGCGCGACTGGCCCGGCGGCGAGACGCTCGCGTCGACGCCCCTGACCGTCGAGACGCTCGCGGCCGCCGACTGCGTCGTGATCCTCACCGATCACCGCGTCTTCGACTACCCCGCCATCGTCCGCCACGCCCGCCTCGTCGTCGACTCGCGCAACGCGATCAAGACGCCGGCCGCGCACGTGTTCAAGCTGGGGGCGCCGGGGAACTGACGAAGATCAACTTCGAACTTCGAACTTCGAACTTCGAAATGAGAGCACCTCCAGGCAGGTGAAGATCGTTTTCGAAGTTCGCAGTTCAAAGTTCGAAGTTCCCGCCGCGCGCCGCGTCAGCGGCGGGCGGCGAGGATCCCTTCCATCTCGTCCATCACCCGGTTCATCTCGCGGATCGTCAGGTCCAGCGGCTCGTCGGTGGTCATGTCGACGCCGGCGTCCTTCAGCAGATCGATCGGATATTTCGAGCCGCCGGCCGCGAGGAACGTCAGGTAGCGCGGCACGGCCTGCGCGTCGCCGGCCTTCACCTTCTGCGCGAGCGCTTCTGACGCGGTGAACGACGTCGCGTACTGGAAGACGTAGAAGTCGCGGTAGAAGTGCGGGATATAGCTCCACTCGTTCGCGATCTCGTCGTCGACGATGCAGACGCCTTGATCGTGGCCGTAGTAGCGCTTGGTGATGTCCATGTAGAGCTTGGCGAGCGCGTCGCCGGTCAGCGGCTGGCCCGTGTCGGCCATCTCGTGCATCCGCATCTCGAACTCGGCGAACTGCGTCTGGCGGAAGACCGTGCCCTTGATGTTCTCGAGATAGCTGCCGAGCAGCGACAGGCGCGTGTCCGGATCGCTGATCGTCTTCAGCATGTGATCGATGAGCAGCGACTCGTTGAACGTGGACGCGACCTCGGCGACGAACGTCGGATAGCCCGCCGTCGGGTACGGCTGCGTCTTGTTCGAGTAGTAGCTCTGCATCGTGTGGCCGAGCTCGTGCGCCAGCGTGCTCATGTCATCGTACTTGCCGTTGTAGTTGATCAGCATGTACGGATGCACGTCGTACGCACCGCCCTGCGAGTACGCGCCGGACTTCTTGCCCGGCGTCGGGAACAGATCGATCCAGCGGTCGCGGAACGCGCGATCGAGCACGGCGACGTAGTCGGCGCCGAGCGGCGCCATCGCCGCCTTGATGTGCGTGCGCGCTTCCTCGGGCGTGTACTGCAGGGTCACCGACGCGACGAGCGGCGCGTAGAGATCGTAGTAGTGCAGCGCGTCGACGCCGAGCATGCGCTTGCGCAGCTTCAGATAGCGATGGAAGCTCGGGAGGTTGCGATTGACGCCGTCGACGAGCCGCGTATAGACCGACGCGGGGATGTTGGGCCCGTTGAGCGACGCCTCGAGCGACGATCCGTACTTCCGCGACTTCGCGTAGAACCACGACCGCTGCGCGCTCGCGTTCATCGTCGTGCCGAACGTCCGGCTGAACGAGCCGAGCGACGTGAAAAACGCGCCCATCACCGTGCGGCGATCGTCGCGGTTCGCGCTGGCGCGATAGGCCGTGAAGTTGGCGGGCGTCAGCTTCACGTCACGCCCGTCGCTGAGCTTGACGACGGGATACGGGAAGTCGGCGTTGCTGAGAATCGTGAAGATGTTCGACGGCGAGCCGGCGAGCGGACCGGCGTCGGCGAGCAGACGCTCTTCGGCCGGCGACAGCGTGTGCGGCGCGCGCCGCGCGATGTCCTCGAGATAGAAGCCGTACGGCTTCAGCCGCGCCTCGGTGCCAAGAAAGCGCTCGACCGTGCCTGGCTCGAAGCGCAGGATCTCCGGCTCCACGTACGCCGCCTGCGCGCTGAACTCCGCGGCGAGCTGCGCCATCTCCTGCTGCATGGCGAGGTGCGCCGAGTCGCGCGTGTCCTGATCGGACAGCATGGCGGCGTAGACGTAGACGCGCGACAGCTCCTTGTCGAGGCCGTAGAGCTTGTCGAGCGCGTCGGCGAGCGTCGCGGCCGACGTGCCGAGCTTGCCCTCGAACTGCTTCAGCGTCGGCACGTCCGTCTTGATCGTCTGCACCGCCGCGCGCCACGCCTCGTCCGACGGATAGACGTCGGCAAGGTTCCACTTGTACTCGTCGCGAATCTGCGATCGCTCGCGCTCCTGCGAGGCGCCTTGCAAAGTCATGACAGCGAGCGCGGGAGCGACGAGCAGGAGACGTGAAGTCGGGCGCGGCAACAGAGTCATTTGACGGAACCTCAGAACGAGAACGCAGAACGTAGAACCCCAGAACCCCAGAACCGACGTCGTCCTATCGTCCTGATTTCGCGGGGCATGGCGGCACGGGAATCACGCGTCCGAGGAACGTGACGCCGCGCTTCGGCTCGTGCGGCATCTTGGGATCGATCGTCGGGTCGCCCGCGATGACCGGCATCGCGCAATCGACAGGCGTCTTGTCCGAGGTCCGCGCCGCCACGAGCGCGCGGAACGCCTCGAGCGACTTCGCGTCCATCGGCTTCGCCGGCGTCTGGCCGAACACGGGCGGCGGCAACGGCGCCGGCGCCTGTGCCGGCGCAGCGGTGAGCGGCTGCGCGGGAAGAAACGTGGCCTGCGGCGTCGCCGGCGTGACCGGAGCCTGCGCGCGTGCCGTCGCGGCACCGAGAACCGAGCCGATGATGGTGATGACGGTCACAATCGCGCGTCGCATACCGCCTCCTTGGCGCAGCCGGGTCTGAAGACCCGGCCTACATCTGCCACCCCAAGCCCCACGCCCCAAGCCTCACGCCCCAAGCCGTTCTGACGTCACTCCCCCGCCCCCAGCCGTTTCTCGAAACACCGGCTCGTCGGGACGTCCACATATTCGCCGTACCGCGGGATCGGGACGTACCCGGACGACAGATACAGGGCGATGGCCTCGGGTTGCGCCGCGCCGGTCTCGATCAGGATGCGCGGGAGGCCGAGCTCGGCGGCGCGCGCCTCGAGGGCCCGTAGCACGGCGCGCGCCACGCCGCGGCGCCGCGCGGACGGCCGCACGAACATGCGCTTGATCTCGGCCACGCCCGGCTCGCGCACCCGGAGCGCGCCGCAGCCGAGCGCCTCACCTGCCGCCTCGGCCACGACGAACGTGAACGCTGGCGCCATGAGCTCGTCGGGGCTGAGCGTGTGGAACGCCACGCCCGGATAGCGCGCGTGCAGGTCCACGTCGAGCTCGGCGATGAGCGCCGTCGCCATCGCCGACACCGGCGACACGCGCACGACGCGGACGTCGGCCCTCGTCATGCGCGCGTCCGGCCCGGACGTCGAGCTCAGTTGCTCCAGCTCTCCTTGCTCAGCTTCCACGCGCCGCCTTCCTTCAACACGTCGATCGTGCCCTTCACCGGCTTCCCGTCCATGCCGGTCGCCGTGGCCGTCAACGTCGCGCCTTTCGGCGTCGTCGTTTCCCTGGTGACCTTGATGTCCTTGTTCATGCCGGCCATGTCCTTGATCATGCCGAACATCATCGGCCGCTGATCGGCCGGCGTGCCGTTGATCTGCTTCAGCATGTCCGCCGAGAGCAGCGGCGTGATCTGCTCGATCGACGTGGCCTTCCCGAGCGCGGTCAGATAGCGCGTGTAGAACTGCGTGGCCGTTTCGTTGGCCGGCGCCTGCGCGCGCAACGCAGGCATGACGAGCGCGATGACGACGAGACAGATGCCGACTTTCACGAATGACGCGAGTCGCATGGGGCCTCCAGGAAGACAAGAGACTACGACAGGCTACGGGCTACAGGCTACTGGCTACCGCGATGGCGATGTGTCCGCCGGGCCGTCCGTACACCGTAGCCCGTGGCCCGTAGCCCGCAGCCCGCCTAGCTCATGTACCACCCACCGTTGATATTGATCGTCTGTCCCGTGATGTACCCGTTGCGGACGAGCATCAGCGCGACGTCGGCGACTTCGTCAACCTCGCCGAAGCGGCCGACGGGCAGCAGGTCGGCTCGCGCGCGCGGGTTGCTCGTCACCATTTCCGTCTTGATCAGCGCCGGCGCGATCGTGTTGACGGTGATGCCTTCCTTCGCGAGCAGCGCGGCATACGAGTGCGTCAGGCCGTGCAGGCCCGCTTTCGACGCCGCGTAGTGCGGGCCGACGACGCCGCCGAGCTGGGCGGCGACGGAGGACAGATTGATGATCCGTCCCCAGCCCCTGGCGCGCATCGCGGGCAGCACGGCCTGCGTCGCGAGGAACACGGACGTGAGATTCGCGGCGATCAGATCGTACCAGTCCTGTTCGGTGATCGCATCGAGCGGCTGCGGCCGGATGACGCCCGCGTTGTTGATCAGGATGTCCGCGTCGCCGAGCTCGCGCCTCGTCGTGTCGATCATCCGCCGGACCTCGTCGGCGCGCGCGACATCGGCCTGAATCGCGACGGCCTTTCGTCCCAGCGCGGCGATGGCACGCGTCGTCTCTTCTGCCTCCGCCGTGCGCGTCCGATACCCGATGGCCACGTCGGCTCCGGCGCCGGCCAGCGCGAGCGCGACGGCGCGGCCGATGCCGCGGTTGCCGCCGGTGACGAGCGCGAGACGTCCCGTGAGATCAGTCATGCATCACAACCCGAAGAATTTGACGCTTTCGTCCCAGATGAACGGCATCGACGCCGTCAATTGATGCCCATCGTCGACCAGACGCAGATCGACCGTCGGACGCGAGGCCGCCCAGCGCTCGACCGCGGCCGCGTCGACGATCTCGTCGCGGCGGCCCTGCACCACGAGCGCCGGCTGACGCACGTCGACCGCGAACGCATCGTAGCGCGCGGCGTCCTCGTAGAGGCCGAAGTGCACGTCGCGCAGCCCGCCGTGCGCGAAATGATAGACCGTCAACGTGCCGGTGCGGCGCCACTCGTCGATGCCGTGCTCGCCGAGCTGGCGCAGGCGGTTGCCGCCGAAGTCGACGGCCGGCGCGAGCAGGACCACGCGATCGACGCGTCTCGTGCGATCGGCCGCGGCCGCGTGCAGCGCGACGAACGCGCCGAGGCTCGATCCGACGAGCGCGATCGGGCCGCCGGACGCCGCGTCGACGGCGTCGCGCGTCTGCTCGAGCATGCGCGTGATCGTCAGCGTTTCGAACGACGGCTCGTTGAAGTCCGGACAACTGAAGCCGACGCCCCGCGCGCCCAGCTCGCGCCGGAACCACGTCGCCTTCGAGGACGACGGCGACGAGGCGAAGCCGTGCAGGTAGATGACGTGGCGGACGGGTGTCACAATCTCGTCTGGCAGTTCGGTCGGCATCGGCAGGCGATTCCGCCGCCTCCGCCCGTCTCGTAGTCGTAGGTCAGCTCTTCACCCGCGCGGATGTGCCGCGACGCGCGCACCCAGATCACATCGTCCATCACCTGCGTGTAACAATTCGGCCGGCACGAGTGGTTGATGAACCGCGCGATGTTGCCGCCGACGTTCGCGTCCACGACCGTTCGTTTCGGCCGCAGGACGAAGCACCAGATGCAGCCCTTCTCGATGTACCGCTGCTCGCGGCGCTCGCTCTCCTTCCACGAGATGATCTCGCCCGCGTAGTCGACGATGCGCGAGTTCTTGGTGATCGGCTCGAGCGCATAGACGCCCCACCCCGCGATCGGCGAGCGGCGGCGGCGAATGGCTTTGAGCGGAGTCTTCTGAGGTGCAGATGAGAACGATGACACGAGGAGAGCCATGTTATCGCGCTATCTCACTAACGCGCTATCGCACTATCTGGCATCTGACTATCGCGATATCTGCTTCGGTGACCGCGTGCCATCGGACCATCCGGCTATCGGCTGATCGCGGCTATCGAAGGCAGATGGCGAGATCGCACGATGAGATGATCAGATAGGGCGTTAGCGCGATAGAGAGATAGTGCGATAACGCGCATCAGATATAGAATCGATCCTCCGTGTCCCCCTCCAGCCCCACAACCGAGAGCGAGTCGGAGCAGCGGCCCTGGTGGGTGCGCGTCGGCGGGGCGCTGACGCATCGCAACTACCGGCTGCTGTGGTGCGCTGCGCTCGGCTCGACCATCGGGACCTGGATGCAGAACTACGCCCAGGACCTGCTGGTCTACGAGCTGACCAAGTCGAAGTTCTATCTCGGGCTGGATGATTTTCTCGGCCAGTTGCCGATCCTGCTGTTCATGCTGATCGGCGGCGTCATCGCCGATCGGCACGATCGCCGGCGGCTGCTCACCGGATCGCAGTACGTGCAGGCGTTCGCCGCGTTCTCGCTGGCGATCCTCCTCTGGACGCATCACGTCACGGTGTGGCACGTCTTCGTGCTGTCGTTCGTGTCCGGCTGCGGCCAGGCGTTCGGCGGGCCGGCCTACCAGGCGATGATCCCGTCGCTCGTGCCGAAGCAGGATCTGCCGAACGCGATCGCGCTCAACTCGACGCAGTTCAACCTGTCGCGCGTGCTCGGCCCCGGCACCGGCGCCGCGATCCTCGCGACGATCGGGATGGCGTGGTGCTTCGCCATCAACGGCTTCTCCTTCTTCTTCGTCGTCGTCGCGCTGGCCGCGCTGCGGCTGCCGAAGCACGTGATGGCCGCCAACCGCAAGCCGATCGGCGACGACCTGCGGAGCGGCCTGCACTACGTGCGCGACAACCGGCTGATCCTGACGCTCACGATCCTCGTGACCATCAGCACGTTCCTCGCGATGCCGATCCTGATCATGCTGCCGGCGTTCGCGACCGAAGTGCTGGGCGGCCACGCGTCGCCGCAGACGCGGCTCTCGATGCTGATGGCCGCGCAGGGGCTCGGCGCGATCGTCGGCGCGCTGTTCGTCGGCATCATCGGCACGGGTGCGCACATGGGCCGCGTGCTGCTGTTGGTCCAGATCGCGCTCGGCCTGCTCATCGCCGGCTTCGCGCGCTCGACGTCGCTGCCGCTGAGCCTCGGGCTGCTGTTCCTCGGCGGCATCTTCTTCATGGCGCTGTTCTCGATCAGCTTCTCGCTGCTGCAGCTGACGGTGCCCAACGAGCTGCGCGGCCGCGTCGTGAGCATCTACATGGTCGCGCTGCGCGGCGGCGGCCCGATCGGCGGCCTGGTCGCCGGCGCGTTCGCCGACGTCTTCTCCGCCCCCGGCGTGATGGCCGTCAACGGCGTGCTGCTCGCCATCATCGCCGGCACGCTGCTGGTGTTCAGACGGAACATCCTGACGACGGCGTGACGAAAGTTGGAAGTTAGAAGCCAGAAGTGAGGAAGCCCCGCTGGCTTTTGGCTTTGAACTTTTAACTTGTCTTCTTAATATCTCCCCGTGCCTCGCATCCTCGTCGTCGAAGACAGCCCG
>CAZNMF010000022.1:0-9224 GCA_964573795.1 uncultured Solibacteraceae bacterium
GAAGGCCAAGCTGCTCGAGATGGATCAGGCGATGCTGAATCGCTCGGTCAACGAGGGCTTCTCCGGCGGCGAGAAGAAGCGCAACGAGATCTTCCAGATGGCCGTGCTCGAGCCGCGGCTCGCGGTGCTCGACGAGACCGATTCCGGCCTCGACATCGACGCGCTGAAGATCGTCTCGAACGGCGTCAACGCGCTGCGCAACAGCGAGCGCGCGATGCTCGTCGTGACGCACTATCAGCGGCTGCTCAACTACATCGTCCCCGACTTCGTCCACGTGCTGACCGATGGCCGCATCGTCCGCTCCGGCGGGCGCGAGCTGGCGCTCGAGCTGGAAGAGAAGGGCTACGGCTGGGTCGAGCCGGAGACGGCGGGAGCGAGAAAGTAGTCATGACGCAGCTCGCCGAACGGCACGAGACCTACGTCTCCGCATTCGACGCCTTCAAGCGCGACGCGGCCTTCGGGCGCGACGCGCTGGCCTCGGCGCGCCAGGCCGCGTTCGATCGCTTCGTCAGCCGCGGGTTTCCGACGACGCGCGAGGAGGAGTGGCGGTTCACGAACGTCGCGCCGATCGCCGCGCTGACGTTCGAGCGCGCGCCGCAGGCGCGCGCCGATGCCGAAGCGCTCGCCGCGCTTTCGGCAGGATTGCCCGCCGAGACGACCATCGTCGTCGTCAACGGCCGCGTCGCGAGCGGGGCCCGCCCGCTGCCGGCCGGCGTGACGCTGCGGACGATCCGGGACGCGCGCGCGAGTGAGCTCGTGGCCGCAAGGCCGGCGGGCGGAACGGTCTTCGCCGACTTGAACACGGCGTTCTTCGACGACGTGGTGGTGCTCGAGATCGCGCCGCGCGCGATCGTGCGCGAGCCGATCCACGTGGTGTCCGTCGCCGTGACCGGCCGGACGCCGATCCTGGTGTCGCCGCGGCTCGTGATCGTCGCCGGCGAGCAGTCGCAGGCGTCGATCGCCGAGTCGTACGCGACCATCGGCGACGGCGTCGCGTTCGTCAACGCGACGACCGACGTCCACGTCGCTCCCGGCGCGCTGGTGGATCACGTCAAGCTGCAGCGGCAGCACGACGCGTCGTTCCATCTCGGCGGGATGTTCGTGCGCACGGGCCGCGGCGGGACGTTCACGTCACATGCCGTCACCGTCGGCGGCCGCATCGCGCGCAACGACATCGTCTCCGTGCTCGACGGCGACGGCGCCGAGTGCACGCTGAACGGACTCTACGTGGCGGGTGGCGAGTCGCTCGTCGACACGCACACGACGATCGATCACGCGCAGCCGCACTGCCCGAGCCACGAGGTCTACAAGGGCATCCTGGCCGGCCGCGCGCGCGCCGTCTTCAACGGCAAGATCATCGTCCGTCAGGACGCCCAGAAGACCGACGCGAAGCAGACGAACAAGGCGCTGCTGCTGACCGACGAGGCGCAGATCAACACGAAGCCGCAGCTCGAGATCTTCGCCGACGACGTGAAGTGCACGCACGGGGCGGCGATCGGCCAGCTCGACGAGGACGCGCTGTTCTATCTCAAGGCGCGCGGCATCAGCGCGATCGACGCGCGCAACATGCTGATTCACGCGTTCGCCGGCGACGTGCTGAACGGTCTGCGCTCGGACGCGCTGCGCGCGACGGCGATGGCGCTCGTCGAGGAGAAGCTGGGCCTGCCTGCGTAGGGGGAAGTCATGATCAAGTCCGCGGATCCTGTTCTGGACGCGCGCGCGTTGCGCGCAGATTTTCCGGCGCTGGACCAGCTCGTCCGCGGCAAGCCGCTCGTCTATCTCGACAACGCGGCGACGTCGCAGAAGCCGCAGACGGTCATCGATGCGCTCGCCGAGTACTACGCGCACGACAACGCCAACATCCATCGCGGCGTCCACGAGCTGAGCGAGCGCGCGACGCTCGCGCACGAGGCGGCGCGCGAGGCCGTGCGCGCGTTCCTCAACGCGGCGTCAGCGTCGGAGATCGTCTTCACGCGGAACGCGACGGAGTCCATCAACCTCGTCGCGCGCGCGTGGGGCGACGAGTACGTGCGCGCGGGCGACGAGGTGCTCATCACGGCGATGGAGCACCACTCGAACATCGTGCCGTGGCAGCAGCTCTGCCGCCGCGCGGGCGCGACGCTGCGCGTGGTGCCGATGGACGATCGCGGCGAGCTGATGCTCGACGAGCTCGATCGGCTCGTGAACGAGCGGACGAAGATCGTCGCGGCCGTGCACGTGTCGAATGCGCTGGGCACGGTCAATCCGGTCGAAACGATCGTCGCCGCCGCGAAGCGCGTCGGCGCCACGGTGCTCATCGACGGCTCGCAGGCCGTCAGCCACATGACCGTCGACGTACGCGCGCTCGGGGCCGACTTCTACGTGTTCACCGGCCACAAGCTGTTCGGCCCGACGGGCATCGGCGTGCTGTACGGCCGTGAGGCGATCCTCGACGCGATGCCGCCGTTCCTCGGCGGCGGCGACATGATTCGCACGGTGACGTTCGAGGAGAGCACCTGGAACGATCTGCCGCACAAGTTCGAGGCCGGCACGCCGCACATCGCCGGCGCGATCGGGCTGCACCGCGCGATCGACTACGTGCGGGCGATCGGGTTCGATCGCATCGAGGCGCACGAGTCCGCGCTGCTCGACGACGCGTCGGCCGCGCTCGCCGGCATCCCGGGCCTGCGCATCGTCGGCCGCGCGCGGAAGAAGGCCGGCGTGATCTCGTTCGTCATGGCGGGCATCCATCCGCACGACATCGGCACGATCGTCGACCAGGAAGGCGTGGCGATTCGCACCGGCCATCACTGCGCGCAGCCCGTCATGGATCGCTTCGGCATTCCGGCTACGGCGCGCGCGTCGTTCGCGATGTACAACACCGCGTCGGACGTCGACGCCTTGGTGCTCGCGCTGGCGCGCGTCCAGAAGCTGTTGGGGTGAGGTCATGGGATTGTTCTCGTTCTTGACGGGCAAATCGTCCGACGGAGACGCGTCGGTCGCCGCGCCACCGGAGCCGGCAGCGTCGCCGACGTCCGCGACACCGGTTCCCGTGCCTGCTGCGCCGATCGGCGATGGCACGCCGTTCGAGCGGCCCGCGGCGTGGGACGCGCCTGACATCGACACGGCGGCGCTCACCGCGCCAGTCGAGCGCCCGAACGGCGACGGGCCCACTGTCGGTCCGATGGATCTCGTGCGGACCGCCGAGCTCCAGGGCCCGATCGTCGAGGTCATCAAGACGGTGTACGACCCCGAGATCCCCGTCGACATCTACGAGCTCGGCCTCATCTACGACATCGTCGTCGACGCGGAGCGGCGCGTGCTGATCCGGATGACGCTCACGAGCCCCGCGTGCCCGTCGGCGCAGCAGTTGCCGAGCGAGGTGCGTTACAAGGTCAAGGCCGTGCCCGGCGTCTCCGACGCGATCGTCGAAGTCGTCTGGGAGCCGCCGTGGGACAAGGACCGCATGTCCGAGGCGGCGAAGCTGCAACTAGGATTCTTTTGAGAGGCGTGGGGCTCGAGGCGTGGGGCGTGAGACCTCGAGTGTTCGAATTCCGAGCCTCAAGCCCGAAGCCCCAAGCCTGATCTTTCCATGTCCGACCTCTCCGACCTCTACCAGGAAGTCATCCTCGACCACAATCGCCGGCCGAGGAACTACGGCGCGCTCGCGGGCGCCGATCGGCAGGCGCACGGGCACAACCCGCTCTGCGGCGATCGCCTGACGGTGTACCTGCGCGTGGAGGGCGACGTGATCCGTGAAGTCCAGTTCGAAGGATCCGGCTGCGCCATTTCGAAAGCGTCCGCCTCGCTGATGACCGACGCGATCAAGGGACTGCGCGCGCAGGACGCGCTCGCCTTGTTCGATCGCATGCAGACGATGTTGACGACGCCGATCGATCGGGCGATCGACGAGTCGTCGTTCGGGAAGCTGGCGGCCCTGGCTGGCGTGCGCGAGTTCCCGATGCGCGTCAAGTGCGCCACGCTCTCGTGGCACACGTTCAAAGCCGCGCTCGCGGCGGACAGCCACGTCGCCAAGACGGAGTAGGGGCATGGACGCCGGACCTGAAGGTCCGGCGCTCCGAAAAGCTAAGGTCCGGCGCTTCGGAAAGCCACGGTCCGGCGGTCCGAACGGCGACGTCCGGCGATTTGTGTCGGATCAGATGTAGGCCGGGTCTTCAGACCCGGCTGTCCGTAGACGTCTCGTCCAGCGCGTCCAGCACCGACTCCAGCGACAACGCCAGCCACTTCGGGCTCTGCGCCGCACACGATTCCACGTCGCGGAACGCTGACTCGAGCCAGCGCAGCCAGATGGCGTGCTGGATCGACGTCGCGTCCTCCGGCAGGACGGACGTGTCGCCGCCGGCCGCCGCGCGATAGCCCGCCAGGAAGCTCGCGCTCGTCCAGGTCATCCACCGCCGCGCCCACGACGCGAGCTTGTCGTGCGGTGGCGGTGCGGACGCGCGGCGCGTGTCGAGCGCCACGCGCGCGGCCACGGCGAACGACCACAGCATCCGTCCGAGATCGGCGAACGGGTCGCGCGGCCGCAGGCGATCGGCGGGCGCGATGGCCGGGTCGCTTGCCGCATCGATGATCGTGACGTCGCCCTCGAAGACGAGCACGCGACGCAGGTCGAACCGGCCGTGGATCGGGATCGCCGGCACTGCTGCAGCGATGCGTGGCGCCGTCTCGCCGATCAGCGTGCGCACGGCCGCGTCGTGGTCGAGCAACTGCTGGGCCAGCGCCGCGACGGCAGAGTCGCCGCCGAGCACGGGCAGCAGCGCCTGTGCCGCGCGCTCCCATCGATCGATCACGCTCGCGCGGATCGCCTCGGCGAAGGCCATCGGCTCGACGGGTGCCGTGTCGGCGGCTGCGATCGCCGGCGCCAGCCGTGCGAGCGCGACGTGCATCTGCGCCGCGCGCTGGCCGATCGCGCGCGCGAGCTGCAGCGAGCTGCTCGACGGGTTCGACGCGATGTCGGGCTCCTCGTGCGTCCACAGCGTCGACACCGGCGGCGACGCGGGCGGTGCTTCGACGATGGCTGGGGACTCGAGGAAGCGGCTGAGATCGCCGACGATCTGGCGCCAGCCGTCGCTCTGGTGCGGGATGTAGGACTCGACGATCGCGATCGGCTCGCTCGTGCCATCCGGCCGCCGGTACTCGACGAGGCCGCCGGCCGCCGGCACGCGCGTGAACGCGCTGTCGGGCGATTTCAGCGCGCGCGCGAATTGCACGTGCGGGCTGGGTCCGTCCCACATCCTCCGGAGGACCTTCAGGACGACGCGCTCGCCGAAGGCAGCCGACGAGTGCCAGCGCTCGAAGTCGAACGGCTCGCTCGCCAGTTCCTCGATGCGTCCCGGCAGACCGAGCTGCGGAAAGTCCGGCAACTGGCTCGCGTGCAGCGTGCCGTGTCGCAGCGTCATGTGCCGCGCGTGCATGACGTCCGACACCAGCGCGCGACCGGCGGGACCGTCGAGCCGATCGTGGAGGATGCCTCTCTTCGCGCCGGCGAGGTGCGCGACGATGGCCTGCGGCGACTCGCGGATGATCTCGGCCGCGCGCGCCTCCGGCGTCGCCAGCAGCGGCAGCGCATAGCGCACGACGCCGCCATCGTCGAAGTGCGCGTCGACGAGCGTGAGCAGGGCAGGCTCGTCACCGCCGGCGAGGAGGCCCCAGTCCGCGATCTCCACGCGCATGAGGGCGCGCGGCGATCGCGCGAACCACGGCTGGCGCCGCAGAAAGCCCGGCAGGTACCGGCGCTCGAGCAGATGGCGAATGCTGCCGTCGAGCAGCGTGTGCCATTCGGGGCCGACGAGCAGCGGCACGCGCTCGGGGTCCGGCTCGGCGACGATGGTTGGCAGCCGGCCGTCGAGCGGCGGCGGCGCGTCTCGCTGCAGCAGCAGCCAGAAGAAGCCGTGCGGCCCGAGAGTTAGGAAGTACGGCGCATCGGTGATGCGCGGCAGATCGACGCCGCCGGTCATCTCGATCGGCACGAGACCGGACACGCGCGACAGATCCATCGACACGGCTTGCACGGTGCGCGACAGGTTCGCGACGACGAGCACGGGATCGGCCCCGGGCAGCCGCCGCAGGAACGCGAAGATGTGACGGTTGGTCGGCCGCAGCAGCTCCATCGTGCCGCGGCCGAAGATCGGATAGCGCTGGCGCAGCGCGATCAGCCGGCGCATCCAGTTCAGCAGCGAGTGCGGCGAGCGCTCCTGCGCTTCGACGTTGACGGCCTGGTAGCCGTAGACCGAGTCCATGATCGGCGGCGCGTACAGCCGCGCGGGGTCGGCGCGCGAGAAGCCCCCGTTGCGATCGGCGTTCCACTGCATCGGCGTGCGCACGCCGTTGCGATCGCCGAGATACACGTTGTCGCCCATGCCGAGCTCGTCGCCGTAGTAGAGGACCGGCGTGCCCGGCAGCGAGAGCAGCAGGCCGTTCATCAGCTCGAGCCGCGGCCGGCTGTTGTCCATCAGCGGCGCGAGGCGGCGGCGGATGCCGACGTTGAGCCGCATCTGCGGGTCGGCGGCGTAGGTCTGATAGAGATAGTCGCGCTCCTCGTCGCTCACCATCTCCAGCGTCAGCTCGTCGTGATTGCGCAGGAACAGCGCCCACTGGCAGACGTCGGGGATGTCCGGCATCTGCCAGAGGATCTCCGACAACGGATGGCGATCTTCCTGCCGCAGCGCCATGTACAGGCGCGGCATCAACGGAAAGTGGAACGCCATGTGGCACTCGTCGCCGTCGCCGAAATACGCGCGCACGTCGGACGGCCACTGATTCGCCTCGGCGAGCAGCATGCGATCGGCGTAGTGCGCGTCGAGCTCGCGCCGGATGTCCTTGAGGATCGCGTGCGTCTCCGGCAGGTTCGCGCACTGCGTCCCTTCGCGCTCGACGAGGTACGGCACCGCGTCGAGGCGCATGCCGTCGACGCCGAGGTCGAGCCAGAAGCGCATCACCTTCAACACCGCCTTCTTGACGAGCGGGTTGTCGAAGTTCAGATCCGGCTGGTGATAGAAGAACCGGTGCCAGTAGTACGCGCCGGCGACCGGATCCCACGTCCAGTTCGATCGCTCCGCGTCCTTGAAGACGATCGGCACGCCGGCGTACTTGTCCGGCGTGTCGCTCCACACGTAGAAGTTGCGCTTCGACGTGCCCGGCCGCGCGCGGCGCGCGGCCTGAAACCACGGATGCTGATCCGACGTGTGATTGATGACGAGCTCGGTGACGACGCGGAGGCCGCGGCGATGCGCTTCGCTCATGAAGCGGGCGAAGTCGCGTCGTGTGCCGTAGCTCGGATGGATGCCCTGATAGTGCGCGATGTCGTAACCGTCGTCGCGCAGCGGCGACGGATAGAACGGCTGCAGCCAGACGGCCGACACGCCGAGCGACTGGATGTAGTCCAGCTTCTGCGTCAGGCCCTCGAAATCGCCGACGCCGTCCTCGTTGCTGTCGAAGAAGCCGCGGACGTGGAGCTGATAGATGACGGCGTCCCTGTACCACTGCGGATTCTCGGGCAATGAGGGATCGGCGTGACGAATGGCGGTCGGCGAAGAGAGTGACTGGGATCGTGACATGGGCCTCTCACGACCACTGCCGGCTGGGTTCGACAGCGAGATGAGGTCATAATATCGGCATGGGCCGCGCGCCGGTGTACCTCGACTGTCACGCGACGACGCCCGTCGATCGTCGCGTGCTGGACGCGATGCTGCCGCACTTCTGTGAGACGTTCGGCAATCCGGCCTCGTCGACGCACCAGTGGGGCTGGCAGGCGCAGAGCGCCGTCGAGCAGGCGCGGCGCCAGGTGGCCGAGACGATCGGCGCCACGGCGCGCGAGATCGTCTTCACGAGCGGCGCCACCGAATCGAACAATCTCGCGCTGCGCGGTGCGGCCGAGCGCACGCCCGCCGATCGGCGGCACGCAGCGGTCTCCGCAATCGAGCACAAGTCCGTGCTGGAAGTTGCGCATTGGCTCGAGGCGCGCGGATGGCGCGTGACGATGCTGCCCGTCGATCGCGGCGGACGCGTCGATCTCGCGGCCGTGGAGGCCGCGCTGGCCGCGGGCGCGTCGATCGTCAGCGTGATGGCCGCGAACAACGAGGTCGGCGTCATCCAGCCGCTGCGGCAGATCGGCGCGATGACGCGGGCGCACGGCGCGCTGCTGCACGTCGACGCGGCGCAGGCCGTCGGGAAGATCCCGATCGACGTCGACGGCATGTCGATCGATCTGCTGTCGCTGACCGCGCACAAGATCTATGGGCCCAAGGGCTGCGGCGCGCTCTTCGTCCGCAAGCGCGTCGAGATCGAGCCGCTGCTGCTCGGCGGCGGGCACGAGCGCGGCCTGCGCGCCGGCACGCTGAACGTGCCCGGCATCGTCGGGCTCGGCGCCGCGTGTGCGGTCGCGCGCGCGGAGATGGCGGTCGAGTCTGAGCGCGTCGCCGCGCTTCGCGATCGGCTGCTCGACGGCCTTCGCGCCAATCTCCCCGGTGTGACCGTCAACGGATCGCTGCAGCACCGGCTGCCGAACAACCTGCACGTGAGCTTCGACGGCGTCGACGGCGACGCGTTGCTCGTCGGCATCGGCGACATCGCCGTCTCGACGGGATCGGCCTGCAGCTCCGCGACGGGCCTGCCGTCGTATGTCCTCGCGGCGCTCATGGGCCGCGATCCGATTCCGAGCGCCTACGTGCGATTCGGGCTCGGCCGCTTCACCACGCAGGACGATGTGGACTACGCCGTCGAGCGGTTCACCGCGGTCGTGAGACATCTGCGCGAAATGGCGCCTGTCTAGCTGCGCGGGCCTCGCGCGGCATCCTGCGACACATCGTTCCAACAGTTGAACGCCCTCAGGTCCCCCAGGCCTGAGCCCCATCAGGAAGGAGAGTGAGATGGCCCCGAATGGTATTGGGGAGCGATCCGGCCGGGAATCGCGCCTGCTGATTCTCGTCGTCGGCGTGTCGCTCGCCGTGCTGTTCGTGCTCGCGCGATTCCGCTTTCCGGCGTCGGACGTCGCCGCGGTGACGCCGAGCGCGGCGCCGCTGGCGGGCCTGGCCGCGCGCGCGAGCTTCGACGACATGGCGGGCACGTTGTCCGACGTGCTCGCGCGCGTGTCCGGCGCCGTCGCCGTCGTGGAGCTCGCGCCGATACCGCAGGAGCCGCCCGCAGAGGCGCGCGGCCGCCGCGGGGCGCCTCCGCCCGCCGCGCCGGCGCCGCCGCCGTCGCGCTGGACGCCCGCGCTCCGCGTC
>CAZNMF010000023.1:0-3998 GCA_964573795.1 uncultured Solibacteraceae bacterium
ACAGATCGTCGAAGTCGAGAAACCGGAACGACCTGGGGAGCACGCCGATAATCGTCGTCGGCGTGCCCTCCAACACGAGCGACGTTCCGATCACAGCCGGATCGCGATCGAGCGCATCCCGCCAATACGCGTCGGTGAGGACGACGGTCGCCGGCGCTCCCGGAAGGACGTCAGATCGCGTGAAGACACGACCCATGGCCGGAACGGCCCCGAGGACCGGGAGCACGCCGTCGGTCACCTGCATGGCGTCCACGCGATCCGGAGCGCCGCGGCCGGTGATAGTGGCGGACGCGTCGGTGTACAGCCCTACGTCGGTGACCGAATGGTTCTGATCGCGGAAGACGAAATATTGAGACGGCGATACCGGCAGGTCGTCGATGTGCGGCGTCTGCGCGGATTGCGTGACGTCGACGAGCCGTTCGGGATCGGGATACGGCAGCGGTTTCAGCAGCACACCGTCGACGACGCTGAAGACGGCGGTGGTGCCGCCTATGCCGAGCGCCAGCGTTACCAGCGCGAATGCCGTGAACACCGGCGCGCGGCGAAAGCCGCGCACGGCGTAGCGCACGTCAGCCCAACGGCGTTCGAACCACGGCGCCAGCCACACGCTGCGCGCGTCCTCGCGAGCCATCGTCACGTTGCCGAGGACGCGGGCGGCACGCACGCGGGCGTCGTGCGCGTCGGCGCCCTCATCTCGCAGCGTCTCCTCGCTCATCGTGCGATGGACGTCGATCTCCTGCCGCAGATCGTCATCGAACCGCCGATACCGCACACGCGCACGCAATCGTCGAAGCCAGCGTCCCATCGGCCCTTCACCCATCGTTATTCGACGGGAGAAGCATAGGAGCGCCGAGAGACTGCGTCAAGCGTCGAACTTCACCACCCGTACACAAAAAACCGAGCGCCCTCGAAGAGAGCGCCCGGCATGTCGGAAGATGCCGGGTCTGAAGACCCGGCCTACATCTGTCGGCTCAAGCCCCGAGCCTCACGCCCGACGCCGTAAGCCGTAAGCCGTCCGCCGTCGCCAAGGCTACGGCGGACAAGTAAGCCGCCTAATCATCCGATCTGAATCTGCCGCGGCCGCGTCTCTTCGCGGCGCGGGAGCTTCACGGTCAGGACGCCGTCGCGGTAGTCGGCCGAGACGCCGGCCGGATCGACCGACGCCGGCATCGTGAAGTTGCGGCGGAACGCGCCGTAGCCGCGTTCGACGCGGTGGTACTTGTCCTTGTCCTCGCGCGTCTCGAACTTCCGCTCGCCTTCGATGGTGAGGACGTTGTTCTCGAACGACACCTTGATGTCCTCGCGCTTCATCTCGGGCAGCTCGGCCTTCACGAGGATGTCGTGCTCCGGCGTCTCGACGATGTCGACCGCAGGCACCCAGGTGCCGGACGAGAGCGGCTCGCCGCTGAACGCCGCGTCGAACATCCGGTTCAGACGATCGATCTCCAGCGCGGCCAAACCAGTCACAGGGCTCCAACGGGTCAATGTCATGGCTCAATCCCTCCACAGTGCGATGTCGCGGCAACTCTGGTTGCGCGTAACTGGATCGAGTCTAGGCGTTCTGGTGCCTACTGTCAAAGCATATTTTATTAGTCATATACACTCATATATTGAGAGCCATTACTCCCCTTCGCTACGTTTTTGCACTGCTATGATGAGGCCGATGACGGAGTCCTTTTATCAAGGTGCAGCCGATCTGGCTGAGGACGCCCGTCGCCTGCTGACCGAGATCGATCGCGAGGTCCCCGGCGCGGCCGCGGTGACCGCCGACTGCCGCCCGCCGCTCGACGTGCTCGAGACCGCCACCGCGCTCGAGGTCGTCATCGACGTCCCCGGCGTGCCCGCCGATTCGCTGCGCGTCGCCGTGCGCCGCAGCACGCTCCTGGTCGTCGGTGCCAAGCTCGCGACACCCGCGGATCCGACGGCGCGCTTCCATCTGGCCGAGCGCAGCTACGGCCGCTTCGCGCGTGCGGTCCGCCTCGACGGCGCGTTCGACGCCGCGCGCGCCCGCGCGCTCGTGCGCGCCGGGCAGCTCCGCATCATCCTGCCGCGCCTGGAAGATCGCCGCGGCCGCGTGATGCAGATTCCGGTGGAACGCGAGGCATGACGCGCCTCCTCTTCATCGGCGACATCGTCGGCAAGCCCGGACGCGAGCTGGTGCGGCGCGGGCTCGCGGCCCTCGTCGCGCACCACCGCATCGATCTCGTGATCGTCAACGGCGAGAACGCCGCGGCCGGCTTCGGCATCACGCCGGATCTCGCCGACGATCTGTTCTCGTACGGCGCGCACGTGATCACCGGCGGCAATCACTCGTGGGACAAGAAGGAAATCGCCGGCTACATCGCCGATCACCCGCGGCTGTTGCGGCCGGCCAACTTCCCCGCCGGCGCGCCGGGCCGCGGGCGCGTCGTCGTCGAGGCCGCCAACGGCGTGCGCGTGGCCGTCATCAACGTCATGGGCCGCGTGTTCATGACGGCGATTGACGATCCCTTCAAGGTCGTGCTCGACGAGCTGGCGGCCGTACGCGAAGACGCGCGGCTGACGTTCGTCGACTTCCACGCGGAGGCGACGTCCGAGAAGGTCGCGATGGGCTGGCATCTCGATGGACGCGCGACGGTCGTCGTCGGCACGCACACGCACGTGCAGACCGCCGACGAGCGCATCCTGCCGCAGGGCACGGCCTACATCACGGATGTCGGGATGACGGGCCCGCACGACTCGGTGATCGGCGTCGATCGCCGCGCGGTACTCGCGCGCTTTCTGACGGGCCTGCCGCAGCGCTTCGAGACGTCGACGGAAAATCCGCGTCTCAACGCGGTGCTCGTTGCGGCCGACGAGACGACCGGCCACGCGATCGCCATCGATCGCCTCAGCCTGTCCGCGCATGACATCGAGGCGCTCGTCGCGCAGCCCGTCGCGGTGCGTTAGTCCCATGGCCGACTGGCTCGAGCTGCCGTTCGACGATGAGCCGGCCCCGATCGAGACGCGGCCGCTCTCGGTCAGCGAGCTGACGAGCGGCATCCGCGAGCTGATCGAGACCGCGTTTGCGTCCGTGCTCGTCGAAGGCGAGATCTCGAACTGCCGGCGCTGGAGCTCCGGCCACATCTACTTCACGCTGAAGGACGACCGCGCGCAGCTTCGCGCCGTCGTCTTCCGGACGACGGTCCGCACGCTGCGCTTCACGCCGGAAGACGGCATGCGTGTCGTCGCGCGCGGGCGTCTGAGCGTCTACGACGCCAAGGGCGAATATCAGATCATCTGCGACACGCTCGAGCCGAACGGGCTCGGCGCGCTGCAGGCGGCGTTCGAGCAGCTAAAACGAAGGCTGCAGGCCGACGGCCTCTTCGACGCCGCGCGCAAGCGGCCGCTCCCCGTGCTGCCACGACGCATCGGCGTCGTGACCTCGCTCGACGGCGCCGCGATCCGCGACATCCTGCGCGTGCTGACGACGCGTCATGCGAACGTGCGCGTGCTGATTCGGGCCGCGCGCGTGCAGGGCGACGGCGCGGCCGAGGACCTCGTGCGCGCGCTCAAGGCCATCGCCGCCGCGCCGGACGTGGACGTCGTCATCATCGGCCGCGGTGGCGGGTCGGCCGAAGATCTCTGGGCCTTCAACGACGAGCGGCTCGCGCGCGCGATCGCGGCGTCGCCGGTGCCGGTGATCTCGGCGGTCGGACACGAGGTCGACTTCACGATCGCGGACTTCGTCGCCGACGTGCGCGCGGCCACGCCGTCGAACGCCGCGGAGATCGTCGTCGATCGCTTCGACAATTTCTGCGCGCGCATCGACCAGGCCGAGCGCCGGCTGCGCGCCGTCGTCGATCGCGCGATCGCGCGGCGGCAGCAGGTGACGACGCGCGCGGACACGCGGCTGCGGCAGTGGGCGACGACGGTCGTGCTGCGCGACCGCGACGTCCGGCAGTGGTCTCGGCGGACGGAGCGCGCGATGGCCGCGCGCCTCAGCCGGCAGGCGCAGCGCTTCGACGCGCTGCGCCGCC
>CAZNMF010000024.1:0-12086 GCA_964573795.1 uncultured Solibacteraceae bacterium
GCTCAGCGTCTTCTGCACGATCGACTGGTCCGTGCACCAGTACCAGATGCCGAGGATCAGCACGCCGAGCGTCGATCCGATCCACGGATAGGACGGATCGCTGAGCGGCTTGATCATGTGGAAGTAGTCGGCCGGCAGCGCCGCACGAAGGCCGGCGAAGCCGCCCACTTCCGTCAGGCCGATGATCGTCAACGCCGCGGCGCCGGCGATCAGGATGATCGACTGGAACAGGTCCGTGTAGATGACGGCCGCCAGCCCGCCGCTCACCGTGTAGATGCCCGTCGCCAGCACGAGCAGGATCGACGTCGTCAGATAGTCCCAGCCGGCGACCTGCTGCATCAGGATCGCGCCGGCGTAGAGATGGACGGAGATCTTCGTGAAGACGTAGGCGAAGAGCGAGATCAGCGTGAGATAGCGCCGCGAGCGCGCGTCGAAACGGCGCTCGAGGAACTCCGGCATCGTGAACACCTTCGTCCGCAGGTAGTACGGCACGAAGAGCCAGCCGAGCAGGAACAGGCAGAAGGCCGCGCCCAGCTCGTAGCACGCGACCGCCACGCCGGACGTCGCGCCGGAGCCCGCAAGGCCGATGAAATGTTCGCTGGAGATGTTGGTGGAGAAGAGCGAGGCGCCGACGGCAAACCATCCCACGTGCTGGCCCGCGAGGAAGTACTCGCGGGTCGTCTCTTTCTTGCGGGAATGGTAGAAGCCGATCGCGAAGACGACGAGAAAGTACGCGCCGATGATGAGCGAGTCCAGCATGTCGACGCGTAGCTTACAGGTCTTCGAGCCTCGTTGTCGCGTCGCCGAACCGGTCGAGCTGCACCCCCATGCGATCGAGGATCGACAGGTGCAGGCTGCACATCTTGCGGTGCTCGTCGCCCTTGTCGAGATAGTCGAGCACGCGGCCGCCTTTGATCGTGCCGCCGCCCTTGCCGGTGATCAGCACCGGCAGCCGGTTGGCGGTGTGCGCGTCGCCGTCGAACAGGCTCGACGCGCACATGAGGATCGAGTTGTCGAGCAGCGTCGTCTCGCCCTCGCTGATCTCCTTGAGGCGCTTCGTCAGATATGCGAACTGGGCGATGTGATACTGATTCGTCTTCAGGTACATCGCCTCCTTGTCAGCCGCGTGGCCGTTGTGCGTGAGGTCGAGGTGCAGCGCGCCCTGCACGCCCTGCAGGAACTTGAAGTTCATCTGCGACAGGTCGTTGTTCAGCATCAGCGTGGCGATGCGCGTCTTGTCCATCTGGAACGCGAGCACCGTCAGGTCCAGCATCAGCTTCATGTGATCCGGCACGTTCTGCGGCAGCTCGTTGGCCGGGCGCGGCATGTCGGGCTTCTCGAGCGTCGGCCGCCAGCCCTCGATGCGCTCTTCCTTCGACGCCTTTGCGATGCGGGTCTCAATGTTGCGGATGGACTCGAGATATTCGCCGAGTTTCAGGTCGTCGTTGCGGCTGATCTTCGTGCGCAGGCTCTGCGAGTCCTGCCGAATCTCGTCGAGGATGCTGCGATCGAGCCGGCGCGCGGTGCCGTCGCCGACGAGGCGATCGAACACGCGCGACGGATAGATCTCTTTCGCAGCCGGCTTCGTCGGCGAGATCCACGACAGGCTCGAGCCGTAGATCATCGACAGGCCGTCCTCGAGGCGCAGCTCGTTCGGCTCGATGCCCATGACGAGGCTCGGCACCTGCGTGCGGCTGCCGATCTGCGCGGCGAGCAGTTGATCCATCGACGTGCCGACGCGGATGACGCTGGGATCGAGGCTCACCGGCGCGCCGGACAGCACATTCATGCGGCCGAGATGCGGGCTGGTGGACGCGGCCGCGGTCGAGTTGAACAGCCCCTGGATGAAGACCATGTCTTCGCGATAGGGCAGCATCGGCAGCGCGGCCTGGCCGAGCTCCATCGTCGCGCCCGAGCCCTTCGCCCACCAGTGGATCGGCTCGACGCCGTTCGAGAAGTACACGACGCCGAAACGCAGCGGCGGCGTGCTGGCGCGCGCGACGGCCGACGTGGCGCCGAAGACCGGCAGCGACTCCATCCACGGCAACGCGAGGGCGACGCCGACGCCTCGCAGGAAGTGACGCCGCGTCGGCTGAGACGAGAAAAGACGAGTGCTCATCGTGTACCTGCTTCCGATGGAGACGGACGATTCACGGCCGTGACGGTCGCGGCCACCGGCGGTGTCTGACGAGGTGCGGCCGGTGCGGCTGGCGCATCGCCGCGGCCTTCGCGCGTGCGGAACTGACGGCTGGTGACGATCTTCGTCGCGAGGTCGGCGAACGTCGAGTCGAAGCCGGACGCCATCATGTCGTCGAGCAGCGGCCGATCGGAGGCGAGCACGGTGCGCCCGAGCGCGTAGCCGAGCATCTTCTTCGACAGCGTCTTCATGACGAGCGCGTCCTTGCCCTGCAGGTATCTCAGCAGGCCGTCGGCGCCGACGATCGTGGTCTTGTCGGCGAACTCGCCGGTGTCGTCGATGGCCTTGCCGTCCGCGTACGCCGCGCGCGTGCGGCCGATGGCATCGTAGGCCTCGAGCGGGAAGCCGAGCGGGTCGATGCGCAGATGGCAGTTCGCGCACGTCGCGTTGCGTTTGTGCTGCGCGAGCTTCTCGCGCAGCGTCAGCCCCGCGAACGTCTTGTCGTCGGCGGGAATCGAGCCCGCGTTGGCCGGCGGGGGCGGCGTCGGTGTGCCGAGGATGCGGCGCAGCACCCAGTCGCCGCGCTTCACCGGGCTGGTCCGCAGCGGCGCGGACGTCGTCGTCAGCATCGTGCCCATGCGCAGCACGCCGCCGCGCTGGAAGGCATTGGCGCCGTCGACCTTGACGACCTCGTCGGCGGAGTCGATCTGGCGATCGATGCCGTAGAACGCCGCGAGCGGACGATTGAGGAACGCGTAGTCGGCGTAGAGCATCTCGCGCATCGGACGCCCCTGCCGGACGATGTACTCGAAGGTCGAGATCGCCTCGTCGTACATCGACGCCTTCACGTCGTCGGTGAACTCGGGAAAGCGTCCGGTGTCGACGCCGCGGTACTGATCGAAGTGATAGAAGCCGAGCCACTGGCCGAAGAACTCGGTGGCGAGCCGGCGCGCCTTGGGATCGGCCGTCATCCGCCGCACCTGCGTCGCCAGCCCGGCGGGATCGTTCAGCTCGCCCGCAGCCGCCGCGCGCCGCAGTTCGTCGTCGGGCACCGACGACCAGAGGAAGAAGCTGAGGCGGCTGGCGAGCTCCCAGCTCGTAAGCGGCTTGTCGTTCCGCGTCGACACCGTCTCGACGCGATAGATGAACGCGGGCGACACGAGGACGCGGGTGAGCAGCGCGCGAAGCGCCGCGTCGTGGCTGAGACCGAGCGTCGTGCGGGCCTTCTGATAGAACGCGCGGAGATCGGCGCGCTCGGCGACGGTCAGCGGGCGCCGCCAGGCGCGGCCGGCGAACGCGAGCGCGTCGTTGAGCTGGCCCGGCTCGGCAGCCTTCATCGCGGCCATGACGCGGTCGTAGTGCGCGCGCAGCGGCGCGACGTAGCGTCGCATCGCCGGCGGCAGCGCCGCGATGCGCGCGGGCGTCATGTCGGCGATGCGCGGGCTCTGCAGCGTCACCGAGAAGTGATCGGCGAGCATGCCGAGATAGGCGTCGTGATACGGCCACGATCCGAACAGGTCGTTCCATGCCTGGTTCAGCCGCGCGCGATCGGGGCCGTCGACCAGATTGGCCGTGAAGAAGTCGTCGCTGCGCTGGTACTTGACCTTGAGGACGAACGCGTCGTGCTCCGGGCTGTTGTACGTGTTGTCGAACGGCGCGGGCACCGGATCCTTGTCGGCGGGGTTCGCCTCGCCGTGCGAGTTGGGCGGCAGCATCGCGACGTACTGCGCCATGCCCGCGCGGAAGGTGCGATAGCCGGCGCTCTTCGGATCGCCGATGATGACGCGCTGCGTCGCGTCGCGCGACGAGCCCTCCGCCCGATCCGAGATCATCAGCCGGACCACGGCGTTGCGATCGCGGCCGAGCTCGGCATCGACCTGGAGCTCGCGCGGGCTGGCGTCGGGGAATGCGGCGAGCGTGAACGACACCGGACCGCTGGTGGCGAAGTCGTCCGGGCCGAGGGCGGATCCGTCGGGGCCCGTGCCGAATTTCAGCGCGGCGGCGGCCTCGGGGGACAGCACCTCGCGAAGCGGCTGCGTCGCGAGGACCGGCGGCATCGCACCGCGACCGGCGGGCGCCGCGCCGCGGCCGGCCGGTGCGGCGCGAGTGATCACGCGCGCATTGCGCCAGATGATCACGGGTCTCACGCCCGGACTCGGGTTGACGCTCGTGAAGGTGAGATGGACGGTCGACGGCCCGGGCGCCGCGGGACCACGCCCGCGCGCCGGACGCGGCCCGAGCGCGTACCGGTAGTGATGAATCGCCTCCGCCCCCAGCGACGTGTCGTCGAAGACGAGCGGGCTCTCGTCGCCCGCGCCGCCGGCCGCGAGATCGCCGCGCGCGAAGAACCAGCTCGGCCAGGTCGTCAGCGCCTTGTAGATCTCGTCGCACTCGGCGCGCGCCTTCGCGATCGACGCGGCGACGTCCGCGGTCGGCGCGGCCATCGCCTTCCAGCGGTCGACGGTCTCGCGCGTCGGATAGCCGAGACTCGGCGTGTTGACGACCGACCAGATGTGATCGGCGAATCGGCCGGTGATGCCTTCCTTGGCCGCCAGACCGCGCAGCGTCGCCGCCGGATCGCCGAGCGCGGCGCGATGCTTGTAGTACCACGCGACGTAGAACGCCTTGCCGTAGCGATCGAGGCCGAACGGACGTCCGCCTTCGCCGGAGACGACGCGGAAGCCGCGCGTCTCGTGCAGATCGTTGATGCGGTGCAGCGCGGAGAGCTCGAGGCCGGTCTGGCCGGCGTCCGGATAGAAGTCGAGTGGTCCGGATCCGACGATCGCGTGATCGGCGACGGTCTTCGCGGCCTCGAGATAGCGCTCGACGCTCGTGTCCTCAACGAACTGTACGTCGCCGAAGTTGGTAAAGCCCTCGCCGCCGACCGAGTCGCTCGATCCGTCGATGCCGACCGGGATGTCGACGCCGGTCAAGTCGCGGATCACGTACGCGTACTCGCCGCTGGTGAGACGACGCACGGTGACGCGGCCGGGCTCGCCGGCGTGCGCGGCTTCGTACGCGGCGAGCGTCGATCGAATCCAGTGCGCGGCCGCGGTGCGCTCGGCGTTGGTGGGGAACTCGGTGGCCTCGACGGGCGGCATCATCTCGGTCTCGAGCATCTCGGCGACCTTTTCCCAGGTCTCGAAGTGCTCGCCGACGGACGGCTGCTGCAGGAGGCGCTCGATGCTGAGGCCGGCTTCGGGCTTGTACGTGCCGTGGCACTCGAAGCAGTACTTCTCGAAGGTGTCGGGCGCGGGCTGGACGGCGGTGGTCGATGCGGCCGGCACGGCCCGCGCCATCGAGGGCGCCGGGCGGCGGGCGGACGTAGGGCCTTGCGCCGACAGCACGACGGCAAAGGCCAGCGGCGCGGTGGCCAGACACAACCCCAGGCGGCTCATCGCCCTCCAGGCATGATGCGGTGCGGAGATTCTAACGGTGGACGGCGCGAGAGTCCAGAACGCAGGGAACGGGCGACGGACGGTCACGGGGGCGCCCCTACGTGGGGCACGCGCTGACAGATGTAGGCCGGGTCTTCAGACCCGGCGGGAGGTGCCTTGGCTTTTCGGAGCGCCGGACCTGACAGAGGTGTCAGGCCGGCCGCTTCGACTTGGCCTGTTTTTCTGCCACTTCAAGCAGCAGGCGCAACGCGCGGTTGACCGACGACGAATCGGGAAATGCCTGGGCGACATCAGCATCGAGGAGGACCACGTTGGTCCCGGCTTGGTAGGCAGCGTGGTGCCTGCCGCGAACGCCTCCGCTGAAGTCGTATTCAGACCGGAGTTCGTCCGGATCCTGCTTCTTGGTCTGATTCATACGCTTTTCGCTCCTTGGGCCCTGCCACCCGAGCATGAATGATCCGGAGTCTGCCCTCGCGTTCAGTGTACGCCACGATCAGCACCCGGCCACCGACCGACAGGCCCATACTCACAAATCGGGCTTCGCCCTCCGAATGGCCGGGATCCGGGATCGTCAGCTCGAGCGGATCGCCGAAAATCGTGGATGCCTCCACGAAATCAACACCATGCTTCTCGAGGTTGGCCGCGGCCTTGTCCGGATCCCACTCGAATTCCACATCCAGAGTCTACCGTCGTCAGATCAAGATCGGCATGACGTGGCAACGGAGCCGTCCACGTTCTTTGCCCTCGTCGGGCTTGTGCTCGTCGGCGTCGGCCTCTACGGCGTGCTGGCGTTCAGCGTCGCGCAGCGGATGAGAGATCGGCATCCGGACGGCGCTCGGCGCTACGGCGAGCGTGAGCCCCACGGCCGCGGAAATGCGCATTGGCTGGCATGGACTATCGACGCATCGCCATCACCATCCTGCTGCTCGCGCTGGCGCACGCGGCGTATGGACAGGATTCGACTGTCACGCGGGAGCCAGGGAAGTGGCCCATCGCGGCGCTCGAGCTCGGCGGCGGATACATCTTCGGCGGCGGCGCCGAGAATCCCGGACCCTCGGTCGCCTCCTATGACATCGGCGGCGTCTTCTGGCTGACGTCGCGGTGGGGAGGCGCGGTACGCGTCGTCCGTGGCCCGGGGCAGGACTTCTACGACGAGCCCGTCTCGTCCGGCGACCGCACGTTTTTCGGACCGGAGAACGTCCGCTACACGACGGTGACCGTCCGTCATCGCTGGCCGATCCGCCGGCGCGACGTCTTCGAAATTGGCGGCGGCCTGATGCTGCACGGCCGGTTCACCGACCAGGAACAGTTGCATGCCACGGGACAGGTGCTGCACGCGGCCTTGGATTTCGGCGGGCTCAGCGTGGAGGCGCTGGTCTCGAGGCAGTTCACGCGCGCGCTCGGCGTCAAGGCCGGGATCACGTATGACTTCAACCCCGAGACGACCAACCTGCAGCCGGTCATCCTCGGCACGATTGGATTCTGAAGGACGACAGCGCTGGTACACTAATGCGCCATGACCGCGACGACGACCAAAGAGACGCTGGGTTTTCAGGCTGAAGTCAAGCAGCTCCTGCAGTTGATGATCCACTCCTTGTACGGCAACAAGGAGATCTTCCTCCGCGAGCTCATCTCGAACGCCTCGGACGCCTGCGACAAGCTGCGGTTCGAGAGTGTGGCGGACAGCGCACTGACCGAAGGCGACACGAGCTATCGCATTCGCGTGGCGTACGACACGGAGGCACGGACGATCACCGTCTCCGACAACGGCATCGGCCTGTCGCGGCAGGAGGTCATCGACCACATCGGCACGATCGCCAAGTCCGGCACGCGCGAGTTCTTCCAGCGGCTCACGACCGACACGGCGAAGGACGCGCAGCTCATCGGCCAGTTCGGCGTCGGCTTCTACTCCGCGTTCATCGTGGCCGACCGCGTGACGCTGGTCACGCGCCGCGCCGGCGCGCCGGCCGACGAAGGCGTGCAGTGGGAGAGCGCGGGCGAAGGCGACTACACGGTCGAGCAGGCGCACAAGGACGGACGCGGCACCGACGTCATCCTGCACCTGCGCGAAGGCGAGGACGATCTGCTGTCCGGCGCGCGGCTGCGCGAGATCATCCGCAAGTACTCCGACCACATCACGTTCCCGATCGTGATGAAGAAAGAGCGGTGGGACAGCGACAAGAAGGCGCAGGTCGTCACCGACGAGGACGAGCAGGTCAACCAGGCGTCGGCGCTCTGGGCGCGGCCGAAGGCCGAGATCACCGACGAGCAGTACGAGGAGTTCTACAAGCACGTCGGCCACGACTTCGAGCCGCCGCTCGCCTGGACGCACGCGAAGGTCGAGGGGCGTCAGGAGTTCACGCAGCTCTTCTATCTGCCGCGCCGCGCGCCGTTCGATCTCTGGGATCGCGAGCGCCGGCACGGCGTGAAGCTCTACGTCCGGCGCGTCTTCATCATGGACTCGGCGGAGCAGCTTTTGCCCGCTTATCTCCGCTTCGTCCGGGGCATCGTCGACTCGAGCGATCTGCCGCTGAACGTGTCGCGCGAGATCCTGCAGCAGTCGCCGGACGTCGCGCAGATCCGCAACGCGTCGGTCAAGCGCGTGCTCGGCCTGCTCGATGAGCTCGCGGACAAGCAGCCGGACAAGTACCAGACGTTCTGGAACGAGCTCGGACGCGTCCTGAAGGAAGGCATCATCGAGGACGGCGCGAACCGCGATCGCATCGCGAAGCTCCTGCGGTTCTCGACGACGCAGACGGATGATGCGGAGCAGACGGTGTCGCTCGCCGAGTACGTCGGCCGCATGAAGCCGGGCCAGGATGCGATCTACTACGTCGTCGCGGACACGTTCGCCGCGGCGAAGAACAGCCCGCACCTGGAGGTCTTCCGCAAGCACGGCATCGAAGTGCTGCTCCTGACCGATCGGGTCGACGAGTGGGTGACCGGACATCTGACGGAATTCGACGGCAAGAAGCTCGTGTCCGTCACCGAAGGCGATCTCGACGTCGGCAAGCTCGGCGAGTCGTCGTCGAAGGTCGCCGACGAATTGAAGGAAGACGAATACAAGGACTTGCTGACGCGCATGCAGGACGCGTTGAAAGACCGCGCGAGCCGCGTGCGGCTGACGCACCGGCTCACGGACTCGCCCGCGTGCCTGGTCGGCGACGAGCACGGGATGAGCCGGCACCTCGAGCGCATCCTGCGCGACGCCGGCCAATCCGTGCCGGCGAGCAAGCCGATCCTCGAGATCAACCCGGATCATCCGATCGTCCAGCGGCTCAAGCAGGAGAACGACCCGACCGTGTTCGGCGACTGGACGCAGATCCTGTTCGATCAGGCGCTGCTGGCCGAGGGCGGCGAGCTCGAGGACCCGGCCACGTTCGTCAAGCGGCTCAACACGCTGACGCTCGCGCTCGCGGGCGGCGGCGCGCCGCGGATCTGGACGCCGTAGCGACATCGGATCATCGGGACATCTGGTCATCGGATCATCGGATCATCGGGACATCGTGTCTGCGCTTCAGCCCATTCCGCTCGACGCCGATCGCGCTCGTCTATCGGCGCTCGAAGCGCAATTGACGGAGCGCGAGCAGGAGCTCGACTCGCTCAGGGCCGAGCTGCGGCACCTGCAGACGCGCTATCTCGACGAGATCGGGCCGTGCTACGCGGAGCTGAGCACGCTCGAGGCGCAAGTCGTGGAGCTCGAGGTTCGCCTCGGGCTTCGGCCGCCGCCCCTCTTCGACGAGGACGAAGGCGATGACGAGGCCGGGGGCGACGACGCGCGGGCCTCGTCCTGCGCGAGTCCGGCCGCGCCGTCAGCGGACCTGAAGCGTGTGTTCCGCGATCTCGCGAAGGCGATTCATCCGGACCGGGCCATGGACGATCGCGCACGGTACCGGCGGCATTCGCTGATGGCGGAAGCCAACCGCGCCTATGCCGAGCGCGACGAAGATCGGCTGCGCCTGATCCTCAGCGCCTGGGAGCGCAACGCCGACGTCGCCATCGACGATGAGGATGCCGATGCCGGCACGCGCATTCGACGCCGCATTGCGCTGGTCGACGAACGCCTCATCGCCATCGCCGCCGAGCTGGCCGATCTGCGGTCGTCCGCCATCTGGCGCCTGAAGGGCAAGATCGACGACGCCCGCGCGCAAGGATGGGATTTGTTCGCCGAGATGATTCTTCAAGTGAAACGCGAGATTTCCCGTGCGACAATGCGCCTCGCGTCGCTGAACCGCCAGACGGCCCGTTAGACCGGCATTACCCCCATGACCAACCGATCGCTGTTATCTCTTGTCGTGTGCGCTTGTTTCCTAGTCGGAGGCGCCGTTCGACCGGCAAGCGCTCAGATCGTCCTCGACGTTCAGGACTACGCCGCCGCGCCCATCACCGGCAAGTTCGGTGCGAATGGCAATGCGAGCGCGCTCGCGCGGCTCAACTTCGTGCAGCCGGAGCCGGGATCGTCCGGCCGGTGGTTCGCCAACGATCTCAACGGCCCGCTCTACATCATCGATCCCGTCACGCACGCGTTCACGACGTACCTCGACTTCAACGGCCGCAACGGCGCATCCGGCGTGTTCAAGCGCTTTTCGTACGCGATCGATCTCGGCAACGGCTTCGTGACGTTCCAGTTCGATCCCGACTACGTGCACAGCGGCAAGTTCTACACGATGCACATCGAAGAGCAGGACGTGGCCGAATCGCCGTTGCCGGATGGTCGACGCGTGCCCGGCCTGAAGCTCGACGGCTACACGGCGTCAGACCCGATCGACGTGCCCGGCGCATCCGAGCGCGAGGTCGTGCTGATCGAGTGGACCGACACGAACATCGCGAACACGACGTTCGAAGGCACGGCGCGCGAGGTGCTGCGGATGCGCATCAACACGCATCTGCATCCGCCGACGGACATGATCTTCAATCCGACCGCGAAGCCCGGCGATGCGGACTGGCGCGTGATGTATCTCGGATCGGGCGACGGCGGCGCCGGCGAGCAGACCGACGCGCGCCGCAACAATCCGCAGCGGCTCGACACGCTCGTCGGCAAGATCCTGCGCATCATTCCCGATCCGGCCGAGCATGCGAAGACGAGCCGTCTCAGCGGCAACGGCCGTTATCGCATCCCGAACGACAACCCGTTCGTGAAGCTCGCGGGAGCCAAGGGCGAAGTGTGGGCGCTCGGTCTTCGCAATCCGCATCGTCTCGTGTGGGAAGTCGATCCGAAGCAGCCGTCGAAAAATCGTCTACTCGTCCTGTCGGTCGGGCTGAGCGGATGGGAGTCGGTCTACATCGTCAAGAAGGGCGCGAACTTCGGCTACTCGGAGCGCGAAGGCACGCAGCGGCTGCTGCCGACGAACAAAGACGACGCGCTGCCGAATCCGGATCGGATTGCGCTGCGTGTGTCGGACACGGTCACCCGCGGCACCGTTACGCCGACGTATCCCGTCGTCGAATACAACCACACGAAGGGCAACGCGATCGGCAACGGGTTCGTCTATCGCGGCTCGCGGCTGCCGGCGCTGCAAGGGAAGTTCGTCTTCTGTGACTTGCTGACGGGGCGCATCTGGTACGCGAGCTACGACGAGATGCTGGCGGCCGATGACGGAAGGCCGGAGACGACGGCGGAGATGCACGAGGTCTCCATCCGCTGGAAGGCGCCGAACGATCCGGCCGCCGCGCCGCAGGTGTCGCCGACGATGCGTCCGGTCGTCGCGGCTGGCTACGAGGCGCGGCGCCGCGCTGAGCCATCGGCACCGGCGGGACGTGTGCCCGGACGTGCGGACATCCGACTCGCGCTCGACGCGCAGGGCGAGCTCTACGTCGTCAGCAAGACGGACGGCATGATTCGCGCGGTCGTCGGCGCGGAGCTCGTGACGCCGGCGCCGTGAGCGCCCCGCTCGACGTCCTGCACGAAGACGACGACGTCCTCGTCGTCGACAAACCGGCGGGACTCGTGTGTCATCCGACGAAGGGCGACGAGTGGTCGAGCCTGATTGGTCGTGTGCGCCTGCACCTCGGCAACGGGGAAGGACGACTCGTCAACCGGCTCGATCGCGAGACGAGCGGCGTCGTGTTGATTGCGAAACACAAGGACGCAGCAAGCGAGCTCGGTGCGCTGATTGCGGGCGACGGCGTCGAGAAGGCGTACGTCGCCATCGTGCACGGCCATGTCGATGGCGCGTGCGTGGTCGACGCGCCGCTTGGCCGAGACGAACAGAGTCCAGTTGCGATCAAGGACTGCGTGCGATCGGACGGCGCGCCGGCGCGCACGCGCATCGTCGGCACGCAGCTATTCGAGCGCGATGGCGCGTCGTTCTCGATCATCGATATCGTTCCAGAGACCGGCCGCAAGCATCAGATCCGCATTCATCTCGCGCATATCGGTCATGCGATCGTCGGTGACAAGCTGTACGGCGATGACGAACAGTGCTATTTGCGGTTTGTTGCGGGTGCGCTGACGGAAGAGGATCGCCGCGCGCTGCGTCTGCCATTTCACGCCCTACACGCACGGCGATTGTCGTTCGTCTGGCGCAGTCAGCCGTGGTCGTGGCGCGCGG
>CAZNMF010000025.1:0-2525 GCA_964573795.1 uncultured Solibacteraceae bacterium
CGAAGTCCTGCTGCTGACGCTGATGGCCAAGATCGCCGTCGCGGCCATCCTGGCGACGATGCTGGTGCGGTTCGCGTGGTTCCGGCGGATCCTGCTGACCGAGCGCCGCGACTGGCCCGAGCGGCTCACGTTCGCCGTCGGCTTCGGCGTCCCGCTCGTCGCCGGCGTCGTCGCGCGGCTGTCGCTCGACTACAAGGCCGCCGATCTCACGCTGGCCGGCTCGTTCCTCGCGGGCCTGATCGCCGGCCCGTACGCCGGCGCGCTCGTCGGCCTCGGCGTCGGCCTGCCGCCCATCTTCCTGCCGCCGCTCTTCGGCGCGCACGCCCAGGCGCAGTTCGCCGCGCTGCCCTTCGCCGTGGGCTGCGGGTTCGCCGGCGGCGGCCTGCGCGAGATCTGCCCGAAGGAAGAGATCTGGAAGTTCTCGCCGTTCTTCGTCACCAAGCTGCACCGATCCGCGTGGCGCCTGCTGCGCAAGTTCCAGCTCGAGTGGCAAGTCATCCTCGTCATGGCGCCGGTGCTGCTCGAGCTGCTGTCGCAGTCGATCGCGCGGCGCTGGCCGGAGCGCATTTTCCATTTCGCGCCCGACACGTGGTGGCTGTTCCTGCTGGTCATCGCGTCGACGGTGCTGTGCGTGGCGATTCCGATCAAGATCTGGAACAGCGCGCGCATCGAGCACCGGCTGGCCGAGCAGGAGAAGCTGCTGATGGCCGCGCGCGTCGAGGCGCTGGCCAATCAGATCAACCCGCATTTCCTGTTCAACACGCTGACGTCGATCTCGTCGCTGATCCGATCGAAGCCCGAGACGGCGCGCGTGCTGATCGTGAAGCTCTCGGGCCTGCTGCGGCGGCTCTTGCGCAGCCAGGAGCACTTCGTGACGCTGCGCGAGGAGCTCGCCGCGGTCGACGAGTACCTCGACATCGAGCGCGTCCGCTTCGGGCCGAGCCTCGTCGTCGACAAGACGCTGGACGAGAGCAGCCTCGACGTCGTCGTGCCGAGCATGATCATCCAGCCGCTCGTCGAGAACTCGATCAAGCACGGCCTCGGCAAGAAGGTCGGCGAAGGCCGGATCACGATCCACACGTCGCGGCGCGCGGGCCACGCGGTGATCGAGATCGGCGACAACGGCGTCGGCATGCCGGCCGATCGGCTCGAGGCGACGTCGGAGCACGGCATCGGCCTCCGCAATGTCAACGAACGGCTGCGCGTGATCTACGGCGCCAACTACGCGCTGCACCTGAGCAGCATCCCGGGACAAGGCACGCTCGCGCGCATCGAGATCCCCGAGCTCGTCGTGCCCGAACGCGCCACCGCCTAATCCATGTCACTGCTCCGCACCGTGGTCGTCGACGATGAGCAGCTCGCGCGGGAGGAGCTGTGCTTCCTGCTGGAACAGACGGGCGACGTCGAGATCGTCGGCCAGGCCGCCGACGGCGTCGACGCGCTGCGTCTCGCGGCCGATCTGAAGCCGGACCTGCTCTTCCTCGACGTCCAGATGCCCGGCCTGACGGGCTTCGAGGTCGCGCGACGGCTCATCCAGGCCGAAGCGCCGCCCCAGCTCGTCTTCGTCACGGCCTTCGATCAGTACGCCGTCGACGCGTTCTCCGTGAATGCCGTCGACTATCTGCTCAAGCCGGTCGATGCCGGCCGCCTCGAGCAGGCGATCGATCGCGTGCGGCGCCGGCTCGCCTCCGAACAGGCGGCCAAGCTGCCGCTGACGCCGGCCGATCTCGAAAAGGTGATCGAGGCCGTGCAGGCGCGGCAAGGCCGTCGCGATCAGCTCGCGATCCGGGCCGGCGAGCGCTTCGTCCTCGTCCAGGCCGAGGAAGTGGTCTATGCGTCAGTGGTCGACGAGACGATAATCGTGGTAACAAACACGGTGTCGGGGACGTCCAACTATCGGACGCTCGACGAGCTCCACGCGCGGCTGGATCCGGCCGTCTTCTGGCGGGTCCATCGGTCGCACCTCGTGAACATCACGAAGATCAAGGAGATACAGCCCTGGTTCAGCCGCAACTACCTCCTGAAGATGAAAGACCCGAAGGCCACGGAGATTCCGGTGAGCCGGTCGCAGACGCGCCGGTTGCGGGACTACCTCCAGCTCTGACGATCGAGCCCTCCGCCTTCTCCCAGGAGCTGCCTCAGCCGACGGTCGCGTCCGAGGCCTTCGCCGCCTCGGTCCCCGTCGCCGCGCCCGTGCCGCCGCCCGCGCGTCCGCGGGCCTCGGCCGGCGACGTGCTCGCGCGCATCGCGGAAGAGCTGTTCGCCTGGTTCAAGACGCTCGTGTCGGCCGCCGTCTACGCGACGCTGATCGTGACGTTCGGCTTCCAGATCGCGCGCGTCGAGGGCCACAGCATGGCGCCGACGCTCGAGGACCAGGACCGGCTCATCGTCAACAAGCTGGAGTACCGGCTGCCGAACCACTCGCCGCGCGTCGGCGACATCGTGATGCTGCTCTATCCGACGAATCCGGACATGTCGTTCGTCAAGCGCGTCATCGGCGAGCCCGGCGACACGATCCGCAGCGT
>CAZNMF010000026.1:0-19139 GCA_964573795.1 uncultured Solibacteraceae bacterium
GAACGGGGAGTGACATGCGGGCGTTGCTGAGTGTGTCGGACAAGACCGGGCTGGTGCCGTTTGCGACCGAGCTCGTGCGCCGCGGGTGGGAGCTCGTGTCGACCGGCGGCACGGCGCGGGCGATTGCCGGCGCAGGGCTGCCGGTCATTGGCATCTCCGAGGTGACCGGCTTTCCCGAGATGATGGACGGTCGCGTCAAGACGCTGCACCCCAAGGTCCACGGTGGCATCCTGGCCCGGCGCGATCGCGCCGACGACCGCGCGTCGATGGCCGAGCACGGCATCGTCGGCATCGACCTGGTCGTCGTCAATCTCTATCCCTTCGCCGAAGCGGCGGTGAAGCCGAATCTGGCGTTCGCGGACTTGATCGAAGAGATCGACATCGGCGGTCCGAGTCTGGTGCGCGCGGCGGCGAAGAACTTCACGGACGTCCTCGTGGTCGTCGAGCCGGCGGACTATCCGCGGGTGCTCGACGCGCTCGATCGGCCCGACGGGCCGTCCGGCGCATTCCGATTCGATCTCGCCCGGCGCGCGTTCGCGCACACGGCGGCCTACGACCAGACCATTGCGACGACGCTGGCGGCGGTGCGCGTCGACGAAGTGAACGGACAGTTCCTGCGCGACCCGGCGCCGGAGCCCGCGCTGCTGCCGGCGATCTGGCGGCCGCATCTGACCAAGATCAAGAACCTGCGCTACGGCGAGAACCCGCATCAGGTTGGCGCCTGGTACGCGGAGAGCGAGACCGGTTTCGGCGCCGCGACGGTGCATCAGGGCAAGGAGCTGTCGTTCACGAACCTGCTCGATCTCGACGCGGCTGCGCGCATCGTGCTCGAGTTCGACGAGCCGGCGTCGGCCGTGATCAAGCACACGAACCCGTGCGGTGCCGCGACGGGCCACACGCTTGCCGAGGCGTATCTGCGCGCGCGCGAGGCCGATCCGCTGTCTGCGTTCGGCGGCATCGTCGGGCTCAATCGTCCGATCGACGAGGAGACGGCGCGGCTGCTGACGGGCACGTTCATCGAGGCCGTGGTCGCGCCCGGGCTCAGCCATCCCGAGCGCGTGCTGCCGATCCTCGCGACACGAGCCAATCTGCGCGTCGTGACGACGACGTTCGATACGGGCGGACCGGCGCGGGACGTGCGATCGATCATGGGCGCGTGGCTCGTCCAGGCGCAGGACCGCGTGACCGAAGCGCGCGAGCACTGGCCGGGGCACGATCTCGTCCGCGTCGTGACGAAACGGCAGCCAACGCCAGACGAATGGACCGCGCTGCGGTTCGCGTGGCGCGTCTGCGCGCACGTCAAGTCGAACACAGTCATCTTCACGGGACCGGACGTCACCGTCGCCGTTGGCGCCGGCCAGATGAGCCGCGTCGACGCGGTGAAGACGGCGATCATGAAGGCCGGCGACAAGCTGCGTGGCACGGTCGCGGCCTCCGACGCGTTCTTTCCGTTCCGCGACGGCCTCGACGCGATCGCGCAGGCGGGCGCGACGGCCGTCGTCCATCCCGGCGGCTCGGTGCGTGACGCGGAGGTCATCGCCGCGGCCGACGAGCACGGGATGGCGATGGTCCTGACGGGCCATCGGCACTTCCGCCACTGACGGCGCGTCCGTTGACTGACTCCCGCCCCTCGCCGCGCGTCTTCGGTCTGCTGCTCGCGCTGGCGCTGCCGGTGCTCTTCCTGTGGCTCGGCGCCAACTCGATCTGGGACGCGAACGAGGCGTTCTACGTCGACACGCCGCGGCAGATGGTGCGGACCGGCGACTTCGTCACGCCGATGTTCAACGGCGCGCCGCGGCTGAACAAGCCCGTCCTCAGCTATTGGATCGTTGCCGGCCTGTACCGCGCGCTCGGCACGTCGGTCGCGGTGGAACGTGTCGGCATCGCGATCGGCGTGCTCGCGATCGCGCTATCCGCGCTGTTGATCGGCCGCGCGCTGCGATCGACGACGACGGGCGTGCTCGCGGCGCTGATGGTGGTCACGGCGCCGCGCGTCGTGCTGTGGGGACGCCGCATCTTCATCGACGTCTACATCACCGCGTTCATGTCGATCGCGCTCGCGTGCTTCGTGCTGGCCGAGCGCTACCCGCGCCATCGACGACGATTGCTCCTCTGGATGTACGTTGCGATCGGGCTCGGCGCGCTGACGAAAGGACCCGTCGCCATCGTCCTGCCCGGCGCCGTCTGCGCGCTGTGGCTGGCGATCGAACGGCGCTGGTCCGACGTGCGCCGGCTGACGATCCTGCCGGGCCTCGCAATCGTGATCGCGCTCGTCGCGCCGTGGTACGTCGCGCTCGTGCAGCGGCACGGCTGGTCGCCGGTGACGAGCTTCTTCGTGGGGGAGAACCTGGATCGGTTCACGACGGCGATGCAGCCCGATCAGCGGCCGTTCTGGTTCTATCTGCCGGTGCTCTTCGGCGATCTGTTTCCGTGGGCGCCGCTGCTCGTCGTGCCGCTGTGCCTGGCGTGGCGGCGCCGCATCGACGACGCGCTGCCGGCGCAGACGGCGATTCGGCATCTGCTGTGGCTGTGGGTCGTCGTGATTGCCGGCGCGTTCTCGCTGTCGCAGACCAAGCAGGATCTCTACATCTTTCCCGTGACGGCGGCGGTGGCCGTGCTCGTCGCCGACGCGCTCGTCGCGTCGGGCTTCGGGCGCGAGAGCCGCACGCTGCGTCTCCTGACGATCGCCGTCGCGCTTGCGTCAGCCGCGGCCGGCGGCGCCGTGATTCGCTACTTCGGCAGCGGCGGGTACTACGCGCTCGACGGCGCCCGGACGATCGGCGTGTGGCTGATCGCGGGCGGCGTCGCGTCGGCGGCATTGAACATTGCGCGCCGGAATCAGGCTGCCGTCGTCGCGCTCGCCGTCGCATTCGTGGCGTTCAACTACGTGCTCGTCGCGCGGACGCTGCCGTCGGTCGAGCGGCTGAAGCCCGTCGTACCGCTGGCGAATGAATTTCGCGCGCGCGCATCGGCGGACGCCGAGCTCGGCGCGTACGACTTCATGCTGCCGAGCCTCGTCTACTACGCCGACCGTCCCGTGCGGACGTTCGCGTCGCTCGACGAGGCGCGCACGTTCTTCGCCGGTCCGCGCGGGGCATGGGCCATCATGGACGCGGCCCGATTCGACGACCTGCAGCGCGCCGTTCCCGGCGTCTGCGCCGCCGCCCGCCGCCCGCGCCTCGATCCGAAGCTCGACGACGTCCTCGCCGGCCGCCCGCCCGGCGACGTCGTGCTCGCGACCAACGAATGTGGACGATGACGGCCGGACATCGGTCTATTGGGCCCAGTCCGATCGGGATCGCCGGGTCTAAAGACCCGGCCTACATCTGGCTTACAGGCCATGAGCTACGGCGACGGACTACAGGCTGCGGTTTTCGTAGATGTAGGCCGGGTCTTTAGACCCGGCGTCCGCCGGTTTCCTATCCGCTGATTCTTGGCAGAAACGGCCCGAGAGCGAGGCGCGCGAGCATCAGGGCGAGCCAGACGATCGCGGGAAACGCGGGGATGACGCGATCGAGGCGCGCGACGCCGCGCGCGAGCGACGGCCATGCGCGCGCCGCGACGATCGTGCCCGCCGTGGCGATCGCATAGTTCGCCGAGAACGCGTAGCGCTCGGCGAACCGGCTCGCCGGCGCCAGCATCAGCACGCACGTCACGGCGAACACGATCGCGAACATGAATCCGCGGCGCGCTGGATCGGAGAGCGCGCGCCAGCGATCGCCGATCGTGCCGCGCCAGCGCCACGCCGCGGCGACGAGCGCCAGGCTCCATGGCGCCGGGTGCCACGCCATCCGCACGAGATAGAACCAGAGATGCGCGCCGAGCGTCGATCCGCCGTCGATCGGCGTCGCAATCGTGAGCGGCTCGAGCTGACGTCCCCAGTACGGGCCCCAGAACGTCTCGCCGGTGACGCGGACGTACAACACGTCGTACAGCCACGCGACGCCGAGCATCATCGCGAGACTCGCGACGCCCGACGCGACGGCGCGCCAGATCGATCGCGGCGCGCGCAGCGGATTGATCAGGACCCACCATCCTGCGGCCAGCAGGGGGATCGCGACGAAGACGCCCTTGACGAGCAGTCCCGCGGTGAGCGCGACCGGCGCGATCCACCACCAGCGCCAGGATCGGCGTACCGCGTCGAAGCCCATGAGCGCGACGAGCAGGCACACCAGCATCGGATATTCGTGGTTCGCGCGGATGCGGAAGATCGACGCCATCGGCATGAGTTGCAGCAGCACGAGCGTCAGACGGGCATCGTCGCGCGACGTCAACCGCGAGACGAGCGCGGCGATCAGCAGCAGCGCGGCCAAACCCGCCGCAACGCCGACGATGTAGGCCGCCTGGATGGCCGGCACGCCGATCGCCCCGAGCAGCGTCGGCAGTGCCATCACGCCCATCGGATGCTCGCGGAACCAGCCGTGCTGCGCATAGCCTGTCTCCCAATGGCCGAACCACTGTGGCGCGATCCAATGCGACGGTGGAGCCGCCGCGAGCTGCTCGGATAGCTCCGCGTAGAGCGCCGAGTCGGGATCATCGCTGGCGAACCGCGTGACGACGAGCACGGTGGAGACGATCGCGAAGCAGAGCGCCCAGATCGCGATCTCGCGTCGCGAGAGGAGCCGGGACATCAATCTGGATGCGCGGCGATGGCGGCGGCGAGCTCGAGCGGCTGCACCGTCGCGGGGCCGAAGCGCGCGACGACGAGGCCTGCGGCCGCGTTGGCGAGCCGCGCGGCGTCGAGCAGCGGTGCGCCCGCGGCCAGCGCCAACGCGAGCACGGCAATCACCGTGTCGCCGGCGCCGGTGACGTCGGCAACTTCGCGCGCGACGGCCGGCAGGGACGCTTCGACGGTCGAGGCCGTCGCGTCGAAGATCCATATGCCGTGCTCGCCACGCGTGATGAGCACGTTGGCGCCCGTGCGCTCGTGCAGCAGCCGGGCCGCTCGCGCCGCATCGCTCGACGACCGAATCGTCGTCTGCGTCATCAGCTCGGCTTCGTGGTGGTTGGGCGTGATGAGCGACGCGCCGCGGTAGCGCTCGGCCTGCGCGACTTTGGGATCGACGAGCAGCGGCACTTGGCGCGACGTCGCTTCAGCGATGGCTGCGCCGATGACCTCGGGACAGACGACGCCCTTGCGGTAGTCGGAGAGGACGACGGCGTCGCTCGCGGCGATCGCGGCACGCGCGGCCGCGACGAGCGCGGCGCACGCGCTGCCCGTGACATCGTCGTCCGACTCGTGATCGATCCGCGCGACCTGCTGATTGCGCGTCGTCACGATGCGCATCTTCTTCGTCGTTGGACGAGACGCATCGGCGACCAGGCCGCGGCCGTCGAGGCCGATGGCCGCGAGTTGACGCCGCAATTCGTCCGCGGCCGCGTCGGCGCCGACCAGGCCGACGATCGCCGGGACGCCGCCGAGCGACGCGATGTTGTGCCCGACGTTGGCGGCGCCGCCCAGGCGGTACTCGTCGCGATCGAACCGCACGACCGGCACCGGCGCTTCGGGCGAGATGCGATCGACCAGGCCCACGAGGAAGTGATCGAGCATCACGTCGCCGATGACGGCGACGGATCGTCGCTGCAAACGTCCGATGATTCCGTCGAGGGACGTCATCACGCCGCCTCCGCGCGGGCGGCGGCTTCGCGGTGGCGTGAGCCGCCGCGGGCCGCGTACGGCAGCGTGATCAATCCCAGGAAGAGAAAGAGGAACTCGGAGTCGCCGAAGTTGTGCTCGAAGAGGCCGGCGGTCAGCATCGCGATGATGGCCGCGAACCCGCTCGCCGCGAGCGCCTTCGCCGGACCGCGCCGCATCTGCGTGAACAAGTCGATCGCCGCGACGGCCACGAACCAGAGCCACGCGGCGAGCGCGGGCAGACCGCGCTCGGCGGCGAGCTGTACGACGACGTTGTGCAGGTGCGCGCGCGTGGACCCGGGTTGATCGGCCGGATCGACCGCGTCGGCCCGCTTGTAGCGCGCGAGATACTCCTCGGGCACGCGGTTCGGTCCGACGCCGAAGACCCAGTGGTCGCGGACCATCGCGCCGCCGGACTTGATCATCGACACGCGGTCGCGGTTCGTCGCGTTGGTCGGATCGAACACCGAGAGCGCGCGGCTGCGCACGGGCGCCACGGCCAGCGCGATCGCGAGCACGACGGGCACCGCGATCAGCACGCGCGGCCGGCGCACGAGAAGCAGCGCGACGATGGCGGCGAGCGCGCCGAGCCAGACGTTGCGCGACAGCGTCACCGCGAGGGCGACCAGCATCGCCGGCACGGCGACGGCCGGCCAGAGCCATTCGCGCTCCGCGAAGATCAACTGGGCGGCCGCGGCGCAGAGCACCAGCATCAGCACGCCCGAGTACGTCATGTAGTGCCCGAGCAGGCCGTGCGGCCGGTTGTGGATCAAGTAGTCGTAGCTCAGGTCGCCGACGACGATGCCCTGGATGATGCCGGCGAGCGCGCTGATGCCGCCGACCGCGATGATCGCGGTCAACACGCGCGACGCGCCGCGGGCGCCGACGACACGCATCGCGATCGGCACGACGAGATAGAGCAGCAGTTGCTTGTCTTCGCGAAGGCCGAGGCGCGGCTCGGGCGAGAGCGCGGTGCTGACGAGCGTCCACGCGGCGAGCGCCAGCAGCGGCAGGAAGAACGGCGGCACGTCGGGGACGCGGCGATCGCGGAAGACGAGCACGAGCCAGAGCAGCGCGCTGATGCCGAAGAGCGTCTCGGCGGCGGCGACCGACAGTTGCACGAGCGCAAGGCTCGCCGTCAGCGTCCAGAAGGCCCACGTTTCGATCGGGTCGTGCGCTCGAGGCGGCTGTCGTGCGGCGCGCGCGTCCGTCACGGCTGCGGCTCCAGCAGGCGTTCGGCGGCGTCGCGCACGGCGCTCGCCGACACCATCGACAGGCAGCGGAAGTCGCCCGGCGCGCAGGTCCGCTGATCGCACGGTCGGCACGGCAGCGCGCCCGGCTCCACGGCCGCCGATGGAATCGAGGCGGGCCGCCACGGCGCCGATCGCTCCGGCAGCGTCGGTCCATAGATGCCGACCATCGGGACGTCGCTCGTCGCCGCGATGTGCATCGGGCCGCTGTCGCCGCCGACGAACAGCTACGCGCGATCGAGCAGCGCGCGCAGCTCCATCAGCGACAGGGACTCCGCGTCGACGACGCGCGCGGCCGAGCCGCCGGCGCGCCTGCGCGCCTCGGTCAGGACGCGGGAGGCCGCGTCACGATCGGACGGACCGGCGGTCACGAGCACCCAGCGATCGTCACCGGCGCGGCACAGATCGGCCGCCACCGCCGCGAACGACGATTCGGGCCAGCGGCGGAACGGATTGCCCGCGCTCACGTGAAGGACGATGAGGCGCGCGTCGCCGGGCACGCCGAGCGCTGCGAGCGTCTGCGGGAGGCGCGCACGGACGCGCGCGTCGACGGCCATCTCCACGCGATCCGCATCCCGCGCCGGGGTGCGATCGAACGCCGGATCGACGAGCCGCAGCAGGTCCCATTGGTTCTCGACGGCGTGCCGGGGCCGGTAGCCCTTCGGGCGATGGACCACGTCGGTGTACATCCAGGATCGTCCGGCAACATCGTAGCCCAGCCGGCGGCGCGCTCGCGTCGCCCAGGTCAGCCACGCGCTCCGCGGTCCGCCGTGCAGATCGACGACGAGATCGAACCGCTCGCGTCGCAGCGCGCGCGCGAGCTGCACGTCGTCGCGCACGCGGGCCCAGCCGCGGCTGTGTGTGGCCGTGATGATGTGCGACAGATGCGGGTTGGCGGCCACGACGGGCGCGGCCGACGCCTCGACGAGATAGGAGAGGCGCGCGTCCGGATAGCGCTGCCGCACGGCGCGGATGATCGGCGTCGTGAAGACGACGTCGCCGATCAGGCGCAGGCGGATGAGCAGGATGTTCAACGGCTCAGCCGTCGATTTTCGCCTCGTCGACGAGCATGACCGGAATGTCGTCCTTGATCGGGTACACCCGGCGGCACGTGTCGCACTTGAGGCCCGCGCCGTCCGGCGTGACGCGGACCGGCGTCTTGCAGACGGGGCACACGAGGATCTCGAGCAGGGCGGGGTCGACGGCCATGCGCCTCACTATAGGGCAAGACGAAACCGGGAGGCGAGAGGATTGCGGGCCGGGACCGCCCGTGTGCCACAATCGGAGGCAGGTTCATGGTCATGTCTGCATGGGTGTTGACTCTGGCGCTGCTGGCGCAGGCCCCGACGCCGCCGTCGGTCGACGCGATCGGCCAGGCGTACTTCCTCTACCTGCAGGGACGCACGCTCGACGACAGCGAGGATCTGGCCGGTGCCGCGGCGAAGTACCGCGAGGCGCTCGCGCTCGTGCCGAACGCGGCCGAGCCGCACGCCGAGCTGGCGGCCATTGCGGCGCAGCAGGGCAAGTACGCCGAAGCCGAGGCCGAGGCCACCGAGGCCTTGCGCATCGCGCCGGAGAATCGCAGCGCGCATCGCGTGCTCGGGCTCGTGCAGGCGTCGATGGCGCAGAGCGCGTCGCCGGAGGACGTCCAGCGCCGGCTGCTGACGAGCGCCGCGGGCCACCTCGCCCGCGTGATCGCCGACGGCGCGCGCGATCCGCTGGCGCAGTTCACGCTCGGCGATCTCTACGTGCAGTCGGAGCAGTACCCGAAAGCGATCGAGGTGCTGAAACAGTTCCTGCTCGATCGTCCGAATTACGCCCAGGCCGTCATGCTGCTCGTGCAGGCGTATCGTGCGAACAACCAGCCGGACGAAGCCACGGCGGTGCTCGAGGAGTTCCGGCGGAGCGCGAGTGATCCGTCGCCGGCCGCGAAGCTGCGCGCGATCGAGCAGCTCGAGCGGCGCGGCGCGTGGCGCGACGCGGCGGACGCGTGGACCGAAGTCGTCGCGACCGATCCGGGCAACGTCCTGTACCGGCTGCGCTATGCGACGGCGCTCGTCAACGCCGGCGACGTCAACGGCGGCCGCAGCGTGCTCACCGACGTGACGCGAGACCGGCCCGACGACATCGCGGCCTGGTATCTGCTGACGCAGGTCGAGGAGCGCGCGGGCCGTCTCGACGCGGCCGAGACGGCGGCCGCGCGCGTGGCGGCCATCGACAGCGCCGATCCGCGCGGGCCGCTGGCGCTCGCGTCGGTGCGCACGGCGCGCCGCGATTTCCGCGGCGTCGTCGCCGCGCTCGAGCCGCGCGTGACGAAGGCCAGCGACGCCGACGTCGCCTCCGGCGCGTTCGCCGACATGGCGACGACGCTGAGCCACGCGTGGGAAGCGCTCGGCGACGCCAAGCGCGCGACGCAGGTGCTCGAGGACGCGCGCCGCCGGGTGCCGGACGATCGGCAGGTCGCCTTCAGCCTCGCGGCCACCTACGACCGGACGCGCCAGTACGATCGCGCCGAGCGCGCGTTTCGCGAGATCATCGCCGCCGATCCCTCGCACGCGCCGGCGCTCAACTATCTCGGCTACATGCTGGCCGAGCGCGGCCGCAAGCTCGACGAAGCCGTCACGCTGATCCAGAAAGCGCTCGCGATCGACGCCGACAACCCGTCGTATCTCGACAGCCTCGGCTGGGCGTACTTCAAACAAGACAAGCTCGATCGCGCGACCGATCCGCTCGAGCGCGCCGCCGCGGCCGCGCCCGAGTCGTCGGTGATTCAGGATCACCTGGGCGATCTGTATTTCAAGTCGAAGCGCTACATCGAAGCGGCGGCGGCCTACGACCGCGCGCTCGGCGGGGACCGCGACGGTCTCGACGCCGACGCGGTCGCCAAGAAGCGGGACCGGGCACGCCAGTTGTCCGGCCAGCGCTGACGTGCGCCTCGCAGCGGGCGCGGCCGCGTGCCGGCGCGCGGCGATGCCGGCGATCGCGGCGGCGCTTGCGCTGGGCGCGGGGGCGTGCGCCAGCCACGGATTCATCCGGCCGGAAGGCCCATCCAGGCCCCTGGCGGATGCGAGCGCGCTGTGGCGGCAGGCGAGCGCGCCGTGCCAGTCGCTGGCGGCCTATCAAACGCAGATCCGGTTGTCGGGCCGCGTGGCCGGACAGCCGCTGGGGAGCCTGACGGTGGGCGTCGTCGTGTCGCGCGCGGGCGAGATCGGGCTGGAAGCGCGCGCCTCTGGACCGCCGGTGTTCGTGCTCGGCGGCCGCGCCGATCGCGCGACGCTCTGGCTGGCCTCGTCGCGACGCGTCGTCGTCGACCGTGCCGCCGCGATCCTGGACGCGCTCGTCGGCGTGCCCTGGGATCCAGAGCGATTGATGGCCGTGCTGTCCGGCTGCGTGACGTTCGCCGGAGGCGCGGCCGATGCGCGCGAGTACGACGGCGGCATCACCGCGTTGCGCTTCTCCGGCGGCGACGAGGTGTACGTCGAGACGATCGCCGGGCGATCGTCGGTGCGCGCGGCGATCGTCGACGGCGTGGCGATCGACTATCGGCGCGCCGAGTCGGGGTGGCCGCAGCAGATCGCGCTGCGCTCGGAGCCCGGACGATCGCCGTCGGTCGCGTTGACGATGCGCATCGAGGCCGTCGTGCCCGATCCTGCGACCGATCCCAGTCAATTTGCCGTGGTCGTGCCGTCGGGCGCCTCGCCGATGTCGATCGACGAGCTGCGGGCGTCGGGGCCGCGCGGCCGTTGAGCGCCGGTCCCGCTCGTCGTGGAGTCTGATTGTCGATGTCGCGTACGCTCGTTCTCCGCCCGTCCGCCAAGATCAACCTGACGCTGCGCGTCGGGCCTCTGCGCGACGACGGCTTTCACAGCGTGACGACGCTGCTGCAGTCGATCGCGATCGCCGACACGCTGACGGTGACGGCGCGTCCGGGGCCGTTCGGCCTGCTCAGCCGATCGCCGGGCGTGCCGGTCGATCGCAGCAATCTCGTCTGGCGCGCGGCCGAGGTCCTGTGGCGCGATCTCGGACGCGCCGACGATCCGCGTGACGCGCACGTCAGGCTCGACAAGCAGATTCCCGTGGCCGCCGGTCTGGGCGGCGGCAGCGCGGACGCGGCGGCGGCGCTCGTCGCGCTCAACACGGTCTGGAACGCGCGGCGCCCGCGGCGCGCGCTGCTCGCGCTGGCCGCCGAGATCGGTTCCGACGTGCCGTTCTTCCTCCTCGGCGGCACGGCGATGGGCCTCGGCCGCGGCGACGAGCTCTATCCCGTCGACGACGTCGCCAAGCTCGGCGTGATCGTGATCAAGCCGTCGTTTGGCGTCGCGACCGCCGATGCGTATCGCTGGCTGGACGAGGCGCGCGCGGTCGACGCGGCCGCGGCGCCGGCCCGCAGCGCTGGCGTCGAGGTCGGATGGCCGACCGGGCCCATTGCGCTGGCAAACGATCTCCAGGCGCCGGTAGCCGCGCGGCATCCGCCGATCGCCGAGATGATCGACGCGTGCGTCCGCGAGGGCGCGCTGGGCGCCGCGATGTCGGGCAGCGGATCGGCCGTCTTCGGCCTGTTTCCCGAGACCGTGGCGCGCCGCGCGGTCAGACGTCTGCAGCGTCCCGACTGGCTCGTCCTGCTGACCCGCACGCTCTCCCGCCACGAGGCCGGCCGCCGCATGGGCGTGTGATAGACTTCCGTGTTTGCAGTGGGCCCGAAAGGGCCGACAAGGGCTGCGTGGCTGGGTGCGCGCGGTGGCCGGCGACCGGCGTGGTGGGGCGTGGCCAAGCGGTAAGGCGCGGGACTTTGGATCCCGTATTCGAAGGTTCGAATCCTTCCGCCCCAACCAGATTGGACTGACGCGCGTTATCGCACTATCTCGCTATCGCACTAACGCACTATCTGAGCATCGCGCTATCTCGATAGCTGCCTCCATGACGTCGGCGGTGTCCGGGAAGCAGCGCGGCGGCGACAGTGAGACAGGCAGACAACCCGCTAGCTCGATCGGCCGCAGATAGTCCGATAGCCCGATGCAGATAGTGCGATAGCGAGATAGTGCGATAGCGCGATACATCGTTTTCTCCCATGGCTCACGGTCCCCTGAAGCTGTTTGCCGGCAGTGCGCATCAGGCCCTGGCGCGCGAGATTGCCGAGTGTCTCGGCATCCCGCTGGGCGCGGCGCGGCTGCACCGGTTTCCGGACACGGAGGTCTCGTTCCAGATCGACGAGAACATCCGCGGGGCGGACGTGTTCATCGTGCAGCCGACGAGCGCGCCGGTGGATGCGAACCTCGTCGAGCTGTGCGTGATGATCGACGCGTTCCGGCGGTCGTCGGCGTCGCGCATCACGGCGGTGATCCCGTACTACGGCTACGCGCGCCAGGATCGCAAGGACAAGCCGCGCGTGCCGATCTCGGCCAAGCTCGTGGCGAACCTGCTGAGCGCGGCCGGGACGAACCGCGTGCTGACGATGGATCTGCACAAGGCGCAGATCCAGGGGTTCTTCGACATTCCGGTCGATCACCTGTTCGCCGCGCCGGTGATCATCGACTATCTGTCGCGCCAGAACTTCGGGCCGATCACGATCGTGTCGCCCGACGTCGGCGGCGCGGAGCGCGCGCGGGCGTACGCGAAGCGCCTCGACGCGGATCTGGCGATCGTCGACAAGCGGCGCAGCGAGGACGGCACGGCGGAAGTGATGAACGTGGTCGGCGACGTGCGCGGCCGCGTCTGCGTGCTGTCGGACGACATCATCGACACGGCCGGCACGATTCAGAAGGCCGCGCAGGCGTTGAAGGACAACGGCGCGTCGCGCGTGCTCGCCAGCGCGGTGCACGGCGTGCTGTCGGGGCCGGCGCTGTCGCGCATCGACGCGGCGCCGATCGACAAGCTGATCATCACCAACACGATCCCGCTCGACGGCGACAAGTCGCGGTGCGAGAAGATCGTCGTGCTGTCGGTGGCGCGCCTGCTCGCGCAGGCGATTCGGAGCATTCACGAGGAGACGTCGGTCTCCAAGCTGTTCGTGTAGAGGGGCAGAAGCGAGGACAGGATCATGGAAGCAGTGCTCGAAGCAGTTCGTCGCGACACGTTCGGCCGCAACAACGCCGGACGCCTCCGTCGCAAAGGCCACATTCCCGCCGTCCTGTACGGCGGCACGAGCGGCCAGGCCGAGTCGGTGGCGGTCGATCCGAAGAGCCTGTTGCGGATCCTGCACTCGCAGTCGGGCGTCAACACGCTCATCACGCTGAAGATCGACGGCGCGTCCGACGCGCGCGTGCTGGTGAAGGAGTACCAGATCGATCCGGTGCTGCACCAGTTGCTGCACGCCGACTTCTATCGCGTCGCGATGGACAAGGTGCTGCGCGTCACCGTGCCGATGCACCTGACCGGCGAGGCGAAGGGCGTCAAGGCGCAGGGCGCGATCGTCGACTTCGTGCACCGCGAGCTCGAGGTCGAGTGCCTGCCGGCCGACATCCCCGAGCACATCACCGTCGACATCACCGAGCTGATGCTGCACGACGGCGTGCGCGTGCGCGATCTGCAGACCGGCGGCAAGTGGAAGCCGGTGAGCGAAGGCGACATGTTGATCGTGCACCTCGTCTCGCCGAAGGCGGAAGCGGAGCCGGCGCCGGCCGAAGCGGCTGCGGCGGCGGCGACGCCGGCCGAGCCCGAAGTCATCAAGAAGGGCAAGGTCGAGAAGGAAGGCGAGAAGGAGTAGCCGTGCCGGGCCTCGTCGCCCGCGGCTCGTAGCCGATCGTGAAACTCGTCGCGGGGCTGGGCAATCCGGGCGCGAAGTACCAGGGCACGCGGCACAACGTCGGGTTCGCGGTCCTCGATCGGCTGGCGCAGCGGCACGGCGCCACGTTCGACGCCGCGCCGGCCGACGCGCTCGAAGGGCGATGGCGTGCCGACGACGACGTGGTGCTGCTCGTCAAGCCGCTGACGTTCATGAACCTCAGCGGCGAGGCGATCGGCCAGTTGTGCCGCTACTATCGCGTCGCCCTGCCGGACGTCCTGATCGTCTGCGACGACGTGAATCTGCCCTTGGGGCGGTTGCGGGCGCGGGCGTCGGGCAGCGAAGGCGGGCACAACGGGCTGCGCTCGGTGGCGCAGCACCTGGGGACGAACGACTACGCGCGGCTGCGCATCGGCGTGGGCCGCGGAGACGAACGGCGCGATCTGGCCGACCACGTGTTGAGCCGGTTCGAGCCCGAAGAACAGACCGGCGTCATCGACGCGATCGACCGGTCGGCCGAAGCCGTGGAAGCATGGGTGAGCCGCGGCCTGGCGTACGTGATGAACACGTACAATCGCGCGAACGACCAGTAAGGCGCTCCTTGCCGCGCTCAATCGAGAGCGCGGCCTGATGTCCAGAAGGAGGCATATGAGCAGCGTCCGTCAGTACGAGTTGATCTACATCACTCCTCCGGAGACGACCGAGGAGGCGCTCGCCGAGCTGCACCAGCAGGTGCAGGCCGTCGTCGATCGCTTCAGCGGCACGATCGAGAAGACCGAGAATTGGGGCCGGCGCAAGCTGGCGTACGAGATCGCCGGGCACCGCGACGGCGTCTACGTGCTCGAGGTCATCAACGGCCCGGCCGCGTTGACCGCCGAGCTCGATCGCCGGCTGCGCGTGTTCGACAACGTCATCCGCCACATGGTCGTGCGCGTCGACGAGGAGCTGGCGGTCGCGGAGCGCGCGCGCGTGCGCCGCAAGACGGCGATGGCCGAGCGGCGCGTCCGCCGCGGCCTGCCGCCCGAGCCCACCGAGCACGAGCGTCGCCGCCACGCCGAGGACGACGACGACGGCGACGTGTCGATGGATCAGGTGTTCCGGGCCGGAGGTGACCGATGAGCGAGATGACCAGCCGTTCGGGCCGAGGCGCGGGCGACAAGGACAAAGACAAGGACAAGGGCGGGCGCCGCGGCTTCTTCCGTCGCCGCCGCGTCTGCAAGTTCTGCGTCGAGAAGATCGACTACATCAACTACAAGGACGTCCGGCTGCTGGCGCCGTTCATCCCGGAGCGCGGCAAGATTCAGCCGCGGCGCATCTCGGGCGTGTGCGCGACGCACCAGCGCGCGCTGCAGACGGCCATCAAGCGCGCCCGGCAGATCGCGCTCGTGCCGTACGTGACGGATTGAGGAACCGGGGAGACACATGGCCATCGAAGTCATTCTGAAGGAGCACGTCGAGCACCTCGGCCGGCGCGGCGAGGTGGTCAAGGTGGCGCCGGGCTACGCGCGGAACTTCCTGTTCCCGCGCAGGCTCGCGCTGGCCGTGACCGACGAGAACAAGCGCCAGATCGAGCGCGAGCGTGCGCGCGCCGAAGCCAAGGACGCCGAGGAGCTGAAGGAGGCGCTGGCGCTGCAGACGCGCCTCGAGGGCGCCGAGATCGCGATCGGCCGCCGCGTCGGCGAGAACGAGACGCTGTACGGATCGGTGACCTCGGTCGACATCGCCGAGGCCCTGGCCGCGCGCGATCTGACGATCGAGCGCCGCCGCATCCAGCTCGCCGAGCCGCTCAAGACCCTCGGCGAGCACCAGGTCCCGGTCAAGCTGCACCGCGACGTCACCGCCACGCTGAAGGTGAAGGTGGTGGCGGCGGAGTAGGCGAGAAGCGCACCTCTCAACTTCGAAGTTCGAACTTCGAACTTCGAAATTCTGAGCCGCCGGCGGAGTATGCTTCTCCGACCGGCGGCTGTTCTTTTTCAGCCCAGTTTCGCAGTTCAAAGTTCGAAGTTCAAAGTTCCCCATGGATCGCACCCTTCCCCACAATCTCGAAGCCGAGAAGTGCGTGCTCGGCGCGATCCTCATCAACAACCACGCGTTCAATCAGGCGGCCGAGGTCATCGACGCGGGCGATTTCTTCCGTGAGGCGCACCGGCGCATCTTCGAGAAGATGGTCAGCCTCACGGATCGATCGCAGCCGGTCGATCTGGTCACGCTGAAGGACGAGCTGGTCAAGACGGGCGAGCTCGAGGAGGTCGGCGGGCCCGCGTACATCAGCTCGCTCACCGACGGCGTGCCGCGATCCGCCAACGTCGAGCACTACGCGCGCATCGTCAAGGAGAAGTCGACGCTGCGGCGGCTGATTCAGTCCGCCAACGAGGTGTTGGGCCGCGCCTACGACGCCGAGGAGGACGCCGACGACCTGCTCGACGAAGCGGAGCGATCGATCTTCCAGATCGCCGAGCACCGGATGCGATCCGGGTTCGTGCAACTCGGCACGCTCGTCGATTCCGGCTACCAGCTCATCGAGCAGCTGCAGGCGCAGCGCGGCCTGGTCACCGGCGTGCCGAGCGGGTTCGTCGATCTCGACGAGATGACGTCCGGCTTCCAGAAGTCGGACCTCGTGATCGTCGCGGCGCGCCCGGCGATGGGCAAGACCAGCTTCGTCCTGAACATGGCGCTCAACAGCGCGATCCAGGCGAACAAGAGCGTCGGCATCTTCAGCCTCGAGATGTCGAAAGAGCAGCTGTTCATGCGCATGCTCACGTCCGAGGCGCGCGTCGACGCGCACCGCTTCCGCGGCGGGTTCCTCGGCGAGCAGGACTACGGCCGGCTGGTCGAAGCGTTCGCGCGGCTGCACGACGCGAAGGTGTTCATCGACGACACGCCCGGCGTCGGCATCCTCGAGATGCGCGCGAAGTCGCGCCGCCTGAAGCTCGAGCACGGCCTCGACATGCTCATCATCGACTATCTGCAGCTGATGCAGGGCCGCGGCCGCTTCGAGAGCCGGCAGCAGGAGCTGTCGTCGATCTCCCGATCGCTGAAGATCCTCGCCAAGGAGCTCGAGATCCCGATCCTCGCGCTCAGCCAGCTCAGCCGCGCGACCGAGACGCGCAGCGATCACCGGCCGCAGTTGTCGGACCTGCGCGAGTCCGGCGCGCTGGAGCAGGACGCGGACATCGTGCTGTTCATCTTCCGCGAGGACATGTATCAGGTCGAAGGCGAGCGCAATCCCGAGTCGGAGGGCACGGCCGAGATCATCGTCGGCAAGCAGCGCAACGGCCCGACGGGATCGGTGCGGCTCGCGTTTCTCAAGCAGTACACGCGGTTCGAGAACCTGGCGGCCGGCGCGTACGACCGGCAGGCCGGCGCGTGATCCGGCCGACGATCGCCACGGTCGACCTCGACGCGATCCGCGCCAACTGCCGCGCGATCGTGTCGCTCGTCTCGCGCGAGGCCCGCGCGGCGTCCGCCTCCGCGCCCGGCGTCATCGCCGTCGTCAAAGCCAACGCCTACGGGCACGGCGCCACGGCCGTCGGGCCCGCGCTCGAAGAGGCCGGCGCGGCGATGCTCGCGTGCGCGGACATCGAGGAAGGCATTTCGCTGCGCCAGGCGGGCGTGACGATTCCCATTCTCGTCTTCGGCGCGCTCAGCGTCGCCGAGCTCGACGGCGTCTTCGAGCACGGCCTGACGCCCACCGTGTCGACGCCGGGCGCGGCTCGCGCGCTCGAAGCGCGCGCGGCGGCGCGCGGCGTGACGATCAACTGCCATTTGAAAATCGACACCGGGATGAATCGTCTCGGCTTCCGCCACGACAACCTGCGGCGGACGATGCCGGACGTGCTCGGCAGTCCGCACCTGCGCGTCGACGCCGTGTACACGCACTTCGCGACGGCTGATGATCCCGAGTCGCCCTTCCTCGACGAGCAGCGCGCGCGCTTCGATCAGGCGAGCGCTGCGCTCGGCGCGATGGGGCTGCGCGGCGTCAAGCGCCACGCGTGTAATTCGGCCGCGCTCTTGCGCGACGCGCGGCTGTGGCTCGATTTCGTCCGTCCCGGCCTGTTGCTGTACGGCATCGTGCCGCCGCCGCTCGCAACGGAGATCGAGCTGCGACCTGCCCTGTCACTGGTCAGCCGTATCGTGGCGGTGAAGGGCGCGCGTGCCGGCGAAGGCACGAGCTACGGCCTGCGCTGGCGCGCCGACGGTCCGCGCACGCTTGCGATCGTGCCGGCCGGCTACGCCGACGGCCTCGACACGCGACTTGGCAACCGCGGCGTCGCGCTGCTCCGAGGCCGTCGCGTGCCGATCGTCGGCGCCGTGTGCATGGACATGCTGATGGTCGACGTCACCGGCCTCGACGTCTCGCCGGGCGACGAAGTCGTCTTCATCGGCCGGCAAGGCAACGACGCGATCACCGCGCGCGAAATGGCCGCGTCGATCGGCACGATCCCGTGGGAAGTGGTGTGCCGGCTGGGGGCGCGGATAGAGAGAAGGTACTTCGCGCGCTCAGACGACGAGAAAAGTTAGAAGTTACAAGCCAAAAGCCAGAAAACCGGGCCGGCTGACAATCACGCCGTATGGTCGGCGCGGAGCTTTTTGACGGTGACCGTCAGAATCGCGATGAGTTGACTGCATTCATTGAGGAGGGCGGCGATTTGCGGCGAGAGTTGTGGCTGGTCCGTCGAAATGAGCCGCAGCCAGTATCGGCACTCGCGTGCCTCTCGCAGCCCGACGACGTACTTCGCCGCAAGGTCCCGCTTCGAGTGTGCGGATTTTGCCTCCTCGAGGTTGGCGCCGATTGCAGTTCCTGCACGGAGGAGTTGTTCACAAAGCGGTCGAGGCACGAGGGCCGATCGCGAAAGCAGACGATAGAATCGAAGGATTTCGATAGAGAACCGGAAGCTTCGATCCTGAAAAGATTCTGGCATAGCCATGGCATTGTTCGTGGATAGCAAGGCATAGGCCAGAGTTCTTGTACTTCTGGCTTTTGGCTTGTAACTTCTAACTTTTCTCAACCTTTTTGCTGATGAAGTCCCCGAAGTCCCTCTTCGTCTGCCAGACCTGCGGCGCGCAGTCGCAGAAATGGCTGGGTCGCTGCGCGGATTGCGGGGCGTGGAATTCGTTTGTCGAAGAGCGCGCCACGCCGGTCGTCGAGGCGCGCAGTGCGGCGCAGGCGCTCGGGGGCAAGGGCGCGCAGCGCTACGACGAGGTCGACACCGTCGTCGCCGAGCGGCTCGGCACGGGCATCAGCGAGTTCGATCGCGTGCTTGGCGGCGGCATCGTCCCTGGATCGCTCGTGCTGCTCGGCGGCGAGCCGGGCATCGGTAAGTCCACGCTGCTGCTGCAGGCCGCGTCGCACTTCGCGTCGCGCATCGGGCCCGTGCTGTATTGCTCGGGTGAAGAGTCCGAGCACCAGATCAAGACACGCGGCGAGCGGTTGGGCGTCGGCGGCAAGAACCTCTATCTGCTCGCCGAGACCTGCATCGAGCGATTAATCGAAGACGTCGAGCGGCTGAAGCCGTCGCTGTTGATCGTCGAT
>CAZNMF010000027.1:0-9749 GCA_964573795.1 uncultured Solibacteraceae bacterium
TACGTCAACGCGTCGTCGTATCGCGCGCAAGGGCTGGAGCTGTCGTCGGACGCCGCGATCGGCCGTCTGACGCTGATGGCGTCCTACACGTTCCTCGACGCGGTCGTGACCAAGTCGCTGTCGGACGGCGTGCTGTCGCCGGCGATCAATCCTGCGTTCCCGAACATTCCGATCGGCCAGTACGCGCCGCTCGTCGGCGCGCGTCCGTTCCGGCGTCCGACGCACTCGGGCAGCCTGCTGGCGCGATACACGCAGGACAAGCTGCAGGTCACGCTGGCCGCGTACTTCTCCGGCAAGGCCGACGAGAGCACGTATCTGAGCGACGCGGAGTTCGGCTACTCGATGCTGCTGCCGAATCACGATCTCAGCGCGGGCTTCCAGAAGATCGATCTCAGCGCGAGCTACGCGTTCCATCCGCGCGCGCGGTGGTACGCCAGCCTCGAGAACCTGCTCGACGAGGACTATCAGCCGTCGGCGGGATTCCCGGCGCTGCCGTTCACGCTGCGCACCGGCGTCGCGCTGACGATCGGGGGAAGATAGGCGGGGACCAGGGGACGAAGGGACGAAGGGACCGGGGCGCCCCTACGGCATCGGTAGCCTGTAGCCCGTGGCCTGAAGCCCGCGCCGGGGCCGCCCTTGTGGCGACGCGCCGAGATCGTTCGTCGGGGTCCCTTGTGGCGGCCCGGCGAGATCCCGCGTGGCGCCTTTGTGGCGGCAAACAGATGTGGGCCGGGTCTTCAGACCCGGCGGACAGGGAATACCATGAGCATCGCAACCAAGACCGGCGACGACGGCGGAACGGCGTTGGGGGGCGGGGTGCGCGTGTCGAAGGCGTCGCTGCGCGTCGAGGCGTACGGGACGGTCGACGAGCTGGCGTCGCAGCTCGGCTTCGCGCGCTCGATCTGCGACGATGCGGAGATCGCAAAGCTCGCGCAGTCCATTCAGGTAGAGCTGTTCACGATTGGCGCGGCGCTGGCCACCGCGCCGGACAGCCGCAAGGCGCCGCCGTCGATCTCGACCGAGCTCGTCGATCGTTTGACGAACGAGGTCCATCGCATCGAGGCGATCGAGGGGATCGTCGCCGATTGGTCGGTCCCGGGCGGGCATACGGCGGCCGCCGCGTTCGACGTCGCGCGCACGGTCTGCCGTCGCGCCGAGCGCGCGGCCGTCCGGCTTAGCGAGGCGGGCGAGCCGGTCCAACCGACGCTGCTCGCGTACCTCAACCGTCTCTCCGATCTGCTGTGGCTCGCCGGCCGCAAGCTCGAGCTCGACGCGGGCGTCAACAGCTCGCTGCGCGCGGACACTGGGCACAAGGGCCCGCGCTGGTCGCGCGCCTGGTAGCGGGCATGTACGAACGGACGCTGCTCGGCGGGCTCGTCGTCGCGATGGCGGGCGTTGCCGCGCTCGTGCAGGCGCGCGCGCCGGGCGGCCTTCTGCCGCCGCCCGATCGGCCCGATCGCACGTACGAGAAGCGCGTCGTCATGGGGGACCTCGCGTATCCGCGCGAGGCCATCGGTGCGGATGGCGTGCACACGCGCATCGCGCGCGCGCCGCAGCGTATCGTCTCGCAGTTCTGGTCGATCGACGAGTACCTCTACGCGATCGTGCCGCCCGAGCGCATCGTCGGCGTCAGCGAGACGGCCTATCTCCCGGCGAGCAGCAACGTCCTGCCGTTCGTCGACCGCTTCCACCCGGTCATCGCGACCGATCCGGAGATCGTGCTGCGTGCGAGCCCGGATCTCGTGCTGACCGACGAGTCCGCGCGATGGGAATTGCCTGGCCTGCTGCGTCAGGCCGGCGTGCCGGTCCATCGCATCTATTCGCGCTTCGAGACGCTGCAGGCGATCGAGGACAACATTCGATTGATCGGCTATCTCACGGGCGAGGACGCGCGCGCGGAGCAGGTGCGTCGAGACTTCCACGACGCGATCGCGCGCGCGGCGGCGATGCGGCCCGCCAACGTCCCTGCGCCACGCGTGCTCGGGCTCGGCGGCACCCACACGTACGGCCGCGAGACGCTCTTCAACGACGTCCTGCGCGTGCTCGGCGCGGAGAACGTCGCGGCGGCGCACGGGCTCGTCGGCTACGATGGCATCACCGACGAGCACATCGCGCGCTGGGATCCCGACTGGATCATCGCGGGCGCCAATCGCGGCCAGTCCGCGGCCCTGCGCGCGCAGCTGCTCGCGCGTCCGGCCGTGGCGTCGACCTCGGCCGTGCGTCTCGGACACGTCGTCGTGATCGAGAACGACGTCTTCTACCCGATGTCGCCGTACACGTCGCGGCTCGTCGAGGTGCTCGCCGGCGTGCTCTACGGAGGCGCCGACCGTGGCCGCTGAGTCGCGCCGCCTCCGTCCCGCGCTCTTCTATCTCGTCGTGCTGCCGTCGCTCGCGCTCGCGATCGTCGCGGGCATCGTCATCGGCAGCACGCCGCTGGCGTGGTCGACCGTCGTCCACGTGCTCGCGACGAAGCTGCTGCCGGGCCTCGTCGATCCGTCGGGCCTCGCGCCGGCGGACGTCGCGATCGTCTGGCTGATCCGTCTGCCGCGCGTGCTCGTCGCCGTCGTCGTCGGCGCAGGGCTCGCGACCGCCGGCGCGATCATGCAGGGCCTGTTTCGCAATCCGCTGGCCGAGCCGAGCCTGACGGGCGTCGGCCCCGGCGCCGTGCTCGGCGCGGTCATCGCGTTCGTCACGGGCTGGAGCACGGTCTCCGTCGTCGCGCTGCCGATCGCCGCGATCGTGGCCGCGCTGCTGTCGCTGTTCCTCGTCTACGCGATCGCGACGCGCGGCGGCGCCACGCCCATCACCACGCTGCTGCTCGCGGGCATCGCCGTCGGATCGTTTCTCAGCGCCGTGTCGAGCCTGCTGTTGTCGCTCAACATCATCACGTGGCAGGTCGCGCAGGACATCGTGTTCTGGACGATGGGCGGGCTGGACTCGCGTACGTGGGCGCACGTGTGGCTGTCGGCGCCGTTCGTGCTGCTGGGGCTCGTCGCCGCGCTCGTGCAGACGCGGACGCTCGACTTGCTGCTGCTCGGCGAGGACAGCGCGGCGGCACTCGGCGTGGACGTCGAAGCCGCGAAGCGGCTGCTCGTGTTCACCGCGGCGCTGCTGACGGGCGCGTCGGTGGCGGTGGCTGGACTGGTCGGCTTCGTCGGGCTGATCGTGCCGCACGCGATACGGCTGCTGCTCGGGCCCTCGCATCGGACGCTGATCCCGGCGAGCGCGATCGGCGGCGCGGCGTTTCTGGTCGGCTGCGATCTGCTCGCACGCACCGTGCGGCCGCCTGCCGAGATTCGTCTAGGCGTCGTCACGGCGCTGTGCGGCGCGCCGTTCTTCCTGTTCCTGCTGCTGCGGCGGCTGAGCGAGGGGCACGAATGAGCGCCGCGCTCGAAGGCCGCGACGTGCGCGTCGTGCTTGGCGGCCGCGAGGTGCTGCACGGCGTGACGGCCGGTCTGGCCGCCGGCACGCTGACCGCGATCGTCGGCCCCAACGGCAGCGGCAAGAGCACGCTGCTGCGCGCGCTCGCCGGCATTCGGAAGCCCGACGGCGGCCGGGTGTTCTTCGGCGACACGCCGATCGACACGATGGCGCGACGCGACATCGCCAGGCACATCTCGTTCCTGCCGCAGGACACGCGCTGCGATTTCGCGTTCACGGTCGAGGAGACGGTGCAGATGGGGCGGCATCCACACCGCGGACGGTTCGAGCCGCTCGGCCGCGCGGATCGCGAGGCCGTCGAGCACGCGATTGCGATCTGCGATCTCGAATCGCTGCGTCTGCGGACGGTCGATCGCCTGTCGGGAGGCGAGCGCCAGCGCGTCGCGATCGCGCGCTGTCTCGCCACGGAGCCCGACGTCATCCTGCTCGACGAGCCGACCGCGCACCTCGATCTCGAGCACGCGCTGACGATCCTGTCCCTGTGCCGATCGCTGACCGATCGCGGCGGGACGGTCGCGCTCGCGACGCACGATCTCGGCGCGGTGCTGCGCTATGCGAACGGCGCCATCGTGCTGCACGCCGGATCGCTCGCGGGCGCCGGCGCGCCGGCGGACGTCATCACGCCGGAAATCTGCCGCACAGTCTTCGCCGTCAACGCGGAGGTCGTGCGCACGGCGACGGGGCAGTCGGCGTTCGTGTTCGATCGGGCGTAGGGGCAGTCTGCGGTTTGCCGTCTGCAGTCCGCGGTCTGCAGACCGCGGACCGCGGACCGCAGCCTCCGTAGAGGCCGCCCTGGTGGCGGCCCGGCGGTCTCGCCGGGTCTAAAGACCCGGCCTACACCTGTCACGCTTGCATCGAAACCCCGACGCGTACGGCCCGCAGCCGCAGTCGGATGTAGGCCGGGTCTTCAGACCCGGCGAGACCGCCGACGTCCGATGCGCCACGCGATCCACACGATCGCCAACACGACGATCAACGCGACGATCGGCACGACGATGACGAGGAACGACGTCGCGATCGAGCCGGCGAGCTCGATCGTGGCGAGCACGGGATTGCCGAGGCCGCCGGTCAGCGCCGAGCTCTTGAGGCGCGTCAGCGACGTCAATCCCTGCACGGCCGCGGCCGTGCCGCCGCCGGCGATGATCGCGGCGCTCCAACGCACGGCGGGTGGCAGGTCGGTCATCACCGCGGCGGTGGCGACGACGCCGGCCAGCACGGCGAGCGGGCCGGCGATCAGATCGAGCAGGTTGTCGACCCACGGCACGTAGTACGCGGCGATCTCGACGACCGTCGCGACGCTCAAGATCGCGAGCGACGATGGCGACGCGAGCCACGCGAAGCCGGACGTCAGCGGGATCCAGCCGGCGTGTGCCGCCGCGCCGAGCACGAGCAGCGGGACGAACACGCGCAGCCCCGCGGCCGCCGCGAGCCCGATGCCGACGCCGAGGGACAGCGCCGTCTGCGCCAGGAACGAGTCGCTACCGATCGAAAAGTCCATGGGGGTGATCCTGTCGAAATCGTGCCGAACCAACCCACCGTTCCATCCACGCGAGCATGCGCGTCCACATGTCCGGCGTGTACTCGTGGCCGACGCCACGGTAGATGCGGCTTTCGAAGCGCGATGGCCGTTGATAGCGCGCGTACGCGTCGCGAACGATCGAGGCGATCGCGCGGATGCCGTCGACCGGAGAGCCGGGGTCGCGATCGCCGTTGAGGAACAGTGCCGGTCTTGGCGCGATGAGCGCGATGACCGCCTCGGTGTCGAAGTGTCTCAGCAGTCCTGGCACGTAGTAGTAGATGCCGTGCTCGGCGAGCGCGCGATGCTGCACGAGATTGGCCGCGCGCGTCAGGCATGCGACGGCGACGCCGGCGGCGACGCGCTCGTCGAGCGCCATCAGCCACCACGTCCGCGTCGCGCCCATGCTGATGCCGGTCGCGCCGATGCGCGTCGTGTCGATCTCGCGGCGCGAACAGAGATAGTCGAGCGCGATCAAATCGTCGCGCACGATCATCCCCCAGAGCGTGCGGCCGAGCCACAGGCTCAACTTGCTCGCGCTCAGCTCTTCGTCGCGGCCGCGCTCGCGCGGATCACCCGGGCCATGACCGCTGCGCTCGCCGAAGCCGTACGCGTCGATCGCCAGCACGGCGTACCCGCGCCGCGCGAGGGCAGGGCCCGGATCGTCGGGCGTGTGCCGGTGCTGGAAGACCTCGTCTTTGCCGATCGCGTATTCGTCGCCGTGCCAATGGTGATAGAGGATCGCCGGCACGCGACGGGTCGCGCTCGCGCCCGCGGGCAGCAGGAGATGGCCGGGCACGCTCGCGCCGGCGCCGTTGTCGATCGCAATCCGCTCGACGAGGTAGCCGTCGCGCGGCTCACGCGACACCGTGCGCGCGCGCGGGCGTCCGGGGCGCGGCGGCAGATCGCCGAGAAGTGCCCACAGCGTGCGCCGCACCTGCCGCCGCCGGCGCTGCCAGGCCGCGAGCGTCGGCGGGATCGTGAACGGCGGCGCCGCGATGTCGGGGCATCCGCTTTGCAGCGATCGGCGGGGGAGGCGAGCCATGATTCGCAAGCTGTCGTCGGGCCAGTATCGGCTGTATTCGCGTAAACGCGATCCGGACACCGGACGCCGCCGCAATCTTGGCACGTTCCGCACGCGCGCGGCGGCGGAGCGTCACGAGCGGGCGGTGCAGTTCTTCAAACGCCGAGGATGACGGCCACGGCCGCGCACGCTTGACGGCCGGTCGTCCTCGTGCGATAAAAGATAAGCTTGTAGAGAATATGGCCAAGGGTGAGCTGCTCGGACAGTTCGAGATTCACGTGATGCTGGCGCTCGCCGCGCTCGGCGACGAGGCGTCTGGCGTGCCGATCCAGCGGCTCCTCGAGGAGCGCACGGGGCGCGCGATGGCGATGGGGGCAATCTACGGCACGTTGGGCCGGCTGCACGACAAGGGCCTCGTGCGCTATCGCTGGTCCGAGAGTCGGCCCGTGCCTGGCGGCAAGGCCCGCAAGCTGTTCACGCTGACGGCCACGGGCGCGCGCGAGCTGCGCGAGGCCACGTCGATGCTGTCCCGCATGCAGCAAGGATTGCCGGAATTCGGAGGCAGCAGATGAGCGTGCCGACGCCGCCTCGAGTGGCCGCGATGCTGCTCCGACTCGTCACGCACCACGACGATCGCGAGAGTCTGCTGGCCGATCTGGAAATGGGATTCGTCGAGCGTGCGAGCGATCCGGCGCGCGCCCGACGGTGGTACTGGCGGCAGGCCGTCGGATCGATTCCGGCGTTGCTGCGGCGGCGCGTCGAGCTCGCGCTACGCGGCGGGGGGAGGGCGACAGTGAATCGTCGAGGGGCGTGGCTTGCAGAATCCGCTGGCGACGTCCGCCACGCGTGGCGTCTGATCAGACGAACGCCCATCGTGAGCGTGTCGGTCGTGACGGCGATCGCGCTCGGCATCGCGTCGGTCACGGCCATCGTCAGCGTCATGGAAGGCGTCTTCCTGCGATCGCTGCCGTTCCCCGACGCGCAGCAACTCGTGCAGGTCGGCACCGAGATCGACGGCTTCGGCCGCGCGCCCGAGGTCAACTTTCTCGATGCGCGCGACTTCAGGCAGCGATCGACGACGCTGTCGTCGATCGCGTGCTATGCGGTCAATCCGACCGCCGTGCGTCTGTCGCCAGGACAATTGTCGATGTCCGCCACGATCCTCGCGGCGGGCATCGATCTCGATCGCGTGCTGGGCCTGCGTCCCGAGATCGGCCGATGGTTCGATGCGAGCGAGCAGGCGTTCGGCGGCCAGGGCGTGGTGCTCGTGAGCCATCGGTTCTGGCGGCAGCATCTCGGCGCGGATGCGGACGTCGTCGGACGTCACATCGATATTGGCGGCGCCGATCACACGATCGTCGGCGTGCTGCCGGACGCCGCGAGCCGGTTTCCCACCGGCGGGGCGGATCTGTGGACGCCGCTCACGTTCCCATCGGAGTCGTTCCTCAACATGCGCGGATCGATCGCGCTCGGCGCCGTCGGCCGCTTGCGGCCGGGCGTGACGGAATCGGCAGCGAGAGCGGATCTGTCCGCGATCTCCCGGCAATTGGCTGTCGAGCACGCCGATACCAACAGCAAACGGCGCGCGACGATCGCGAACCTGCAGGACGCGATGGTCGGCCCAATTCGGCCGATGATGCTGGCGCTGGCCGGCGCAATTGCGTTCCTGCTCGCCGTCGCCTGTCTGAACATCGCCAACCTGCTGCTGGCGCACGTGCACGCGCGCACGCGCGAGCTCGGGATTCGCGCGGCGATTGGCGCGTCCCGCGGCCGTCTGCTGCGGCAGTTGAGCTGCGAGCACCTGACGCTGTTCACGCTGGCCGGCGCGGTGGGCGTCGCCGGCGCAGGGCCGTTGGCGCGCGCGATCGTCCGCTGGTATCCCGGCGATCTGCCGCTGGCGGCCGACATCCGGATCGACGTCCGCGTGCTCGCCGTGGCGGCGCTCGTCACGTTCGGCGCGATGCTGCTGGCGCTCGCGCCGCAAGCGATCCGGTTGCGGCGCTCGACAATCGTCGCCGATCTAACCGGCGGATCGCGCATCGGCCTGAGCCACGGTCATCGCCGCGTCACGTCGGCGTTCATCGTCGTCCAGGTCGCGATGTCGACGGTGCTGCTGGCCGGTGGCGTGCTGCTGCTGCGGACGTTCACGAATCTCACGGCGGTCAGCCCGGGGTTCTCGCCCGACGGCGTGGTCCTGATTCGCGTGTCGCTGCCGGCCGACGTGCAGCGGAGCGGCGAGGCGATGGTCGCGTTCCAGGACCGCGTGCGCGACGTCGCCGCGTCGCTGCCCGGCGTCGAGCGCGCCGCGCACGCGATGTTCGTCCCGTTCACGAGCGGCAGTTGGGGAGATGCGTATCGCGTGCCGGGAGACACGCGTCAAGGGCCGAACGGACCGCTCGCGCACTTCTACATGGTGTCGCCGGAATATCTTTCCGTGCTGCAGGTGCCGCTCGTGCGCGGGCGCGGCCTGGCGTCGAGCGACTCGGCCGGCGGCGCGCGCGTGCTCGTCGTCAGCGAAGCCTTTGCGCGTCAGGCGTTCGGCCGCGTCGATGTCGTCGGCGAGCACATCGACTGGAACGACGATCGCTGGACGCTCGTCGGCGTGGCGCGCGACGTGAGACATGCGAGCCTGTGGCAGGCGCCTGACGCCGACGCGTACGTCCCGCGCGCGCAGGTGCCGCGATCGCCGACCTGGCTCGTGCTACGCACGAAGCAGCCAGGGCCGATCGTCGCCGGACAGATCTACGAGCGGCTGAAGGCCGAGGCGCCGCAGCTTGCCCTGACCGACGCTGCAACGATGTCCGGATTGCTCGCGGCGAATCTCGCGCCGGAGCGCTTCCGCGCGCTCCTCACCGGCGTCATTGCCGCGCTCAGCCTGGTGCTCGCGGTGGTGGGGCTGCACGGCGTCGTGGCGTACGCGGTATCGCGCCGCAGCCGCGAGATCGGCGTACGCATCGCACTCGGCGCGCGGCGATCGACCGTGCTCGGTCAGATCTTCCGCGAGAGCGGACGTGTCGTGGCGCTTGGACTGGTGCCGGGCGTCGGCGGGGCCGTGATGCTGGCGCGATGGCTCTCGTCGCAGGGCGTGGTGCAGGCCAGCATCGGAGGGGCGATTGGCGCGACGGTCGCGATCTTCGCGACCGCCGCGTTCATCGCGACGTTCACACCGGCCCGGCGGGCAAGCCGGGTCGATCCGGTGTCGGTGCTGCGCAGCGAGTAGCTCTACTCCTCGATCGCGGCCGGCAGGCCCATCTCCTTGCGCAGCTTCTGTTCGATCGCCGCGGCGATCTCGGGATTCTGCTTGAGGAAGGTCTTGGCGTTCTCGCGGCCCTGGCCGAGCCGATCGCCGCCGTAGGAGAACCACGTGCCGCTCTTCTCGATGATCTTGCGCTCGACGCCCTGATCGAGCAGGTCGCCCTCGCGCGAGATGCCTTCGCCGTACATCATGTCGACTTCCGCTTCGCGGAACGGCGGCGCGACCTTGTTCTTGACGATCTTCGCGCGCGTGCGGCCGCCGACGACCGTCTCGCCGTCCTTGATCGCGCCGATGCGGCGAATGTCCACGCGCACCGACGCGTAGAACTTCAGCGCGCGGCCGCCGGTGGTCGTCTCCGGATTGCCGAACATCACGCCGATCTTCTCGCGGAGCTGGTTGATGAAGATCAGGCACGTCTTCGACTTGGCGACGACGCCGGTGAGCTTGCGGAGCGCCTGCGACATCAGGCGCGCCTGCAGGCCCATCTGCGCTTCGCCCATCTCGCCCTCGAT
>CAZNMF010000028.1:0-20185 GCA_964573795.1 uncultured Solibacteraceae bacterium
CTCTACACGTGCTCGATCCTCGCGATCGATCCGGACACGGGCACGCTGAAGTGGCACTACCAGACGGTGCCGGCCGACGAGTGGGACTACGACTCGACGGCGCAGATGATCCTGGCGGACCTGCCGATCAACGGCGCGACGCGCAAGGTGATCATGCAGGCGCCGAAGAACGGCTTCTTCTATGTGCTCGATCGGCTGACGGGCGAGCTGATCTCCGCGGTGCCGTTCACGAAAGTGAGCTGGGCGCGCGGCGTCGATCCGAAGACGGGACGTCCGATCATCAATCCCGAAGCGCGCTATGGCACGGCGCCGGTCACCGTCGCGCCGAGCGGCGGCGGCGCGCACACCTGGACGCCGATGTCGTTCGATCCCAACACGGGTCTCGTCTACTTCGCGGCGTCCCTCGGCAGCACGTTCGTCTACGCGCGCAACGAGAAGTTCGAGTTCACGCCCGGCACGATGAATCTCGGCATCGTCATGGGCCGCGGACGCGGGACGGCGGCGGAACCCGGACCCGCGCCGCCGATGACCGGACCTGACGGACAGGGCCCGCATCTGGTCGCGTGGGATCCCGTCGCACAGACGACGCGCTGGAAGCAGCCGGGCGGCGGCTTCGGCGGCGGCGGCACGCTGGCCACCGCGGGCGGGCTCGTGTTCCAGTCGGTCGGCGACGGACGACTCGTCGCGTACACCGCGGACAACGGCGATCTGAAGTTCGAAGCGCCGCTCACGCTGCGCGGCATGGGACCGCCGATGACGTACGCGGTCGACGGACGTCAGTACGTCGCCGTGATCACGCCCGGCCCGCCGCGCGTGACCGCACTCGCGCTCGACGGCGAGCACATCGAGGCGCCAGCGAGACCGGCGGCGCCGGGACAATAGCAGGGACCAGGGGACTCGGGCAGAAACAAAGACCTCGCGGACCTCGATCACCTGCCGTAGGACGTCGCGCCCCCTTGGTCCCTTGGTCCCCTCGTCCCCTCGTCCCTTGGTCCCTTCGTCCCCTGGTCCCTTCGTCCGCTGGTAACTTTTCCTGTGCCCGCGTGTTCGTCCCGCGGGCGCGACGCGTGCACCTTGGTGTCTGCCGCGCGTATTGATCGCCAGCAGGCCACCCGATGCAGGACATCCGCTACGCGCTCCGCACGATCGCCGCTCATCCCTGGTTCTCCGCCGCCATCGTCGCGACGCTGGCGTTGGGCATCGGCATCAACACGACCGTGTTCACGCTGTCGAATGCCGTGCTGTACAAACCGCTGCCCTTTCCGCACGGCGAGCGTATCGTCTCAGTCGTCAGCACGCAGCCGTCACAGAACGCGCAGCGGATGAACCTGTCCTATCCCGACTTCCTCGATCTGCGCGCGCAGACGACGACGTTCGCGCAGCTCGAAGCGATCGGTGGCGGAGGAGGCATCCTGAGCGAGCCCGACGTCCCGGCCCAGCAGGTCGGCTTCGGACGCGTCACCGCCGGACTGCTCTCGATGACGAGCGTGCCGCCCGTGCTCGGCCGCACGCTCACGGTGGACGACGAACGGCCGGACGCGCCGCTCGCGATCGTGATCGGCGAGAGCATCTGGCGGACGCGCTATCACGAGGCGAAAGACGTCATCGGACGCGCGGTGCGGATCGACGACAAGCCGGCGACGATCGTCGGCGTGATGCCGAAGGGCTTCGGGTTCCCGAACAACGAAGCGATGTGGGTGGCGCTGCGGCCCGAGGGCCACGATCGCGAGCAACGCGACAACCGGTATCTGCTCGCCATCGGCATGATGAAGCCAGGTCAGACGATCGCGGACGCCGCACGCGACGTGAACGCGACCGCAGAGCGTCTCGCGACGGCCTATCCAGAGACCAACCGTGAGATCCGCGGCAACGTGATGACGTTCAACGAGCGCTTCAACGGCGGCAAGGCGCGGACGGTATTCCAGCTCATGCTCGCGGCCGTAGGCCTCGTGCTGCTCGTCGCCTGCGCCAACGTCGCGAACATGATGCTCGGCGCCGCGTTGAAACGGCATCGCGAGATGGCCATTCGCACGGCGCTCGGCGCATCGCGCTGGCGCATCGTGCGTCAGTTGCTCGTCGAGAGCGTGTTGCTGAGCACGATCGGCGGCGTGCTCGGCCTCGGCCTCACAGTGCTCGGCGTGCACGCCTTCAATCTCGCAGTGACGCCGGAGAACACCGGCAAGCCGTCGTGGATCATCTTCGAGGTCGACTACCGCGTCCTGCTCTATCTCGCGGCCGTCTGCGTCGGCACCGGCATCATCTTTGGCCTCGCGCCGGCGCTCCGCAGCGCGCGCGTCGATCTCAATCACACGTTGAAAGAAGGCGGCAGGGGCGGATCCGGCCGGTCGCACTGGCTCTCGAGCACGCTCGTCGTCGTGCAGTTTACGCTCGCGGTCGTGCTGCTCGCGGCGTCGGGGCTGATGATGCGCAGCTTCCTCGCCGGCCAGCGCATCAATTCGTGGGCGCCCAGCTCGCACGTGCTGACCGCGCGCGTGTGGCTGCCGAATGCGCGGTATCCGGACAAGGCCGCGAGGCTTCGCTTCTACGATGAGACTCTGCCACGGCTCGCGGCGATGCCGGATGTGACGCACGCCGCGCTGCTGACCGACGCGCCTGGTCTCGGCGCGGGCCAGGCACGCTTCGAGCTCGACGGGCATCCGATCGACAAGCCCGCCGATCGGCCGTCGACGACGAACGTGACCGTCTCATCCGGCTACTTCGCGCTGATGAACCTGCCGATCGTGCGCGGGCGCTCGTTCGAGACGATGGATGGCGAGCCGGGACACGAGGCGGCGATCGTGTCGCGTGCGTTCGCGGCGGCGTACTGGCCGAACGACAATCCGATCGGCAAACGGCTGCGCTTCAACGGCGATCAGAAGCCCGATCCGTGGATGACTGTCGTCGGCGTCTCCGGCGATCTGGTGCAGAGCAGCGCGCGCGCCGATGCGGAGCCCGTCGTCTTCAGGCCGTTCCGTCAGTCCGATGGCGGCTACACGCTCGTCGCCGTACGCTCGAACGGCGATGCCGCGGCGCTGACGAACCCGCTGCGCCAGCTGATGCAGTCCGCCGATCGCGACATCGCCCTGTCGAACGTCGAACGGCTGGACGTGTCGCTCGCAGAGCGGCTCTGGCCGTATCGCGTCTTCGGCACGCTGTTCTTTGTCTTCGCGATCACCGCGCTGTTGATGGCATCCGTCGGCCTCTACGCGGTGATGTCGCAAGCGACGCTGCGCCGCACACGCGAAATCGGCATCCGCATGGCGCTCGGCGCGACGCCGGCCCGCGTGCTGCGCACGGTCATGCGGCGAGGCGTGCTGCAGCTCGCGATCGGCCTCGCGATCGGCCTCGGCGCCGCATTCGCCGCGACCGGCGCGATGCGATCGCTGCTCATCGGCGTCGAGCCGTCCGATCCGCTGACGTTCGTCGTGACGGCCAGCGTCCTGCTCGTCGTTGGTCTCTTCGCCTGCTGGCTCCCGGCGAATCGCGCTGCGACGATCCCACCAATACGGGCGTTGGCGCAGACGGGGGAATGACGGCGGGCGGCCACAAGGGCCGCCCCTGCGGATCTGCAGTCCGCAGCCCCATTACAATTCCTCCGTGCGCATCGTCCCCTGCACCTTCGATCGCCACGCGCAGGCGGTCCTGGCGATTTTCAACGAGGCGATCCTGCACTCGACCGCGCTGTACGAGGACGAGCCGCGCACGATGGACGTCATCCGCGCGTGGTTCGACGCGAAGATCCGCGGCGGATTTCCGATCGTCGCGGCCGAGACGGACGACGGCACGTTGATGGGATTTGCGACGTATGGCACGTTCCGCGACAGACCCGGCTATCGCTTCACCGTCGAGCACTCCGTCTACGTCGATGCCCGCTTCCGCCGGCAGGGTGTCGGGCGTCGTCTGCTCGAAGAGCTGATCGTCCTCGCGCGCGCGCAGCACCTCCACGTCATGATCGGCGGCATCGACGCCGAGAACGCCGCGAGCATCGCGCTGCACGAGCAGCTCGGCTTCTTCTCCTGCGGCACGGTCCGGCAAGCCGGCTTCAAGTTCGGCCGCTGGCTCGATTTGGCGTTCTATCAGCTGATCCTGTAGTACCCTCTCGCCCACATGTCCACGATGCCTCTGGTGCTGCTGGGCGCAGCCATCCTCGCGCTGCTGATCCTGATCCTCCGGTTGAAGCTCAATCCGTTCCTGGCGCTGACGCTCACGTCGTTCGCGCTCGGGTTGTGCAACGGCATGACGCCGCAGGCCGCGCTGAACTCGATCATCAAAGGTGCGGGCGACACGTTCGGCAGCATCTTCCTGATCATCGTCGCGGGCGCCGCGATCGGAAAGCTGATCGAGGAGAGCGGCGCCGCCGTGTCGGTCAGCCGGACGTTCATCCGCTTCTTCGGCGTGCAGCGCGTGCAGATCGCGATGGTGCTGACCGGCTTCCTCGTCGGCCTGCCGATGTTCTACAACGCGGGCTTCCTCGTCCTGACGCCGCTCGTCTATGCGGTGTCGATCGAGACGGGGTTCTCGATCATCTACCTCGGTCTGCCGCTGTCGGCGGCGCTCTCGGTCACGCACGGCTTCGTGCCGCCGCACCCGGGCCCGACGACGATCGCCAACATCTTCCACGCCGATCTCAATCTGACGCTGCTCTACGGCATCGTCCTCGCCGTGCCTGCGACGCTGCTCGGCGGTCCGGTGCTGACGCGCTTCCTCAAGCACATGAAGAACGAGCCGCCGCCGGCGCTGTACCGGCACCGCGAGTTCAAGGACGAGGATCTGCCCTCCTTCGGCGTGAGCCTGGGGACGATCCTCATTCCCGTGCTCCTGATGCTCTTCGGCGCGATCGTGAACCTGGTGGCCGATCCCACCGGCGCGCTGGCCAAGACGTCGCAATTCCTCAGCGACGCGAACGTCGCGCTGATGATCGGCTTCTTCGTCGCGATCTGGACGCTCGGCCTGCGCCGCGGCATGGGCATGGACGACGTCATGAAGCAGCTCGGCGCGGCGGCGTCGAGCGTCGCGGTGCTGCTCCTGCTCATCGCGTCGGGCGGCAGCTTCAAGCAGATCCTGCTCGACGGCGGCGTCGCCGACGTCATCAAGACGATGGCGTCGCAGTCGTCGGTGTCGCCGATCCTCCTGGCGTGGGGCACGGCGGCCTTCGTCCGCTTCGCCGTCGGCTCGGCCACCGTCGCCGGCATCACCGCCGCGGGCATCGTGCTGCCGCTCATCCCCGGCAGCGGCGTCCGGCCGGAGCTGTTCGTGATCGCCGTGTCGACCGGCAGCCTGATGTTCTCGCACTTCAGCGACAGCGGCTTCTGGATGTTCAAGGAGTACTACAACGCGACGATCAAGCAGACGTTCCAGGCCTGGACCGCGATGGAGTGCACGGTCGGCACGGTCGGCCTGATCGGCGTGCTGATCCTGCAGGCGCTGCTCGGAGCGCCGAAGTGAGAATGCCTGTCCACTTCGAACTTTGAACTTCGAACTTCGAAATGCCCCACGGAGGGCCGAACCTTCAGGTTCGGCCGCAGCGGGCGGACCTGAAGGTCCGCCCCTCCGAAAGGCGAGAAACTTCCGCGATGCGCGCCGCGCGCATCACGGCTCACGCGGCCACGCGGAACTGCCGCAGCGTGACGCGGCCGGGATCGACTTCGGGCACCGGAAGATTGCGCGTGGTGTGATACGTCACGAGCCGGCGCCAGAAGGCGTGGGTGACGAGCTGCCGCGGGCCGTACTTGACGTCGAGATCCGGCACCGCCGGGTGCGTCAGCCAGAGCAGATCGAACCAGTCGTGATCGACGACGGCGAACAGATCGCGGTAGAGCGCCCAGCTGTCGAGCACGTCGCCGCGCACCGGCCAGCCGATCTGCCGGCAGAACTGCAGCGCGAGATAGCACTCGGTCGGATTGCCCTCCAGGCCGAGATCCCGCAGCGTGACCTCGTCGCGGCCGTCGTCGTCGAGCTCGCCGATCCGATCGTCGAGCGGCGCGGACCAGTACCGCAGCAGATCGCCCGTTGCGCCGAGCATCGCGACGGCCGACGGGTGATAGAGCAGATATTTGCGCGTGAACGCCGACGGCACGATGATCCGCCCGCGCAAGCCCTGTGCACGCGCGGCGCGTGCCGGATAGCGCGCCTCGAGCACGACGGCGGCCGGGAAGACGTTCGGATCGAGGATCGCGAGATCGGTGCGGCTCGTGAGCACGGCCGTCGCGCCTTGCTCGCGCGCGCGAAGGATGCCGGCGTGCGCCGAAACGATGTCGCGATTCCGATCCTGGATGCCGGCCACGGCCGGCGCTGGACTGAGCACGAGGTCGTCGACGAACGGCTCGACCTCGGCCAGGACGTCGCGCGGCGTGTCGTCCCACGTCGACAGCACGATGCGATCGCACGGGTGCGTGATGGCGGTGACGCGCAGCGCGAAGGCCGTCACCGGCGGCAGCACGGCGCCGTGGACGACGATCGCGTGCGGACGCGTGGGGCGCCGGACGAGCGGGCGCTGACTGATCTGTCCGGCCTCGATCACCTTGGCGCGCAGCCGCTCGTCATCGATGCGGGCGAGCGCGCACGCGAGCCACGGCGGCAGCTCCGTCGGCACGGTCATGCGCTCGCCGCCTGCGGGACATCAGCCAGCGACTGCTCGAGCGCGGCCGGATAGTTGGTGCAGATGCCGTCGACGCCGTACGAGACGAGCTCGGCCCACCGCGCACGGGCGCGATCGAGCGATCGGTCCGATCGATCCGATCGACGCGATCGATCCGCGCCGCCCGCGTCATCGTGCACGTCGGACGAGACGACGTACGTCTGACGTCCCGCGGCACGCAGGCGCCGCACGTCGGCCGCCGTGATCCACGGGCCGTCGAGCTCTTCCAGCCAGACGACGGATGCGACCTCGACGCCGAGCGCGCGATCGATCGTCTCGCCGCGATCGTTGGCGCGCGCAGCGAGACGCACGTGCGGATTCAACGCGCGACACCGGCGCGCCAGACCGCCCGCGCGCGACTCGCTCGTCTCGGTGCCGAGCAGGAAGATCTGCGGCAGCAGGCCCTCCGCCGCAAGGAACGCGACGAGCGCCGGCTCGTCGCCGCGTCCGTTCACATGGACGGCCACGGGCGCGTGCGGAAACCGACGAATCAGCGCGGCGTGCACGGCGGCGGTCGGACCGGCCGGCACCGCGCAGGCGCCGCGCGACACGTAGAAGCGGCCGTCTGCGGCACGACGCATGTCGATCGACAGCCCCCAGCCTCGCTCGAGGGCCGTCTGCGTCGTCGCCACGCCGTTTTCTCGCTCGGGATTGGAGCCGTCCGTGTTGCCGCGGTGCGCGAGGATCCGACAGATCATGCGCGAAAGCGCAGTGCAAGCCGCATGCCGCGGTATGCCGTGAAGGCGCCGGAAAAAGTGTGGCGCCTCGGCGCCGCGCGCTCGAGCATGCGCCGGCAGGTCGACGCGGTGTCGGATGCGCGACAGGCGGATCGCCGGCCGCCTTGTGTGTCATGATTCCCGGCCAGCATGACTGCTTCCGATCCTCGCGAGGCCTCGGGCTCTGGCGCCACTCGAGCGGACCGTCGTCGTCTCGGCGAGATTCTCGTGGCGGGTGGAGCCGTCACGGAGACCCAGCTCGAGCGCGCGCTCGCCGAACAGGCCCGCCTGCAATTGCCGCTCGGACAGACGCTGCTGAAGCTCGGCTACACGACGGACGAGATCATGCGGCAGGCGCTGAGCTCGCAGCTCGGCGTGCCGTACATCGATCTGCAGCACGTCATCATCGATCGATCGCTCGCCGATCTGGTCGATCGCGATTTCGCGCGGCAGCACGCGCTCTTCCCCGTCGCGCGCATCGGCCGCACGCTGACGATCGCGATGGACGACCCGACGCAGACCGCCGTCGTCGACGAGCTTGCCGCCGCGACGTCGCACACCGTCACCGTCGTCACCTCGTCTGCGGACGCGATTCAACGCGCGCTTTCGCGGCTGTACGAGAAGACGTCGGCGAAGGCGCCGGCAGCGGGCGGCGCCGGCGAGGCGGCGACGTCACGCGCGATCTCGCTGCCGAAAGCGACGCACGGCTACGCGGCGCTGCTGGGACTGACGACGTTCGAGCTGCCGGAGCTGCTGCGCGCGATCGACGGCGGGCTCGCGTACAACGCGTTCGAGCACTTCGCGCGGGAGACGGGCCTGGACGAAGGGCGGCTGGCCGCGTTCGCCGACATCGGCGCGCGCACGCTCGCCGCGCGTCATGACGAAGGCCGCTTCAGCCGCGACGAGTCCGATCGGCTCGTCCGCGCGGCGCGCATCCTCGGCGCCGCGCTCGATCTGTTCCACGGCGATCGCGCCACCGCCGTCGCGTGGCTGACGAGCAGCCAGCCGGTGCTCGGCGGTCAGGCCCCGATTGCGCTCGGCCGCACGGATCTCGGCGCGCGCGAAGTCGAGCGCGCGCTCGCGGCGTTGACGAAGGGCTGACGCAGGCTGCGGTCTGCGGGCGGCCGTCTGCCGGCTGCGGGCTGCACGCCGGGTCTGAAGACCCGGCCTACAACTGCGTTGAGTCCGCAGCCGAGAGCGCCCCTTGGTCCCCTGGTCCCCTCGTCCCTTCGTCAGCTTTTCTTGTACGTGGCTTTCGACGTGACCGGTCCGCCGCCGCCCTGAAAATCCGGACGCGTGGACTCGATGAGCAGGCTGCCGTCGGCGGCCAGCGACCACACCTGCTTGACCTCGAAGCTCTGTCCGCCGAAGTCTGAGGAGGTCGTCAACACGAGCTTGTCGCCGTCCCACGCGAGCTTTCTGGTTCGATCGAGCGTGTTGCCGTTGAAGTCGAGCGGGCTCTTCCCCTCAGTACCGTCGAGGTTGTAGGTGGTCTTGAGCTCGCCCATCTGCCCCGTCGCGGTGACGGTCAGGATCTTCTCGTCCTGCGCCACGGCAATGGCAGGCGAGACGAATGCGTCGCCGGCGGCATCCGACGCGAGCTTCCAGCTTCCGGTGAACGACGGCTTCGCCTGCGCGGCGAGGCCGGCGACGAGCGACACGACGAGCAAGGCCGAACCGATCGACAAACGCTTCATGGGTAGCTCCTGGGGGGAACTATACATGGCTCGCGGCTTGGGGCTTGGGGGTGGCTTAGGGCTTGGGGCTTCGGGCTTGGGGCTTACGACTTACGGCTTACGGCTTACGCAGGCCAGGCTACGGGCGACGAGCTGCCCTTCGGAGGGCCGCACCTTCAGGTGCGGCCTACCGGGCGGCCACAAGGACCGCCCTACGGCAGGCTTCGGGCGACAGGCTACGGGCTACGGTATCCGGGGCCGCCCTCGTGACGGCCCGTAATCCGTACCCGAAGCCGCGAAGTCCTAGGGCTTTGCGGTCGTGTCCGCCGGTGCAGCCGCGCTCATGCGCGGCGGGCCGGCCATGTCTTTCGGCACGAAGCCCGTGCCGGCCGCGGCGATCGAGGCCGGCGACGTCAGCCGCGCGCGCGCTTGGCGCTCCGCTTCGACGGCCGCCTGGCTGCGCACGACGACGGACACGCGGCGGTTGCGCGGATCGAGCGGATTGTCGGGCACGCGCAGATCGGTCGCCGCGAACCCGCGCACCGCGCTGATCTGATTCTGCCGCAGCCCGTTGGTCGCGAGAATGCGACGCGCCGCGTTGGCGCGATCGCTCGAGAGCTCCCAGTTCGTGTACTGCCGGCCGCGCGAGTACTGCACCGCGTCGGTGTGACCTTCGACGACGACGTCGTTCTCGAGCTGGCCGACTTCCGCGGCGATGATCGCGAGGATCTTCTCGGCGTCGGGCGCGAGCCGGCTGCTGCCGCTGTCGAAGAAGCTCGATCCGTTGTGATCGACGAGCTCGATGCGCAGCCCTTCTGACGTCACCGAGAACTCGACCTGGCTCCGCAGCGCCGCGAACCCCGACAGCTCGGACAGCCGATCGTGGATGTGGGTCGCCGCGGCGACCAGCGCGCGCTGCTCCGCTTCGATCGGGCCGTTGAACCGGCGCGCGACGACGGGCATGCCGGCGCTGTCGATCCCGCCGTTGCCCTGCGCGATGACGCTGTTCGACGTCTGCTGCGGCAGCAGGCCCGGCTCCTGGAAATAGCCGGCGACCGCGTCGCGGATGCGGCTGTCCTGCGACGCCAGCCACATGACGAGGAAGAACGCCATCATCGCGGTCACGAAGTCCGCGTACGCGACCTTCCATGCGCCGCCGTGATGGCCGTGCCCGCCGCTCTTGCGGCGGACGATGATGATGGGCTGTTCCTTGGCGCGCATGCCTACGCCGCGGCGGCCGACGCGTCACCGCGCGCAGCGCGGCAGAGCTTCTCCGTCTCGTCGAACGACGGCCGCACCTCTTCCGGAATGACGCGACGCGCGAACTCGATCGCGATCGCCGGCGCGAAGCCCTTGTGGATCGCGAGGATGCCCGCCTTGAGGCAGTGATCGATCACGAGCTCCTCTTCGACGCGGTGCTCCATGATCGCCGCCAGCGGCTGGATGAAGCCGTACGACAGAAGGATGCCGAGGAACGTGCCGACCAGCGCGGCGCCGACCTTGTGGCCGATCTCCGACGGCGGGCCGTCGATCGCCTGCATCGTGATGACGACGCCGAGCACGGCCGCGACGATGCCGAGACCGGGCATCGCGTCGCCGACCTTGAGCAGCGTGGCCTGCGGCAGCATCGCTTCCTTGTGCCGCACCTCGAGGTCCTCGTACATCAGCGCTTCGAAATCGTGCGGCGAGATGCCGCCGACGATGATCACGCGCGCCGAGTCGGCAAGGAACGCGAGCGACTCGTGGCGCTTGAGGAAGCTCGGGTACTTCGACAGCACGGGACTCTGCGCGGGGTTGTCGAAGTGCGACTCGAGCGCCATGACGCCCGTCGACTGCACGACGCGGAAGAGCTGGTACTGCATCACGAGCAGCTCGGCGAACTCCTTGCGGCCCGGCGCCGGCGTCAGCAGCCGCTTGAACTGCGTCACGAGCGCCTTGAGGATGGGCATCGGCGTGCTGGTCACGAGGATGCCGATCGCGGCGCCGCCGATGACGAGGAACTCCGCGGGCTGATTGAGGAGGTGGATCGCGCCGCCTTCCCAGGTGTATCCCCCGAGAACCGCGCCAATGACGACGAGAGCGCCGACGAAAATGAGCATGGGCTGACTTGAGCGCGAGGGATCGCCGGCCCGTCACGCGTTCGCGGGGCGAAACACGGCGGACAGAGGTCGACCCTCTGACGCTTTCAAAATCGGCCCGGGGGGGAGGGGCTTGAGGCTTGAGGCGTGGGGCTTGAGGCGTGGGGAGCCCGTAGCCCGCAGCCTGCAGCCCGTCGCCGGGGTCTTCCCTACCTTGGTTCCTGTCCTGCCGCCGACGGATCGAGGATGACGATGTCGACGCGGCGGTTGCGGGCGCGGTGGTCGGGTGAATCGTTGGGCAATCGCGGGCGATATTCGGCATAGCCCGCCGCGGCGAGCCGGGACGCGTCCACTCCTCCCGCCTCGATCAGAAACTGCACGACCGTCGTCGCGCGCGCCGTCGACAGCTCCCAGTTCGACCCGAACTGCGCCGTGTGGATCGGCACGTCGTCGGTGTGCCCTTCGACGCGAATCTGGTTCGGCAGCGGCCGCAACTGGTCGGCCATGTCGAGCATGACGCTGCGCGCGGCGTCGGAGAGCTCCGCGCGTCCCGCGGGAAACGATCCGGCCTCGGGCAGCGAGATCACCAGCCCGCGCACGCTCGTCGCCACTTCGACGCCCGGAAGATTGCCGTCGCGGCCGAGCACGGACTCGAGCGCGCGCTCGAGCGGCGACGGCTCCGGCGGCGCTGCGACGATCGGGGCCGGCGGCGTGGCGGTCGCGGCCGGCGCAACGACCGCCGGCGCCGCGGTGGGCGCGTCGGCCTTGAGAGCCGCGTCGGCCGTCACCGGTGCGGCAAGCTTCGCCGCATACAGGCTCGCGAAGCAGGCGAAGAGCAGCGTCACGATGTCCGCGTATCCGAACAGCCAGCGATCGCCGGACGCGCGCAGCGCGTGCGGGCTGACGGAGATCACTCGTCGTCGCGTCATGCCGCTTCCGCCGCCGTGTAGCCCGGACGCTTGAGATTCAGATACCCCGCGAGCCGTTCCTCGAGCACGCCGGGCGACGCGCCGTCCCGCAGCGCGAGCACGCCGTCGATCACGAGCTCGCGGCGCAGCGCGTCCTGCCGTGCGCGCGCGCGCAGGCGCGTGGCGAGCGGCAGGAAGACGAGATTGGCGGCGCCAACGCCGAAGACCGTGGCGACGAACGCCGCGGCGATCCCCGATCCCACGCCCGGCGACGAGGAGAAGTGCTGCATCACGCGCATCAGGCCGAGCACGGCGCCGACGATGCCGAGCGTCGGCGCGTAGCCGGCCGCGGCCTCGAGCACCTGCGCGCGCTCTTCCTCGCGCTCCGCGATGACGCGCGCGTCGATCTCGATCGCCTCGCGCACGACCTGCAGCGGCAATCCGCTCACGGCCAGCGACAGCGCGCGCGCCAGGAACGTGTCGCCCATCTGCTCGATATCACGCTCGACCGCCGCCAGCCCCTGCCGCCGCGCCTTCCGCGCGTAGCCGATGAACGCCGGCACGAGCGTCTCGAGCGGCGCGGGCCGCCGCAGCAGATCGCCGACGCCCGCCAGCGCGCTCCGCAGCGCGCTGCCGGGAAAGCTGACGAGCAGCGCCGCCGCCGTGCCGCCGAAGACGACGGCCAGCGCCTCGGGCTGCGCGAAGATGCGGAGGTCGCCGCCCATCGACGTATGCGCCCATCCGACGACGACCGCGCCGAGCGCGAGTCCTACGATGCTGAGCCATCCACTGCCGTAGCGCATTACGCCCCCTGCTTGATGCGTTTGTGAACGACGGACCGCACGAGCCACGCGTCGGCCGCCTTGATGACGTCGACCAGCGGCGGAATGTCCCGGCCGCACTCCAGGCTCGCGTAGACGTCGCGAATGAACTCGAGATCTTCCGGCGTGTCGACCGTGAGCCTGAGGCCGGGCCGCCGCACGTCGCCCGGCGCGACGGCGCGCAGCGCGGTGAACCGCGGGTCGCGCCGCAGGAACGACGTGACGTGCTCGCGATCGTACGGATCGGTGACGAGCGCGTCGGCCCGCTCGAGCGCGTCGCGCGTCACGGCCTCCACGGCCGTGCCGATCGGCAGGCCGCACTCGACGACGTGATCGGCGCCGACGCGCTGGCGGAACGTGAGCGTGCGGCCGGGCGCGCCGACGTCGACGAGCGGGTTGTCGGCCGTCGCGCGGATGATCTCGTCGAACCCGTGCACCCGCGCGGCGTCGAGGTAGCGCATGAGCACGTCGTGCTCCGCGCCGCGGAACACGTCGACGCCCAGCTTGCGCGCCGCACGCTCCACCGCGTCGTCTTCCGGCTGCTCCGTCGTCGCGACGACGACTGGCAGGCCGCTGCGCTGGAGACGCGTGACGCAGTGGTCGAGAATCGTCCGGCTGCCGATCGGCGCGAGCACCTTGCCCGGAAGCCGCGTCGATCCCAGCCGTGCCTGCAGGATGATGCCCGTGCCGTTCATCACGCCACCTCCGGCGTGGCGCGCATGGCGCTCGAGGAAAATCCGATGGACGCCGCGTCGACGAAGACGGACGTCTCGTAGCTCGTCATCCACAGGCCATCCTGGAAACGGCCGATGCTCGGCCGCACGCGGCGGCCGCGCGCGAGCTGGACCAGCATGCCCGGAAAATCCGCGCCGGCCGCGATCGTCAACGGGATGCCGCCGGAGAAACGCGGGTTGATCTCGAAGATCACCGGGCCCTGCGCGGTGACGCGGCACTGGATGTTGATCGCGCCGACGGCGCCGAGGGCGCGCGCGCACGCCACGCCGAGATCGATCAGCCGCGGGTCCTTGACGGTGCGGCCGCGATCGACCACGCCGGCGCGCACGACGACGCGCTCGCGCGGGACGACGCTCAGCGGCGTGCCGTCGAAATCGCAGAGCACGTCGATCGTGAACTCGGGCCCGTCCAGGTACGGCTGAAGGACCGGCTCGGGCACGTAGTCGACGAAGAAGCGCAACTGACGCGCGTCGGCGACGGGAAACGCGCCGACGCCGCCGCGGCCGAAGCGCGGCTTGATGAACAGCGGAAACGCGCCCGCCGGCACCTCCGCGGGCAGATACGTCGCCGCCACCGGCAGACCGGCCGCCGACAGGACGCGCGCGGTCTCGTGCTTGTCGTTGCACGCGCGCGTCGTCTCGATCGACGACACGGCCACGCGCACGCCGGCCGCTGCGAGCGCCGGCGCGGCCTCCGCAAAGCGCATCAGCTCGTCGTCGATCGTCGGAATCAGCAGCCCGATGCGCTCGGCGCGGCAGAGGCGATCGATCGCTTCGAGATAGCCGGGGTCGGTCGACAGCGGCACCTGGTACGCGCGATCGGCGATGTAGACGGTGGGCGACAGCGGATTGACGTCGGTGACGATCACCGCGCCGCCGCCCGTCGCGCGCACGGCGCGCTGGAACGCCTGCACGAGCGGCACGCGGCGCGAGCCCGCCGTGATCAGGACATTGAGCGGCCCTGACGGCCGTCGCTGCCCTCCTCGGAGGGCCGAACCTTCAGGTTCGGCCGCCGCGGGCCGACCTGAAGGTCCGCCCCTCCGAACGACAGACTCCGTACGCTGAATATCCGTGTTGTCCCGCACGTTAAGCGACACGATCCGACTCCGAGAAGCGCAGCGGCTCGAGGTGACGCTCCGTCAGCGCTTCCCCTACGGCCAGCGCGCGCGTGAGGCGACGGCCGAGGACCTGCGGCAGGCTCGCCGGCGGCAGGCCGGTCGCCGGCCGCAGCGCCACGAGGTCCTCCGCGACGACGACGTGGCCCGCGTCGAGCGCGCGCCACGCGCAGAGCGATCGCCGGCTCGCGATCAGATTGGCGGCCTCTGCGGCGAGACACGCTTTCCGTCCCGATCCCAGCGCGGACCACGCCCGGCGGCCCGCACGAATCGCGGCGGCCAGCTCGACCGGCGTGCTCGAGACGGCGCGGTCGATCGCGTCCGTGTCGTCGGGCAGGACGATGTGGCGTTCGTAGAGCGACGCGCCGAGGCCGACGGCGATGGGCAGCGCAAACGTGTCCTCGCTGTGATCGCTCAAGCCGACGGGCACGCGGCACTCGGCCGCGAGCGTGCGGATGGCGAGCAGGTTCTCGCTGCCGCGCGGCACCGGATAGGCCGACACGCAGTGCAGCAGCGCGACGTGCTCGGCGCCGGCCAGACGCGCGACGGCCAGCGCGTGGTGCGCCTCGGCGAGCGTCGACAGGCCGGTGGAGATGATCAGCGGCTTGCCCGTCGCCGCGCAGCGCACGATGAGCTGATCCCACGTCAGATCGCCGCTCGCGATCTTGTAGGCGTCGACGCCGACGCGCTCGAGCAGATCGACGGACGCCTCGGAGAACGGCGTCGAGATGATCTTGAGCCCGCGCAGCGACGCGCGCTCGGCCACGACGTGATGCGCGGCCTCGTCGAGCTCGAACTGGCGGAAGAAGTCCACGAGCGACCCGGCGCGGACGTGCGCGGGCGCCGGACAGACGGGCGACACGAGATCGCCGGCGACGATCGTCTGCAGCTTGACCGCGTGCGCGCCGGCCGCGGCGGCCGCGTCGACGAGCGCGAGCGCGCGATCGAGCGATCCGCCGTGATTGAGGCCGATCTCGGCGATCACGAACGGCGGAATGTCCTCGGCCACGCGGCGTCCGGCAATGGAAATGGCAGGGGAATCAAGCGGCATGACGGTTCGGAGCCTCCTCGAGAAGCGCGTGAGCAACGGCTGGAATCTGCGTGAGTCGATCGATGCTGGCAGCGGCGGCCGTCGGGCCATCCGCGCGCGTCCACATGCGGCAGCGCACGGCGCGCATCCCGGCGTCGATGGCACCTTGCACGTCGCACCGCTCGTCGTCGCCGACGAACACGGTGCGCCGCGCCGGCACCTGGATCTGACGGGCGATCTCGGCGAACGCCTCGGGCTCGGGCTTGCCGAGGCCGCGGCCGCACGCGGCCGCGCACACGATCGCGTCGACGTGCGCCGCAAGCCCCAGCGCGTCGACCTTGCGGCGCTGGATGCTGGGTTGTCCGTTCGTGAGCAGGCCGATACGCCAGCCGTCAGAGCGCAGCGCCGCCAGCGTGCGCGCAGCGGCGCGCGGCAGGCGCAGTCGCGGCTGATGGTGCCGGAGGAGATCGATCAGCTCGGCCGCCAGCGCGATCGGGAGATCGTGCTGGGCCAGGCACGCCTGGATCTCGCGGCCGCGATCGATCCCGCGGGACGCGCCCACCATCGCCGAGAAGCCGAGACGGGCGTCGAGCCGGCACGTGCGCTCGAGATGACGCGCGATCTCCGCGAAGCCGCTGAGCGTGAAGCGGCGATACGGGTAGATCGTGTCGTCGAGATCGAAGATGACCGCGCGGCGCTCAGGCGGCATGACGCCACCTCCGCTCCGGCTCTCCCAGCAAGGCGCGCAGTCGCGCCGCCACGCGCGCGGCGCCCTGACCGTCGACCAGACGCGACGCGCGGCGTGACAGCGCCCCGGCCACCGCGGGCATCGTCATCACGAGCGACACGAGGTGCGCGATGTCTTGCGGCGTGCGGGACGTGCGAGATGTCGTGACCGCCATGACGGCGCCCGCCGCGGCGGCCGCCGCGATCGCCGGGCGTTGCGCCGCGACGACGGGAACGGCGATGGCGGGCGTGCCGAGCGCGCACGCTTCGTAGAGGGTCACGCCGCCGGCCACGACGGCCACGCCGGCCGAGGCCAACTGCCTGGCGAGCCCGTCCGGCGCCGCGATCCAGCGGCAGCGTGGCGGCAGCGCAGGACGACGGCCGTCGAGCACGAATCCGGCCGCGACGTCGACGCGCGCGTGCGGATCGGCCGCGACAATCGCGCGCGCGATGGCCGCGCCGAGCGTCCGGACGTGCGCGCCGCCGCCGAGCGCGACGAGCACGCGCCCGGGCTCGCGCCGAGCTGGCCGCGCGCGATGCGCCGTGATTGCCGCGTTCACGATGGCGAATGCGGGGCCGGCGATGCGATGGGCGCGGTCGATCGGACGCGCCACGAGGCTGCCGTCGATCGCGAGATCGCTCCCGACGGGACGCGCGACGCCGTCGTGCATCGTCGCGACGGGCACGCGCCAGCGTCGCGCGTGCCTCACCCACTGCGCGGTATGCGCGGCGGAGGGGTCGTCGACGACGAGCAGGTCGGGCGACAGGTGCTGCAGCAGGCGCGGGCCGCGATGCACGGTCCATCCCAGGCCGAGGGCCGTGTCCCTCGTCCGCACCGAGCCGCGCAGCGCGAGCTCGCGCGGCACGCCGAGCGCGTCGGCCAGATTCGCGCAGCGGACGAGATGCCCGAAGCCGATCTCCGGCCCGGCCGCGGCGGCGAACAGCACGAACGGCGGACGTCCCGATTCACGCACCGAACACCTCGGCCAGGGCGGCGGCCACCTGTTCGATCTGCGCGTCGGTGTGCGCCGGCGACAACGGCAGCGACAGGACCGTGTCCGCGATGTGCTCGGCGGCCGGAAACTGGCCCGGCTCGAACCCGTACCGCTCGCGATAGAAGCGATGGAGATGGACGGCCGGAAAGTGGACGCTCGACGCGACGCCGGCCTTCGACAGCGCCAGCGCGACGTCGTCGCGCGACGGGCCGGACGGATCCTCAATCAGGATCGGATAGAGATGATGCGCGTGGACGGTGCCAGCCGGCACCGGCACGAAGCGCGACACCGGCAGCCGCGCGCAGACGTCGTCGTAGAACGCGGTGATGGCCCGGCGCCGTGCCTGATGGCGATCGATCGCGGCGAGCTGGTGCAGGCCGATGGCGGCCTGCAGATCCGTCATGTTGTATTTGAAGCCGGGCGTCACGACGTCGTAGCGGCTGGGCTGGATCGCCTGATAGCGCGACCAGGCCGGACGGCTCATGCCGTGCTGCGACGCGACGCGGATCCGTTCGGCGCGATCCTCCGACGCGGTCGTGATCATCCCGCCTTCGCCGGTCGTGAGGTTCTTCGTCGCGTAGAAGCTGAAGCACGTCACGTCGGCCGTGGTGCCGATCTTCAGGCCGCGATCCACGCCTTCGATGCAGTGCGCCGCGTCCTCGACGACGGTCAGGCCATGACGATCGGCGAGCGCGCGAAACGCGCGCACGTCGGCCGGCCGGCCGGCGTAGTGCACGGGCATGATCGCCCGCGTGCGCGGCGTGATGGCCTCGGCCGCCGCCGCGGGATCCAGGTTGCCGGTCGACAGATCGACGTCGGCGAACACGGGCGTCGCGCCGACGTGGACGATGACGTTGGCCGTCGCGCAGAACGTGAGCGGCGTGGTGACGACCTCGTCGCCCGGGCCGATGCCGGCGGCGATCAGCGCCAGGTGCAGCCCCGCCGTGCACGAATTCAAGGCGACGGCGTGCGGCGCGCCGATGTACGCGGCGAACGCCTCTTCGAATTGACGGACGCGCGGGCCGGTCGACAGCCAGCCGGATTCCAGCGTGGCGATCACTTCCGCGATCTCGGCCGTCCCGATGTCGGGCGGCGAGAACGGCACCGTGCGCGTCGCGGCGACGGTCGTGCTCATGCGGCGTGTCCGTACGGGCCGGTGGGCGTGCCGCCCAGGGCGATGAAGACGCGGCGCCAGCCTTCGAGCGCCGCGGAGAACGAGCGATCGAGCGTCGCGGCGAGGCCGGACCAGTCCTCCGCGAGCTGCCGGCGGATCAGCTCGCTCACCGCGATCTGCGTCTGCCCTTCGGCGCGCAGCTCGTGGCGCTCGCAGAACGTCTCGAGGTCCGTCCCGCTCGCACCGGCGGCCATCGCGGCCAGCCGGAGCAGCGTCTGCATGCTCTGCATCAGGTGCGTCAACCCGAGTTGCGCCTCCGAGCGGGCGCCGCGGCGGAACCGCCGCGCGGTGTCGCGCGCCTGGTGCTCGAGCGTGTCAAGGCTTTCCAGCGCCGTGTCGATGGCTTCTTTGATCAGGGCCGCGGTCGAGAGCGGCGCCTCGTCGCTCGCGTGGCGCTCGACGGCGTCGGCCGCGATCGTCGGCGCGGCGACACCCGACGGCCGGCCGACCGTCACGGCCGCGCGGCCGCCGGCCGGCACGCGACGAAGCGCCAAACCGGAAACGGGCCGGATTTTCGGCCGAAATGCGTGAGCCCGGGCAACGGTGCGAGCGGACGTGAGAGCCATGACACCCCTTCCTGCACCAAGGAAGGCGAGAACCGCGCCAACTGACGGAATCGTGCTTAAAGAAAGGGATCGATGGCCCGATTACCTCTCTGAGCTGGGAGCGGGGGTGCTGCCAGCCGGTCGGCATGGACGCCGGCAGGACTCTCAGGGAGGAAATGTCACATGGCTTCGTTCTCAGTTGTCTCGAACATCTCGGCGCTCAACGCGCAGGCGAACCTGAACACCACGAACATCGGGCTGCAGAAGGCGCTGGAGCGCCTGTCGAGCGGCTACCGCATCAACCGCTCGGGTGACGATGCGGCGGGTCTCGTCGTGGCCAACACCTACCGGTCGGAGTCGGCGGTGTTGACGCAGGGCATCCGCAACGCCGGCGACGGTCTGTCCACGCTGCAGATCAAGGACGGCGCGCTCAACAACATCTCGACGCTGCTCGATCGTCTGTCGACCCTGGCCACGCAGTCCGCGTCGTCCAGCTCGACGGTCAACCGCGACGTGCTCGACGCGGAGTTCCAGGACGTCCTCACGGAAATCAACCGCGAGGCGTCGGTGGCGGGTCTCGACACGGCGCAGGGCTTCTCGGTGTTCGTGAGCAGCAACGGCACCAACGGCATCATCGGCGGATCGATTGGCGCGGCCGACACCACGACGCTCGGCATCAACGGCCTGGCGATCGACAGCGACACGGGCGCGCAGGCGGCCGTGACGGCGATCACCGCGGCGGTGGCCACGCTCGGCGAATCACAGGCGACGGTCGGCACCATCGAGAACCGTCTCCAGTTCGCCATGGCCCTCGCGCAGTCGCAGATCGTCAGCAACCAGGCGGCCGAGAGCCGCATCCGCGACGCGAACATCGCGGAAGAGTCGGCGAACATGACGCGCTACAGCGTCCTGACGCAGAGCGGCATCGCCGCCCTCGCGCAGGCGAACTCGCAGAGCGGCGCGGTCCTCTCGCTGCTTCGATAGGAGATAGACACACCGGCCGGACGCAGGCATGACCCGCGTCCGGCCG
>CAZNMF010000029.1:0-2361 GCA_964573795.1 uncultured Solibacteraceae bacterium
GCGACCGCGCTGCCGGCGTTGAACCCGAACCAGCCGAACCAGAGCACGCCGGCGCCAAGCAGGACGAACGGCACGTTGTGCGGCAGGAGCGCGGCGGACTTCGCATCACGCCGCGGTCCGACACAGATGACGGCCACGACCGCGGCCACGGCGGCGTTGACGTGGACGACCGTGCCGCCCGCGAAGTCCAGGGCGCCCATCTGCGCCAGCCAGCCGCCGCCCCAGACCCAGTGCGCGATGGGGCCATAGACGACCATGGACCAGAGCGTGATGAAGAGCACGTAGGCCGAGAAGCGCATGCGCTCGACGATCGCGCCCGAGATGAGCGCGGCGGTGATGATGCAGAACGTGCCCTGGAAGCACATGAACAGCGCGTGCGGGATCAGCGCCGTCGAGAAGCCGGCGGGCAGATCCACCCCGACGCCGCGCAGGAAGAACGCAGCGGTGCCGCCGACCCAGTTGTTCCCCGGCGCAAAGGCCAGCGAATAGCCGATGAGCGCCCAGGCCACGCCGACGAAGCCGAGCGAGATGAAGCTCATCATCATCGTGTTCAACGCGTTCTTCGAGCGCACCAACCCGCCGTAGAAGAACGCGAGGGCCGGTGTCATCAACAGCACCAGGGCCGTCGACACGAGCATCCACGCCGTATCTGCTGCGTTCACCATATGTGCCATCCCCCCACCGTCAGCGGCTAGACGTCGCGCTCGCCCGTCCGGATGTTGTAACTGTGCTCGATCGGCGTCACGAACACGCGGCCGTCACCGATCTCGCCGGTACGCGCGGCCTTGATGATGGCCTCGATGACCTGATCGGCCACGTCGTCCTGCACGACGACCTCGATCTCGACCTTCGGCAGAAGCGTCACGTTGTATTCCTTGCCGCGGTAGATCGCGGTGTGCCCCTTCTGACGGCCATGGCCCCGCACCTCGGTGACGGTCATGCCCGGAATGTTCATCTGCTCGAGCGCTTCGCGCACGTCGTCGACGCGGTTGGGCCGCACGATGCTCTTGATCAACTTCATCTGAGTCCTCCGGAAGTCAGGCCTCCGGCCTCGCCGGGTGAACGTCGATCGGCCTGTGGTGCCGCTATCTTTTATCACGGATGTGACGGCCCGCCGACGGCGCGCGCCCGGGTGGACGAGCCCGGCCGTACAGACGAAGGGCCGCGCGTCCGCCCCTTTCGGAGCGGGCCACGCGGCCCTCGACCGGAACGCCCGACGGCTCGTCTACGCCGACGTTCAGGTGCCTGCCATCGAGCTAGCCGATCTCGGTCGGCTCGACGATCTGGAAATCCGGATACGCCGAGTTGCCGTGCTCGCCCGAGTCCAGGCCTTCAATCTCCTCTTCACGCGACACGCGCAATCCCATGGTGCCCTTGATCACGTACCAGGTGATCAACGACAGGATGAACACGAACGCGCCCACGGCCACGATGCCGATGATCTGCGGCATGAGCTGCGACATGCCGCCGCCCATGAACAGCCCGGCCTTGACGACCGACGCCGCCGGATCGTTCGGCACGTTGGGATTGGCAAAGAGGCCCACCGCGAGCGTGCCCCAGATGCCGTTGGCGAGGTGCACCGACAGCGCGCCGACCGGGTCGTCGAGCTTCAGCTTGTCGAAGAAGAAGACCGCGCCGACGACGAGCGGCCCGGCAATCGCGCCAATGACGAGCGCGCTGCCCATGGTGACGAACGCGCACGGCGCGGTGATCGCCACCAGGCCGGCGAGACAGCCGTTGAGGGTCATGCTCAAGTCCGGCTTGCCGGCGATGAGCCAGATGGTGATGAGCGACGTGACGCTGGCGGCGGCGGCCGCGGTGTTGGTGACGGCGGCCACGTGTGCAATCGACGCCCAGTCGGCGGCCATCGTCGAGCCCGGGTTGAATCCGAACCAGCCGAACCAGAGCACGAAGACGCCGAGCGTCGCCGACGTCATGCTGTGTCCCGGAATCGGGTTCACGCGGCCATCCTTGCCGTACTTCCCGAGCCGCGGTCCGAGCGCGATGACGCCCGCCAGCGCGGCCCAGCCGCCCGCCGAATGCACGACCGTCGATCCGGCGAAGTCGAACATGCCCTGACCGGCGAGGAAGCCTCCACCCCAGATCCAGTGCCCGATGATCGGGTAGATCACGCCGATGAGCACGAACGTGAAGACGAAGAACGAGAGGAACTTGATTCGTTCGGCCACCGCGCCTGAAACGATGGTCGCCGCGGTGCCGGCGAAGACGAGCTGGAAGAAGAACTTCGCCCAGAGCGGCGTCGTCGACCAGGAGATCGCGCTGTAGACGCCCTTGTAGGCGTCTCCGGTCAGCGGGCTGTTGTCCGCGCCGCCCACCATCCACAGGCCGGACGTGCCGATG
>CAZNMF010000030.1:0-6682 GCA_964573795.1 uncultured Solibacteraceae bacterium
TCAAGGCACCGGGTTGCGCGCGAAGCAGATGTCCTCGACGATGCGGCCGTCGATGAGGTGCTCCTGGATGATGCGCTCGGCGTTCGCCGGCGTCACGTCGCGATACCACGCGCCTTCCGGATAGACCAGCGCGATCGGTCCGTCGGTGCAGATCCGCAGGCACTTGCAGCGCGTGCGGTAGATCGGCCCCTTCGGTCCGGTCAGGTTCAGATCCTTCAGGCGGCGCTTGAGGTAGTCCCACGTCTCCTCGCCGCGCTTCTCGGACGTGCAGTCCGGTCCGGCACAGAGAAACATGTGCCGCTCGATGTGGCCGATGCCGAACGACGCCGCGGCGGCTTCGGGCGTGCTGCGGTCCTTCCCCATGATAGAAGTCTGACAATCGAAGCCGGAGCTTCGGCATCTAACTCTCTCATCTCTCATGCCCAGATACAAATTGACGATCGAATACGCCGGCACGCGCTACAGCGGCTGGCAGATCCAGACCAACGCGCGGACCGTGCAGGGCGAGCTGCACCGCGCGCTGCGCGACGGCCTCGGCGTCGCGCGGCCGGAGAGCTACGGATCCGGACGGACCGACGCCGGCGTCCACGCGCTCGCGCAGGTCGCGCACGTGGATCTGCCGTCGCCGCTGCCGCCGGCGACGCTCGTCGCGCGCATCAACGACGCGCTGCCGCACGACGTCAACGTCCTCGACGCCGAGCGCGTGCCCGCGCGCTTCCACGCGCGGCACGGCGCCGTCGCGCGCAGCTACCTCTATCAAATCGCGCGGCGCCGCACGGCGTTCGCCAAGCCGTTCGTCTGGTGGGTGCGCGACCCGCTCGACGTCGATCGCATGCGCGAGGCCGCGGCCGCGCTCGTCGGCTTCGCCGACTTCCGCTCGTTCGCCGACGACGACCCGTCCGAGAAATCGACGACGGTGCTCGTCAATCAGATCGTCGTCGCGCCGGCGGGCGACCTCGTGCTCATCCGCGTCGTCGGATCGCACTTTCTGTGGAAGATGGTCCGGCGGATGACCGGCGTGATCGTCGAAGCCGGCCGTGGAAACCTTGCGCCGGCGGAGGTGGCGTCGCTGCTGACGCGCGAGTCTGATTTGCCGCCGCGGCTCACCGCGCCGGCATCGGGGCTCTTTCTCGAGCGCGTGTTCTACGACGCACCGCCGGACGACTGGCCGCTGGCGCCGGCGACGACGGTCGCCAGCGCAAATCAAACGTAGCCGCAGGGCTTCAGCCCTGCGGTCGCCCTATTTCGCCCCGCGGGCCCCGGCGGGCATGAAGCCCGCCGGCTACGATTTGACCCACGGCCCCGGCGGCTTGCCCGTGCCGAGGCCGCGCTCGCCGAGCCACCACCGCGGCGCGCGCCATGGGACGCGCTTCAGACCGAACGCCGCGATCGCGTTCGTCTCGAGATGCCGCATGGCTTCATCGATGTCGTCGGTCACGAGCAGCAGATCGAGATCGCCGGCGCTCAGGGCGCCCTGCGCGATCATCGCGCGCAGGAGCGCGACGAAGGGCTGCCAGTAGCTGGTGCCGATCAGCACGACCGGAAACATGCGGATCTTGCCCGTCTGGATCAAAGTCAGCGCCTCGCACAGCTCGTCGAGGGTGCCGAGCCCGCCCGGCAGCGCGATGAACGCGTACGAGGACTTGAACAGCAGCACCTTCCGCACGAAGAAGTAATGGCAGGTGATCCAGCGATCCAGATAGGGATTCGCGCCCTGCTCGTGCGGCAATTCGATGTTGCAGCCGACGGAGCGGCCGCCGACGTCGCGCGCGCCGCGATTGGCGCCCTCCATCAGGCCGGGCCCGCCGCCGGTCATGACCGTGAAGCCCATGCGGCCGACGCGGCGGCCGATCTCACGGGCGATGCCGTAGTACGGATGCGCCTCGCCGAAGCGCGCCGATCCGAAGATCGTCACGCACGGGCCGACGAAGTGCAGCACGCGGATGCCGCGCAGGAAGTCGCGCATCGCGCGCGCGAGCATGACGAATTCCTGCACGCGCGAGTTCGGCCCCGCGAGCAGCACGCGATCGGATTGGCCAGGCGGCGCCGGCGCCTCGGTATCCGAGCCCGGACCGGTGCCGATCGCCGGCGATTTGCCCGCCGGATTCGGCAATCCTTCGAGGTCGCCGACGGGACGGCTGACGGCGTCTTCGGGCTCGATGGGCGTGGACGAGGAATCGCGGGTCATGGATAGAGCAACGACGTGCGCCACGCGGAGCCGTCGCGCTCGAACAGCTCACGATGATGGAGACGACCCGCCACCGACGTCCAGAACTCGATCGCGCGCGGCACGACGAGATAGCCGGACCAGAACGGCGGACGCGGGATGTCGCGTCCGTCGTACTCCGTGATCAGCTCGGCGACGCGCGTGTCGAGGATGGCGCGCGAGGCAAGGCGCTCGCTCTGCTGCGACGCCCACGCGCCGATCTGGCTCTCGCGCGGACGCCGCGCGAAATAGCGATCGGCCTCCGCGTCGTCGACGCGGATGACGTCGCCGTCGACGCGGACCTGGCGATCGATCTGCGGCCAGTACGTGCACAGCGACGCCACGGGCCGCGCCGCCAGCTCGCGCGCCTTGCGGCTGCCGAGATTCGTGAAAAAGACGAAGCCGCGGGCGTCGACGTACTGGATCAGCACCATGCGGCTCGACGGACGTCCATCCGCGTCGACCGTCGAGAGGCAGGAGGCTTTGGGATCCAGGCCGCCGCGCGCCGCGGCTTCCGCGAACCATTCCTGGTATCGCGCGATCGGATCGGTCACTACTTCTGCTTCACCTTCAGCTCGGCCAGCTTGGTCGCGAGGAACGTACCGGCGTCGGCCGTGTGGCCGGCGGTCTCGATGTGCTGGATCTTGCCATCGGGACCGATGAAGAACGTCCAGCGCTTCGCCACGCCGGTCGGGTTCGTCAGCACGCCGTACGCGGCCGCGACCTTGCGATCGGGATCGGACAGCATCGGGAAGTTCGCCTGCTCCTGCTCGGCGAACGCCTTGTTCTTCTCCGGCGTGTCGACGCTCGCCATGAAGTACGCGACGTCGTACTTCGAGATCGTGTCCGACGCATCGCGAATCGACCGGCACTCCGCCGTGCAGCCGCCGGTGAACGCCGCCGGATACCACGCGAGCACGACTTCCTTGCCCTTGTAATCCGCGAGCGTGTGCGTCTTGCCGTCGGTGCCGGGCAGTGAGAACGCCGGCGCCGGATCGCCCACGTTCAAGGCCGCGGGCGTCTGGGCCGCCGCCGTGGCGGCCACGCCGAGACAGAGCGCGGAAACGAGCAGTAGTTTCGACATCACGAAGACTCCTCCAGATGATTCGGTGCCGGTCCGTTATTCTATCAGCCGCCGCGCGGCCAGGACGCCGCGCGCCCGGCCCTGATGTCCAACTTCTGCGAGCGGATCGCGCATGCCGCCGCGCGATTTCCCGGCCGGGCCGCCAGCGAGATGGCGGGCCGCGACGGGCTGGGGACCACGCCCGATGCCGAGCTGCTCGCGTCGAGCGGACGCGTGGCCGCGTGGCTCCTGGAGGCCGGCCGCGTGCGATCGGGCGATCGCGTCGCAATTCTCGCCGCGAACGACGCCGCCTGGATTGCCGCGTATCTCGGCACGCTGCGCATCGGCGCCGTCGCCGTGCCGCTCGATACGGCCTATGCTCCCCACCAGGTCGCGACGATCGTCAGGGACGCCGGCGCGCGCGTGCTCTTCGTGTCGGATCGCCTGCACGACGTCGCGCACGAGGCGGCGACGCTCGCCGGCGCCTCGATCTGCGTCGCGCCGCTGACCGCGCTCGACGAAGCGGCCTTTCGGAGGGCCGAACCTTCAGGTTCGGCCGAAGCGGGCGGACGTGAAGGTCCGCCCCTCCATCGAGATCCCGCCACCCTTCCCATCGTCGCAATGGACGATGCGGATGCCGCCGCGATTCTCTACACGTCCGGGACGACCGCCGATCCGAAGGGCGTCGTGCTCACGCACGGCAATCTCGAGGCCGAGCGCGTCGCCGCGCTCGGCGTGATCCACGTCACGGAAGACGACGCGGTGCTCGGCGTGCTCCCGCTGTTCCACGCGCTCGCGCAGATGGCGAACCTGCTGCTGCCGCTCTCGGCCGGCGCGCGCGTCGTCTTTCTCGAATCGATCAACTCCGCGTCGCTCGTCGAGGCGCTCGACGCGCGCGGCATCACGGTCTTCGCGTGCGTGCCGCAGTTCTTCTACCTCATCCACCAGCGCGTCGTCGGCGAGTTCGCGCGGCGCGGACGCGCGGTGCGCGCGCTGTTCACCGCCATCGTGCGCACCAACGCCGTGCTGCGCGACACGATCGGCGCCAATCCCGGACGCCGGATCTTCGGCCGCGTGCACACGGCGCTCGGCTCGAAGATGCGGATGCTGATCACCGGCGGATCGCGCTTCGATCCGGCGATCGCGCGCGATCTCTACGGGCTCGGCCTCACGCTGCTGAATGGGTACGGTCTGACGGAGACGTCCGGCGCGGCCACGGTCATGCGGCCGGGCGATCGGTTCACGACGTCGGTCGGCCAGCCGCTGCCCGGCGTCGAGGTGCGCATCGCGCCCGAGCCGGCGCTGGCCGATGACGGCGCGGCGGGCAAGGCCACGGGCGAGATCCTCATTCGCGGGCCGATCGTCATGCGCGAGTACTTCAACCGGCGCGACGTCACGGCAGAGACCATTCGCGACGGCTGGCTGCACACCGGGGACCTCGGCCGCGTCGATGCGAAGGGCCGCGTCTACATCACCGGCCGCAAGAAGGAAGTCATCGTCCTCAGCTCCGGCAAGAATCTGTATCCGGAGGAGATCGAAGCGCACTACCTGCGATCGGCGTTCGTCAAGGAGATCTGCGTGCTCGGCGTGACCGACGAGACCGCACCGGCCGCCGAGCGGCTGCACGCGATCGTCGTCCCCGACGAGTCCGCGCTGCGCGCGCGAGGCACGGTCAACGTCCGCGAATTGATCCGGTTCGAGCTGGAAGAACAATCCGTCTCGCTGCCGCCGCACAAGCGCGTGCTCGGCTTCGATCTGTCGTTCGAGCCGCTGCCGCGCACGACGACGGGCAAACTGAAGCGCGCGGAGATCGCGCGCCAGCATCGTGCGCAGGCGCAAGCCGCGGCCGAGCCGACGCGCACGCCAACGTCAGACGAGACGCGATGGCTCGACGAGGACGGTCATCGGCGCGTCGTCGAGACGATCGCCGCGCGGATCGGCAAGACCGTCCTGCCCGACGACAACCTCGAGCTGGACCTGCAGCTCGACTCGCTCGAGCGCGTCGAGCTGCTGGCGATCCTGGAGCGGCGCGAAGGCGCGCAGGTGTCGCCGGAGGTGCGCGCGACGATCTTCACGGCGCGGCAGCTCGCCGAGGCGGTGCTCGCGGCGGCCGGCACGGGTGGCGCCGCTGCCGATGCGCCTGCGACCGATCGGTTGTCGTCCGAATGGCAAACGATGCTCGCGGCAGAGCCCGACGCCGCCATCGCGCGCGACCTCTCGCGATCGTCGTGGCTGCGTGCCATCGTGCTGTTCGTCGTGTTGCGCGCGATCGTCCTCATCGCCCGCGCGGGCGTCCGCCTGCGCGTCGATGGCCGCGCGCAGTTCCCTGCGTCGGGTCCGTGCATCCTGACGCCGAATCATGCGTCCTATCTCGACGGCTTCGTCGTCGCCGCCAACCTGCCGTTCCGGCTGTTCCGCCGGATCTTCTTCGTCGGCGCAGCCGAGTACTTCCAGACGCCGCTGATGAAGGCGGTCGCGCGGCTGGCCAACATCGTGCCGGTCGACCCGGACGCGCACCTGCTGGCTGCGATGCGCGCGGCGGCCACGGGCCTGCGGCTCGGCAAAGTACTGATGCTGTTTCCCGAAGGCGAGCGATCGATCGACGGCGCGATCCGTCCGTTCCGCAAGGGCGCGGCGATCCTGTCGTCGCACCTCGGCGCGCCGATCGTTCCTGTCGCGCTCGATGGCCTGTACGCTCTCTGGCCGCGCGGACGCGCGTTCAGATGGCGTCGTCTGACGCCATGGCATCGCGCGCAGATGCACCTGACGGTGTGCGCGCCGATGCAGGTCAGCGTCGGCGACGAAGAGCGCGCGACGACGGCCTTGCAGGAGACGATCGCGCAGACGTACGGCCGAACCTGAAGGTTCGGCCCTCCGAAGGGCGTTTTCGAAGTTCGAAGTTCGAAGTTCCAAGTTCGAAGTTCGATCACCACCCCACCTTCTGCCCCACGCTCTCGTAACACGTCTTCACGTCGTCCCAGAACGTCGGATACGTCTTCGCCACGCACGCGGGATCGTCGATCTGCACGTGACCCGCCGCGAGGCCGAGCACGGTGAAGCTCATCGCGATGCGGTGATCGTTGTAGCAGTGCACGAGCGCCGGGCGGATCGGGCGCGGGTCGACGACGATGGAGTCGTCGCCCTGGATGACGTGCTGGCCGAGCTTCTCGAGCTCCGTGGCAATCGCGGCGAGGCGATCGGTCTCCTTGATGCGGATGTTCGCGATGTTGCGAATACGCGTGGGGCCCGACGCGAGCGGCGCGATCGCCGCGAGCGTCATGACGGTGTCGGAGATGTCGTGCATGTCGACGTCGACGCCCGCAAGTGCGCCCGTGCCCTCCACCCGCGTGTCGTGCGCGCCGCGCACGACACGCGCGCCTACCTGCGCCAGCACGTCCGTGAACGCGTAGTCG
>CAZNMF010000031.1:0-2690 GCA_964573795.1 uncultured Solibacteraceae bacterium
TTTCGATACAATCGGCGCTTCCGTGCTCGAATCGGTCTTCCGGCTTCTGTTCAAGTACGAGCGGCTCGTGTTCGAACAGGGCCACTTCGTCTTCGGCGCCACCCGATCCATGTGGCTGACCGCCGCGATCGTCGCGGCTGCAGCCGTGTACGTCGTCTTCAGCTACTGGCAGGTCGCCGATCTGCGCGGCCGGCCGCGCGCGGTGCTGCTCGCGACGCGCGTCGCGCTGCTGCTCGTCGCGCTGTTCGCGGTCCTGCGGCCGATGCTGCTGCTGAAGGTCGCCGTGCCGCAGCAGAACTTCGTCGGCATCCTGCTCGACGACTCGCGCAGCATGCAGATTGCCGACGAGCAGGGCAAGGCGCGCAGCGAGTTCGTGCGCGATCAGCTCGGCCGGCCGGACGCGCCGCTGCTGTCCGCGATCGGCCAGCGCTTCGTGCCGCGCGTCTTTCGCTTCTCGAGCACGGCCGAACGGGTGCAGACGACCGGCGACCTGACGTTCCAGGGCACGGCGACGCGTCTGGGCGACGCGCTGGAGCGTGCGAGCGACGAGCTCAGCGGGCTGCCGGTCGCCGGCCTGGTCGTCGTGAGCGACGGCGCGGACAACGCGGACGACACGCTCGACGTGCCGCTCGCGCACCTGAAGGCGCAGGGCGTGCCCGTGTTCTCCGTCGGCGTGGGCAAGGATCGCCTGGCGCGCGACGTTCAAGTCACGCGCGTCGAGACGCCGCGCCGCGTGCTGAAAGGCGCGTCGCTCGTCGTCGACGTCGTCGTCACGCAGACCGGCTACGCGGGCACGACCGTGCCGATCGTCGTCGAGGACGAGGGGCGGACGATCGCGTCGCAGGACGTGACGCTGCCGCCCGACGGCGAGTCCAAGACCATCAAGGTGCGCTTCAAGGCCGCCGACGCGGGATCGCGCGCGTTCCGGTTCACGATCCCCGCGCAGACCGGCGAGGACGTCACGCAGAACAACCAGCGCGACGTGCTGGTGGACGTTTACGATCGCCGCGAGCGCATCCTGTATTTCGAGGGCGAGCCGCGGCCCGAGCCGAAGTTCATCAAGGCCGCGACGGCCGACGACAAGGGCATCGGGCTGATCCTGCTGCAGCGCACCGCGGAAGCGACGGCGAACGCGCCGGACAAATATCTGCGGTTCGTCGACAGCCCGGACGAGCTGCAGTCGGGCTTTCCGACGACGCGCGAGGAGCTGTTCACGTATCGCGGGATCATCCTCGGCAGCGTCGAGGCCGCCGCGTTCACGCCGGAGCAGCAGCGCATGCTCGAAGATTTCGTCGACGTGCGCGGCGGCGGCCTGATGATGCTCGGCGGCGATCGCGCGTTCGCCGAGGGCGGATGGGCGGGGACGCCGTTGTCGAACGCGCTGCCGATCGCGCTCGACGCCGCGAACACGCGTCCGATTCAACCGCCGCTCGAGCTGGCCGTGCGGCCGACGCGCGTGGGCCAGTCGCATCCGGCCACGCAGATCGCGGACACCGAGGCGGCCGCCGACGCGAAGTGGAAGACGCTGCCGCCGCTCTACGCGGTCAACGCGGCGCCGGCGGGCAGCGTGAAGCCGGGCGCGAACGTGCTGCTGAGCGGCACCGATCAGCGCGGGCGCGAGCAGGTCGTGCTCGCGTATCAGCGCTACGGCCGCGGCAAGACGATCGCGCTGGCCGTGCAGGACACGTGGCTGTGGCGCATGCACGCGAAGATGGCCGTCGACGACAAGACGCACCAGAACTTCTGGCAGCGGCTGACGCGCTGGCTCGTGAGCGACGTGCCGGATCGGACGATGGTCATGGTGGCGCCGGATCGCGTGCAGCGCGGCGAGCCCGTGACGCTGACCGGTGAGATCGTCGATCCCGAGTACCACGGCATCGACGACGCGCGCGTGATCGCGCACGTGACGGCGCCGTCGGGCAAGGTCGAGGACGTGCCGATGGAATGGACGGTCGAGCAGGACGGCGAATATCGCGCGCGGTTCACGCCGTCCGAGGACGGGCTCTATCGCATCGCCGTCGACGGCACGGACAAGGCCGGCGCGCCGCTCGAGCGCGGCACGACGGCGCTGCGCGTGGCGCCGAGCGACGCCGAGTACTTCGACGCCGCGATGCGCGCGCCGCTCCTGCGCCGCATCGCCGAGGACACCGAGGGCCGTTTCTTCCGCGCTGCCGAGGCGTCATCGCTGGTCGATGCGATCAGCTACAGCGGCAAGGGCGTGACGATCACCGAGGAGCGCGAGCTGTGGGACATGCCGATCGTGCTCGTCGGCCTGATCGGCCTGATGGGCGGCGAGTGGATGTACCGCCGCAAGCTGGGATTGGCGTGAGGAAGGCTTGGGGCGTGAGGCTCGGGGCTTGGCTTGGGTCCCGTAGCCCGTGGCCTGTAGTCCGTAGCCCGATGTAGGGGCGGCCCCCTGTGGCCGCCCGAATGGAAAGGTCATCACCGTGGATATCGCCGAAAAGACCGTCACCATGGACTCGCCCGAGGACATCGCGCTGGCCGATCGCATGAACGAGGGCCGGCGGAAGATCGAGGCCGAGCTGGCCAAGCTCATCGTCGGCCAGCAGGACGTCGTCAATCAGGTGCTGCTGACGCTGTTCGTCGGCGGCAACAGCCTGATCGTCGGCGTGCCCGGCCTCGCCAAGACGCTGCTCATCCGCACGCTGGCGCAGGTGCTCGAGCTGAAG
>CAZNMF010000032.1:0-9235 GCA_964573795.1 uncultured Solibacteraceae bacterium
CGACGACAAAGGGCGGCTCAAGCTCCCGAGCGCATTCAAGGCGTTCGTGGAGGAGCAGCACGGGTCGGGGCTGTACGTCACGAGCCTCACGGGCGACTCCGTTCTGATCTATCCGATGCCGGTCTGGCTCGAGGTCGAGCAGCGCTTGGAGCGCATGCCCGCTCAGCACCCGGCACGCAAGAAGTTTCTCGACCGCGTCAACTACTACGGTCAGGTCGTCGAGTTTGACACACAAGGCCGGGTCGGGATCGCCCCGCGTCTGCGCGACACGGCCGGCATGACCGGAGACGTCGACGTGCTCGGGCAAGTGGACTTTCTCGAAGTGTGGAACCACGACCGCTTCCTCTCGAAGCTCCAGCGCGAGCCGTTCACGGATGACGATGCCCGGGCGCTCGCCGAGTTCGGGATTTGAGCCGTCGCACGAGCCGGTGCTCGTGGCGGAAGTGGTCGAGTGGCTCCGGCCGCGCGCCGACGGGGTGTACGTCGACGGCACGCTCGGGCTCGGTGGGCACACGCGCGCGTTGATCGGCGCCGGCGCGGGACGCGTGATCGGCATCGATCGGGACGCGGACGCGATCGCCGAAGCGCGGCGGCGGCTCGCGGACGCCGCCGATCGCATCGTGTTCGTGCACGACGATTATCGGCGCGTGGCCGACGTGCTGGCGGCGGAAGGGCTGACGGAGGTCCAGGGCATGGTGGTCGACCTTGGCGTGTCCTCGATGCAGCTCGACGAGCCGGCGCGCGGGTTCAGCTTCCGGCAGGCGGGGCCGCTCGACATGCGCATGGACCGCACGCGCGGCCTGACGCTGGCCGAGCGGCTTGCCGACGTCACGGACACGGAGCTGGCCGACGTGATCTGGCAGTACGGCGACGAGCGCCATTCGCGGCGGATTGCGCGGGCGATCGTCGCCGCGCGCGATCGAGGCGCGCTCGCCGACACCGGCGCGCTCGCGGCCGTCGTCCGGCGCGCTGCGGGCGGGAAGGGCTGGCAGCGGATCGATCCGGCGACGCGCACGTTCCAGGCGCTGCGCCTGTGGGTGAACGACGAGCCGGGCGGCGTGCAGGGATGGCTGGATGCGGCGCCGCGCTGTCTCGCGCGCGGCGCGCGGCTCGCCGTCATCGCGTTTCATTCGATCGAGGACCGCGCCGTCAAGCAGCGCTTTCGCGCGCTGGCGGCCGAGCACGAGGCGTTTCTCGTCGCGACGCGGCGTCCGGTGACGCCCGGCGACGAGGAATGCGCCCGCAATCCGCGCGCGCGCAGCGCGCGCCTTCGTGTGCTGGAGAGGGTGGCATGAACAGCATCGATCTCGAGTACGCCGTCAAGACGGACGTTCGCAACAATCCGATCCAGCGCGAGGCCGACGGCCGCCATGGCCGCGATCTGCGCCGGTTGCTGCTGCTCGCGATGCTCATCGTCGCGATGTTGCTGTTCTCCGTCCGGCAGCGCAGCACGATGGATCTGACGGGCTACCGGATCGAGCAGCTTCGGAGCGATCGCGCGGACGAGCAGAGCAAGAATCGCCAGCTGCGCCTGAACCTCGAGGCGCTGCGCGCGCCGCAGCAGATCGAGCCGCGCGCCGCGGCGCTCGGTCTCCGCCGGCCGTCGCTCGCCGACACGGTCGTGATCGAGCGGGCGCATGCGGCGTCGCCCTCGGGCGCCATCGTCGCGCAGGCGCGTTGAGGCGAGCCATGGCGAAGCGCTGGACGCCACGCACGCTCTTCCGGCTCGGCCGGGCCGTCGTCGATCGCATGGAGCCGATCGATCCGTTCCCGGCCGACGAACGGCCCGATCGCACGCCCGACGCCGCGTGGCGGCCGATCGTCAAGCGCCGCGCGCTCTGCGCGCTGGCGTTTCTGGCGGTGTGGGCGGTCACGCTCGAGGCGCGGCTCGTCATGCTGCAGGTCGTGCAGCACGACTCCCGGCTCGCGGAGGCGATCGCGCAGCAGGAATCGGAGATTCGTCCCGAAGCCCCACGCGGGGACATCCTCGATCGCGACGGGCGCCTGATGGCGTACTCCGTCGACGCCGATTCGATCGTCGCCGATCCGTCGCTGATCGAGCCGTCGGAGCGGCGGAAGACCGCCGACGCGATCTGCGACGCGCTGCGCGACTGCACGCGCAAGGATCGCGAGGAGCTCGTCCGGACGCTGTCGAGCCGCAAGCGCTTCGTCTACGTGCGCCGTTCGCGCACCGTGCTGCCGGACCAGGTCGCGCGCGTCGACGCGCTCGGCCTGCCCGGCATCCTGCTGCGGACCGAGCCGCGACGCTACTATCCGTACGCCGAGCTGGCCGCGCACGTCCTCGGGTTCGTCGGCCTCGACAACACGGGACAGGCCGGCGTCGAGTACTCGTTCGATCAGGACGTTCAGGGCCAGGCGGGCCTCGCGCGCGTGCAGGTGGACGCGCACGGACGGCGTCTGGACACCGTCGTCGAACGGCCGCCGGTGCCCGGCGCGACGGTCGAGCTGACGATCGACGTCAATCTGCAGTACATCGCCGAGCGCGAGCTCAAGGCGGGCGTCGAGGCGAATCACGCGCGCGGAGGCACCGCGCTCATCATGGATCCGCGGACCGGCGAGATCCTCGCGCTCGCCAACTACCCGACGTTCAACCCGAACATCGCGAGCCGTTTCAGCCTGGACGCGCTGCGCAATCGCGCGATCACCGACGTCTACGAGCCGGGATCGACCTTCAAGATCGTGACGGCCTCCGCCGCGCTCGAGAACCACATCGTCCGGCCGTTCGATCTGATCGACACGAACCCCGGCTACGTCTCGGTGGCCGGGCGCAGCCGCCCGATCTACGACACGCACCGCAACGGCGTGATTCCGTTCATCGACGTCATCGTGAAGTCGAGCAATGTTGGCGCAGTGAAAGTCGGCTTGCGCACCGGCGCGGCGCTGATGACGACCTACGTGCATCGCTTCGGCTTTGGCCAGCAGCTTGCACCCGATTTGCCCGGCGGCAGCCGCGGGTTGTGGAACGCGGCGAACTTGACGGAAAGCGGGCTCGCGTCGGTGTCGATGGGCTATCAGGTCAGCGTCACGCCCCTGCAGATGGTGACCGCCGCCAGCGCCGTCGCCAACGGCGGCACGTTGATGGAGCCGCACATCGTGCGCGCCGTGACTCGCAACGGCGTGCGCGACGCGATCGCGCCGAAGGCGCTGCACCGGGCGATCGAGCCGGACACGGCGGCCGAGCTGACGACGATGATGGAAGGCGTCGTCGAGCGCGGCACGGCGACCATGGCGAAGATCGCCGGATACTCGATCGCCGGCAAGACCGGGACGGCGCATCGCATCGTCAATGGCCGGTACTCGGACTCCGAGTACAACGCGTCGTTCGTCGGCTTCATTCCCTCGCGGCATCCCGTCTACACGATCCTCGTCGTGATCGACACGCCGCGCGCCGGCTCGTACTACGGCGGCCCGGTGGCCGGGCCGATCTTCAAGCGCATCGCGGAAGCGGCGCTACAGCATGCAGGCGTGCCGCCGACGGAGAGCCCCGAGCCGCCCGTGCTCGTGCCCGCGGCGCCAGAGCCGATGCCCGCGCAGTGGCAGCGCGTGCGCGTGACGTCGCTGCCTCTGCAGCCGCAGCCAACCGATGGTCCCGCGGTCATGCCCGACCTGCGCGGCGCGAGCGGCCGCGAGGCGATGCGCACGCTCGGCGCGATCGGGCTGACCCCACGCATCAGCGGATCGGGGTTCGTCGTCCGGCAATCGCCGGAGCCGGGCGTTCCCGTCGACGCCGGCGGCCAGGCGATTGTCGAGCTGCGGCGGGATGCCGGCCGCGCGACGTCCATCGAGGCGAACCCATGACGCTGGCCGAGCTGGTGGCGTCCGCTCGGACGCTCGCCGCCGATTCGGCCGCGCGGATCGCGCAGGCCGGGCGCGGCGATACGCCGGTCACCGTCGTGGCGCACGACTCGCGCGCGGTGTCTCGCGGCGCGGTGTTCGTGGCCATTCCCGGCCATCGCGCCGACGGCGCGCGCTTCGCCGCCGACGCGATCGCGCGCGGTGCGATCGCGATCGTCGCCGAGACGCCTGCCGCCGCAGAGACGCCGGTGCCCTGGCTGATGACGTCGGACGCCCGTCTCGCGCTGGCCGATCTGGCGGCGATCGTCCACGGGCATCCGAGCGAGGAGCTGACGCTCGTCGGCGTCACCGGCACCAACGGCAAGACGACAACGACATATCTGCTGGCGTCGGTGTTCGACGCGGCTGGGCTGCCATGCGGCCGGCTCGGCACCGTAACCGTCAAGGTCGGTCCGTCGCCGGCCGACGAGCGCGACGCGCTGCACACGACGCCGGAGGCGTCGGACGTGCAGCGGCTGCTGCGCGAGATGCGGGCCAAGGGATGCCAGGCGTGCGCGATGGAAGTGTCGTCGCACGCGCTGGCGCTGCGCCGCGTCGAGCACCTGCGCTTCGCGGCCGCGGTCTTCACCAACCTGACGCGCGACCACCTCGACTTTCACGGTGATATGCAGCAGTACTTCGCGGCCAAGAAGCGGCTGTTCGAGATGCTGCCCGCCGGCGCGCCGGCCATCGTCAACGCCGACGATCCGCGGGGCGTCGAGCTCGCGGGCGCGCTGCCGCGCGTCGTGACATACGCCATCGATCACGCCGCCGACGTGCGCGCGACGAACGTCGAGTACACGCTCGAGGGACTGGCGTTCGACGTCCGGACGCCGGATCGCACGCTGTCGATCCGATCGCCGCTCGTCGGGCGGCCGAACGTCTACAACATCCTCGCGGCCGCGGCGGCCGCGCTCGCGCTGGACCTGCCGGCGCAGGCGATCGAGCGCGGCATCGCGGCGCTCGAGCACGTGCCCGGACGCTTCCAGATCGTCTCGACCAGCGCGGACGACGTCCGCGTCGTCGTCGACTACGCGCACACGGACGATGCGCTGAAGAACTTGCTCGAGACCGCGCGGCCGCTGGCGGCGGGACGGCTGATCACGGTGTTCGGCTGCGGCGGCGATCGCGATCGCACCAAGCGGCCGCTGATGGGCGCCGTCGCCGCCAGGCTGAGCGATCTGGTCGTGCTGACGTCGGACAACCCGCGATCGGAAGATCCCGTGCGCATCATCGACGAGATCGTGCGCGGGCTCGCGCCGACGCCGGAGCCCGGCGGGCCGAAGCGGCCGCGGACGCCGTACGTCATCGAAGTCGATCGGCGCCGCGCCATCGAACAGGCGATTCGTATGGCGAAGCCCGGCGATCTCGTCCTGATTGCCGGCAAGGGCCACGAGACATATCAGGTCATCGGCGATCGCACGCTGCCGTTCAGCGATGTCGACGTCGCCCGCGCCGCGCTGGGTCATCGGCGCGCCGCTTCCAACGTGTGACGTCCGCCGTGAGCACCGTGATCGTGACGGCAGCGCTGGTCGCCGAGGCGACCGGAGGACGGATCGTGGCAGGCACGCCCGCCGCGGTGTTCGATGGCGTGTCGACGGACACCCGCGCGCTCGCGCCCGGCACGCTGTTCATCGCGCTGCGGGGCGAGCGCTTCGACGCGCACGCGTTTCTGTCGCAGGCGCTGGCCGGCGGCGCCGCGGGCCTGCTCGTCGAGACGCCGCCCGTCGACGCGGGGCGGGCGACGGTGATCGTCGTGCCGGACACCCTACGGGCGCTGCAGGCGCTGGCGCGGACGATTCGACGCGCGTCGGGCGCGCGCGTGGTGGCGATCACCGGCAGCGCGGGCAAGACGACGACGAAGGAAGTGACGGCGAACCTGCTCGAAGCGCGGTATCGCGTGTATCGCAACCGCGGCAATCTCAACAATCACATCGGGCTGCCGCTGTCGCTGATCGATCTGCGCCACGGGCCCGACGTCGCCGTCGTCGAGCTCGGCATGAACCACGCGGGCGAGATCCGCACGCTCGTCGAGATCGCGGAGCCCGACGTGCGCGTCTGGACGAACGTCGGCGACGCGCACATCGGGTACTTCGGATCGCGCGACGCCGTCGCCGAGGCGAAGGCGGAGGTGCTCGAGCACGCAACGGCCGACACGGTCGTCGTCGCCAACGCCGACGATCCGCTCGTCATGGCGCACGTGTCGCGCGCGCGCGTCCGGCGGCTGACGTTCGGCGAGTCGGCGGCCGCGGACGTGCGCGCGACCGGGATCGTCGATCGCGGCTTCGACGGCGTCTCCGCCGACGTCTCGACGCCTGCCGGTCCGTTGCACGTGCGCGTGCCCCTGCCGGGCCGCGCGCATCTGTCGAACGTGCTCGCCGCCGTGACGGTTGCGGTCGACCTGCGCGTCGATCGTCGGGCCATCGAGGCGCGCGTTGCGGCGCTCGCGCCCGTCGCGCGGCGCGGTGCGTCGACGCGATTGCCCGACGGCACGCGCGTGGTCGACGACTCGTACAACGCGAGCCCGGCGGCGACGATGGCCGCGCTGCGGGCGCTCGCGGCGACGCCGACGTCCGGCCGCCGCATCGCCGTGCTCGGCGACATGCTCGAGCTGGGCGATTCATCGAATGCGCTGCATCGCGCCTGCGGGCGTGCCGCCGCAGAGGCGGGCGTCGACGTGCTCGTCGCGATCGGCGGCGACGATGCCGACGCACTTGCCGCCGGCGCGCGCGAGGGCGGGCTCGGCACCGATCGCATCCACCGCTTCGTGGACAGCCGTCAGGCAGCCGACGCCGTCGCAGCGCTCGTCGCGCCTGGCGACTTGGTGCTCGTCAAGGGCTCGCGCGGCACGCGTACGGATCTCGTCGTCGATCGGCTGAAGGAGGTGGCGTAGTGCTGTACCACCTTCTGCTGCCGTTCGCGGAGCGCGTGCCCGGCCTGGGCGTCGTGCGCTACATCACGTTCCGCACGGCGGCGGCGAGCCTCACCGCGCTCGCGTTGAGCCTGCTGCTCGGGCCGTGGCTGATTCGCCGGTTGCGTGCGTTCCAGATCGGACAGGTCGTGCGCCAGGACGGCCCCGCGAGCCACAAGCCGAAGGCCGGCACGCCGACGATGGGCGGCTTGCTGATCCTGACGGCGGTGTTCGTGCCGACGCTGCTGTGGGCGGATCTGAGCAACGTCTACATTTGGATTGCCGTCATCGCGACGGCGCTCTTCGGCGCGATCGGCTTCGTCGACGATTACCTGAAGGTCACGCGCCACAGCCACTACGGCCTGTTTGCGCGATACAAGTTCACGGCGCAGATCGCCGTCGCGCTCGGGGTCGGCATCGCGCTGATGGTGCTCGCCGGTCACGATCCTCCGCTGTACAACACGCGGCTGATCCCGCCGTTCTTCAAGCGCTGGATCCCCGACCTCGGCATCGGCTATGTCGTGTTCGCGATCCTCGTGCTCGTCGGCGCGACCAACGCCGTCAACCTGACCGACGGGCTCGACGGGCTGGCGATCAGCACGTTCGCCGTGTCGGCCGCGACGTTCACCGCGCTCACCTACATCACGGGCCATCGCGTGTTCGCCGACTACCTGCTGCTCGTGCACTTCGAGCCCGTCGGCGAGCTGACGATTTTCTGCGGCGCGCTCGTCGGCGCGAGCCTCGGCTTCCTATGGTGGAACGCGCATCCCGCGGAGATCTTCATGGGCGACGTCGGGTCGCTCGCGCTCGGCGGCGCGCTCGGCACCGTCGCGATCCTGATCAAGCAGGAGCTGCTGCTGCCGATCGTCGGCGGCGTGTTCGTGATGGAAGCCGCGTCCGTGATCATTCAGGTCGCGTCGTTCAAGCTGACCGGCCGGCGCGTCTTCAAGATGTCGCCGATCCATCACCATTTCGAGCTGAGCGGCTGGCAGGAGCCGAAGATCATCACGCGCTTCCTGATCCTGTCGATCATCTTCGCCCTCTTCAGCCTGACCACGCTCAAGTTGAGGTGATGACGTGAGCTTCAGCGTGGCGGGACAGCACGTGGTCGTGGTCGGCGCGGCGAGGAGCGGCATCGCCGCGGCGGTACTGCTGCGCGAGCGCCACGCGCGCGTGACGCTCGCCGACAGCCGCACGACGCCGTTCGACGGCGCGGACGATCTGCGCGCGCGCGGTGTGGCGATCGAGCTGGGGCCGCATCGCGATCGGCTGTTCGCCGATGCCGACCTCGTCGTCCTCAGCCCCGGCGTGCCGCCCGTGCAGCCGGCGTTCGTCGCCGCGCGCCGCCGTGACGTGCCGATCATCGGGGAGATCGAGCTCGCGTCGCGCTGGCTGACGGGACGGGTCGTCGCGATCACGGGCACGAAAGGGAAGTCGACGACGACGACGTTGACCGCGAGGATGCTGCAGGCGGGCGGCGTGCGCGTGACCGCCGGCGGCAATCTCGGCACGGCCTTGAGCGCGCAGGTGAGCGAGTCGACGCCGGACTCGGTCCACGTCGTCGAGGTCAGCAGCTTCCAGCTCGAGACGACGGAGCAGTTCCACCCGTGGATCGCGGTGCTCGTGAACCTCTCGCCGGATCACCTGGACCGGCACGCGTCGTTCGACGAGTACGCGAGCGCCAAGGCGCGGATCTTCGCGAATCAGACCACGGCGGACTGGGCGGTGATCAACGCGGACGATCCCGCCTCGCTCGAGCTCGCGCGGACCGCGCGCGCGCGTCGTTTCGACTTCGCGCTCGACGCGCCGATCGCGGACGGCGTCACGGTCGACGCCGGCGAGATCGTCGAGCGCCGCCGCGGAGGGAACACACGTCCGCTGCTGCCCGTGTCGGCCGTGCGCCTGCCCGGACGCCACCTGCTGTCGGATGTCCTCGCGGCCTCCGCCGTCGCGTGCCTCGCGGGCGTGCCGCCGGCGGCGATGCACCGCGCGGTCGAGACGTTCGAGGGGCTCGAGCACGCGCTGCAGCGCGTCGCCGAGGTCGACGGCATCCGCTTCATCGACGACTCGAAGGCGACCAACGTCGTGTCCGCGCGACGCGCGATCGAGAGCGTCGGGGCGGGCGTCGTGCCGATCGTCGGCGGCCGGTACAAAGGCGGGGATTTTCGCGACCTGCGCGACGCCGTGCGTCAGCACGCGCGCGGCATCGTCGCGATCGGCGAGGCGGCGGAGCTGGTCGAGCAGGCGCTCGGCGATCTCGTGCCCGTGGCGCGCGCGGCGTCGATGCACGACGCCGTACGGCGCGCGTTCGATCTCGCGCCGTCGGGCGGCGCCGTGCTGCTGGCGCCGGCGTGCTCGAGCTTCGACATGTTCACCGACTACGCGGCGCGCGGGCGCGCGTTCGCGGAGGAGGCGCGCGCGCTCGCGGCCGACACGCACGCGGCCGCGCCGGAGCAATCGTCGTGACAT
>CAZNMF010000033.1:0-11067 GCA_964573795.1 uncultured Solibacteraceae bacterium
CGGCCGGCGCGGCGCTCGGCGCGAAACGCGGAGCCGGTCTCGAAGACGGTGACGCCATAGCCCTCACGTTCCAGAATCAGCCGCAGCGACAGCCCGATGTTCGGCTCGTCGTCGACGATAACGATGCGATGGCGAGGCGTCATGAGGCGGGATCGCGAGGCGGCGCGGCCGGCAGCGTGATGCGGAAGCCGGCCCCGCCCAGCTCGCCGGGAATGACGAGGATGTCGCCGCCGGAGAGCAACGCGTGCTTGCGCGCGATGGACAAACCCAGGCCCATCCCCCGCTTCTTGAACGTGATCGTGGGCTCGAACAGCGTGCGCGACGCCTCGGCGCTCAGGCCAGGCCCGGAGTCGTGTACGTCGATTGCGACGCGATCGCCGTCGCGACGCGTCGTCACGCGCACACGGCCGCCGGTCCCGGCCGCCTCCGCCGCGTTCTCGAGCAGATTCGTGAGGATGCTCTTCACGAGGTCTCCCGAAGCGTAGACAGTCGGCGCGCTGATGTCGAGACGGCGCTCGTACGACGTCTCCTGATGCGCGGGCTGCAGCAGCGCGATCCGCTCGTCGACCGCCGCGTTGATGTCGAGAAGCGCCGGCGTCACCGTGGGCTCGGCGGCCAGCTCGGAGAACGCGCGTACGCGCCGCTCGAGCGTCTCGATCTCGGCGACGACGATCTGCGTCGCCTGCTCGACGAACGCGCGATCCGCGGCCGGCTGCCGCGCGAGGATCTCCTCCACCGTCAGCCGGATCGGCGTCAGCGAGTTCTTCAGCTCGTGCGCCGTCTTGCGCGCCAGCATCTGCCAGCTCGTCATCTGCGTGAGATAGACGAGGCGATCCCGGTTGCGACGGAGCTGATCCGCCATGCGATTGAACGCGTCCATCGCGCGCCCGACCTCGTCGCCGCGCCCGGCCGGCACGCGGCGATCCCAGTCGCCGCCGGCGAAATCAGTCAGACCGTCCGTGAGCTGCCGAATCGGCTCGCTGACGTGACGCGCGATGAGGAAGAGCGGCACGAGCGACAACAGCCACACCGCGGCGATGAGCAGGACGAGCGCGCGCGTGAAGCCGCGCTGGAGATCGTGCGACCGGCTGTCGTCGACGAGCGTCCGCGCGCGGCGGTACTCGTCCGACAGCCCATCCAGCCGCGCGCCGGCGAGATCGCGGCGAAACACGTCCACGCCCTGCGGCGAGCGCCGCAGCAGATCGAGCCGGCTGCCGCCGTCGCCGGCCGTGCTGACGCGCTCGGCTTCGCCGCCATCCCAGAACGCGCGCACGTCATCGGGCCACGACGCGCGATCGGCTGCCGCGAACCGCGCGTCCGGCGTCCGCCCGTCGGAGGCGTCGCGGCGCAGCGCGTCACGCTCGAGCTGATAGAGCTGGCGCGCCGTCGTCTCGAGCGTGCGCGACAGCCGGTCGAGCTCGGTCGTCGTCGCGTAGCCGAGGCTGCGCTGGAGCAGCGTGGCCGCAACCCACAGCGTCGCCGCCAGCGGCACGAGCGTCGCGACGACGAAGGCGGCCACGAGCCGGGTGCGAAGGCTGGAACGCATGTCACGGGGCCGGGCGCGGCGGTGCGGGCAAGCGGAACGGACCGCCTTCGAGCGTCTTCGGCGCCGCAGCGCTGCTCCGTTTGCGGCTCAACACTTCGATCAAGCCTCCGAGGCTGAACGGCTCGTCCGGCGTCGACGCGCGCTCGGGATTCAGCACACGATACTGCAGCCGGATCCAGAACGGCGTGTCGCGGCCGATGCGGCCGACCGCCGCCAGCGGCACGGCGAGACGCTCGAGGCACCAGACCTCCGCGTCGCGCGCGCGCAGGTGCGAGATCGACTGCGACGGCGCCGCCACGCGCGTGACGGCGAAGCGCTCTTCCCACAAGTCGAAGCTCAACACGAACGTCTCGTGCGCCTCGGCAACGATCGTCCCGTCCGGCCGCTCTCGCACGGCGAGATCCGCGCCGATCCGCACCGACCGGCCGTCGTGCAACTGCTCGACGACCGGATCGTCGAGAAAGCCGAAGCCAGGCGCCCTGACGCGCAGCAGATCGCCCGTCGTCGAGATCGTCATCGCCTGCGCCGACAGCCAGACGACCGAGAGGCCCGCGAGCGCCGCCGTGATCCCGGCGCGCTTCGCCGTGCGCCGCCGTGTCGCGGGGATCAAAACCGGACTCCCGCGATGAACGTGGCCGAGACGGCGTCCGCGTTGATCGGCACGCCGACGGTGAGAGAGACGTTGTCGCCGTGGAACCCGACGCCGGTCGATACGCGGACACGGCGATCCTCGCCCGGCGACCAGATCGTGCCGATGTCGAGGAAGTACGCGAAGTCGTGGTACCGGTACTCGACCGACTCGTACGCGAGCCGGCTCGCGCCGAGCGGGACGATCTCGTACTTGTTCCATCCGCGCAGCGTCGACGAGTCGCCGATCGTGAATCGCTCGTAGAGCGGCGCGTCGCCCGTGATGCGGCCGAGCTGCAGCGACGCGATCACCGTGTTCGAGCGCCGATCGAAGCGATACTGCGCGCGGCCCTCCTGGCGCGTGTAGTCGAGATCGCTCGACAGCGCCGCGGACGCGCCATGCCACTCGTAGCTGGCCTCGAGCCGGTGCGATCCGCGGCGATCCGTGCGCCACCGCTTCTGAAACGCCGCGACGAACAGCCCCGCGTTGACGCGCTCGGCCGCATCGATCGGCACCTGGCCCGTCAGCGGCGCTTGGTCGACAGGCGTGAGCTGCGTGGCGACGATGCCGCCGGTGACGTGGAACGTCGGATCGACCGCGAACGAGATCGCCGGCGTGGCCGTCACGCGCGTGCGATAGAGGCCGGCGGCGTCGGGGAACGCCGCGGCGGCGATCTGCGTTTCGTTTCGCCACGACTGCGTGTAGCGCGAGACGTCGAAGCTGACGCCGATCCGTTTCGTCCCGACCTCGCGGTTCTCGAACCGGAACGAGTAGCCGCTGTACTCCTCGACCAGATCGTCGTTGTCCGATCCGACGAGACCAACGGTCGCCCTCGCGTTGCCCGATCCCATCTGGATGTCGAGGACGCCGCTCCACCCCTGATTCGCGTGGTAGACGATCTTGGATCGCGACGATGCGAGGCGCAGCCAGCGGCCGCGCTCGCTGCGCGTGAGGACGAAGTCCACCCGGATGTGCCCGGACTCCTCGCTCCGAGACACGCGACGGCCGACGTCGTAATCGGGCCACTCCGCCTTCAGCCGATCCGCCAGCCGATCGGCTTCGTCGTTGTCGAAGCGCGTGCCGACGAGCGCCTGCAATGCGTCGCTCAGCGGCTGGCTGATCCGCGCCTCGTCGATGCCGACGACGCGCACGCGATCGACGACGTAGCGTGCGTTGATGTTCGCCTGCAGTTCCGCATCGTCGCCGATTGCGGCGACGAGGAAGACGACGCGGACGCGGCCGTCGGCCAGCGCGGCGTCGCGAACCGCGGCGACCATGTCGGGGTGCTCGGCTTCGATGCGCGCGGCGAGCGCGTGCAGGCGATCGGACGAGAGCGGCGCGCCGGCGAGCGCATCGATGTCCGCGATGAGCGCGGGGCTCAGGCGATCGCGAGCGATGCCTGAGAGGTCGGCCGTCGCGATGACGAGGCCGTCATGGAGCGGGACGTCCTGCGCGGCGGCGGAGATCGGCGCGCAGAGAAGAGCGATGAGCAGCACGAGTCGAGTCATGCGCTGGCTCAGAGCAATGGCCGGGCCATTGTACAAGTTGTTGAGCGATAACGACTTCACGCTTGGGCAGGCGTGAAGCGGCGTCACACCCTGTGCCGGATCGGCACAGGGTGCGGACGTGCGGCGCGAGCGTATTTGCGAGGTGTTCGAGCTACTTGCGGACCGCTTTGTGCGCGGCGACCGCCGCCTTCCAGTAGGCCTGCGAGCCGATGTACCCGCGCGTGTCCGGCATCGCGGTGAGGATCGTGCGGCGGATGTCGAGGATGTCGAACTTGCCTTCCTTCTGGTAGAGGATCTCGCCGCCGGGCGCGATCACGAGCGTGAGCGGCTGCGCGGCGTTCCACTTCACGCCGAACGCCGCTTGCAGCGCCGCGCGATCGGCCGTCGCGAACTGTCTGTTCGCACTCGACGCGTATTGCTGCTTCAGGAAGCTCAGCACGGCAGCGCTCTGCGACGGCGCGTCGGTGGAGACCGTCACGAGATTGAACGCGCGCTGCCGGAACATCCGGTACGTCGTCTCGAGGTCGAGAAACTGATCCGTCGAGAGCTTCGAGCCCGTGTTCCAGAAGCTGACGAGCGTGACCTTGTCGGTCGCGTTCGCGCGCAGCGCCTTGAGCGCGTCGGCGTCGGCGGGATCGACGGTGACCGGCTCGGCCTGGATGCGCGCCCATTCCCGATCGACGTCCTGCGACTTGTACATCCACTTCGTCGTGCAGCCGAAGGCGCGCGTGTTGGCGACGGGCACCGGCTTGCCGGCGAGCAGCGCGTCGATCGCGTTCCGCGCGTCGTGCGTCTTGACGAGCTCTTCGCGCTGGTTGTCGTCGATGCGGCCCTGATACTGGAGCGTGTGATCCTGGCCGAAGATGAAGATGTGCGGCGTCGCCACGGCGCCGAACTTCATCGACAGCGCCTGCGTTTCGCCGTCGTACAGATACGGCCAGTCGATGCCGCGGAACGCGGCGCGGATCTTCATCTCCGGCAGCGAGTCGGTGACGTCCGTGTAGCCGAGCTCGTCGAGGCGGACGGCCTTCGCGTTGTTCGGGTTGATCGCGACGAGCGTCACACCTTTGCTCTTGTAGTCCGCGTACAGCTTCTCGATGCGGCCTTCGTAGAGCTGCGAGACGGGACAGTGGTTGCTCTCGAAGACGATCGCGAGCAGCTTCGTGCCGAGGAACTCGGTGCTCTTGTGCATCTCGCCGTCGATGCCCGGCAGCGTGAACGCGGGCAGCGGCGAGCCGATCGGCAGCACCGGATGCTCGTCGGCCTGGATGCCGCGGCTGGGCGCGGCCTGCTGTGGCGCCTGCCCCTGTGCCGCGGGCCACGCGGCCATCAGGGCGACGGCCATCGCGCCGAGCGCGAGTTGGAACACGATCGGACGACTCGACGGACGGGACGGACGTGATGCGCTCATGGATGCCTCGCTTGCGGTAACGCCATTTTTTCGAAGTTCGAAGTTCGAAGTTCGACCTTCGACTTCGCTCAGGTCGCCCCGAGCCTGTCGAGGGGCGAAGTTTGAAATGCGCTCCTAATTTCGTGCCCAGTAGGCCCGCTGACCGACCGACGCGCGATCGTCGGGGAGATTGGCGAGAATCGCACGCCGCAATCTCGGGATGTCCGAGACGCCAAGCTCCTGATAGAGCACGTCGCCGTTCGGCGCCAGCAGCAGCGTGAACGGAACGGACGCGGGCATCGCCGGATCGAAGGCCGCCTGCAGCCCGTACACGTCCGACGTGCCGAACTGCAGATTGCGGTGCGACGCGTGCTGCTTCTGCAGGAACTCGATCACGCCCGGCCGCTCTTCGGGATCGTTGCTCGACACGGCGACGAACTCGAGCCCGCGGCCGCGATACATGCGGTAGGTCGCCTCGAGCTCCGGAAACTCCGTCACGCACGGTCCGCACCACGTCGCCCAGAAGTTCACGAGCAGCAGCTTGCCCGTGCCGTTCTTCCGCAGCGCCGACAGCGCGGCCGCATCGGCGGCCTGTACGGCAACCGGCTCGGCGGCGATCGCCTTGCGCTCGGCCTCCGCCTTCGGCGCATCCTCGCGCCAGATCGGCGGACAGCCGGCAACCGGCGTCACGGCGGTCGCAACGGGACGGCCGGCAAGCAGCGCGTCGATGGCCGCGTCCGCGTCGTTCGACGTCGCGCGACCGTCCGCCGGCGCGTCGTCGATGCGCCCCTGATACTGGAGATGACGCGCGCGATCGAAGACGAAGATCTGCGGCGTCGCGACGACGCGGTACTGCTTCGACACGGTCTGCGACTCGCCGTCGGACAGATACGGGTAGTCGAGGCGCGCGAACGCGGCGCGCGTCTTCATGTCGTCGAGCGAGTCTCCGACGTCCGTATGGGCGAGGTCTTCGAAGCGCGCGGCGCTCGGGGCGTTCGGGTTGATCGCCACGAGGGCGAGCCCCCGATCGCGATAGCGGGCCACGAGCGCGTTCAGCGCCGCCTCTGCCCGTTGCGCCGCCGGACAACTGTTGCACGTGAACGCCACGGCGAGCACGGGACTCGCGGCGAATTCGCCTAACGTGTGCGTCCGCCCATCGACGCCCGGCAACGAGAAGTCCGGCGCCGCCGAGCCGATCGGCAATGAGGCCGGCGCACCACGGCCGCAAGCCGCCAGCGACACCGCCAACAAGACGCAGGTGAACAGCCGCATCGACATTCGGTGAACAACCGGAGGTTACCACCGGTGCGAGGGCGATGTCACTGACCTGTCTGGAAGGTCGAAGACGCTTGTAGCCGCAGGGCTTCAGTCCTGCGGGTCCGGCGGGCTGAAGCCCGCCGGCTACGATGATCCAGAACGGAGAACCGAGAACAGAGAACCCAGAACCGCTGCTTTACGGTCGCCTCAGCACCAGAATCGTCAAGTCGTCGGCGAGCTTGCCCTCGTCGGTGTGCGCCTTGACGTCCTCGAAGACGGATCGGCAGATGTCGGCGGCCGGAAGAACGTGCGCCGCGGCGAGCGACCGCTGCAGGCCCGTTTCGTCGAAGTAGCCCGTCGACGGATGCTCCGCTTCCGTGATGCCGTCGCTGTAGATCGCCACGGAGTCGCCGGGCGCAAGCGTCGTCGTCCCCAGACGATACTCGGCGCCTTCGAACAGCCCCAGCGCGATGCCGCCGTCCTGCAGCCGCTCCCATGCGCCATCGGCGCGCCGCACGAGCGCGGGCGGATGGCCGGCGTTGACGTACTCGAAGGCCCCCGTCGCCCGATCGTAGGCGCCGATGAACAGCGTGATGAAGCGCGTGCCCGGCGCCTGACGCACGATCTGTCCGTTGAGCCGCGTCGTCAGCGGCACGAGATCGGTCAGCTCGTCGAGCAGGACGCGCTCCATCGCAAGGAACAGGGCCATCAGCAGCGCCGCGGGACTGCCCTTGCCCGCGACGTCGCCGACCGCGACGAGCACGCGTCCGTCGGTCAGCGGGCGGATGTCGTAGAAATCGCCGCCCACGGTGTTCGCCGGCTTCGACAGCCCGTGCACGTCGACGCCCGGCAGCGCGATCGTGTCGGCCGGCAGCATCGCGAGCTGAATGCCGCGCGCGATCTCGAGATCGTTCTTGAGGGACATCCGATCGGCGACTTCCAGCACGAAGAGCAAGCCCAGCAGGCCGATCGACCAGAGCATGAACCCGTTGCCTTGAATCTCGACGTGATGCTCGAGCGTCCCAGACGAATCGACGCCGGCGTTGTAGCGCACGAGCCCGAGGAGCGCGAAGACGATCGCGAGGCCGAACAGCGCACGGCGCGCCGGCGACAGCTTCAACCCGAACGCGATGAGGAACGCGCGGATCTCGCGAACGATCCGCGACGGCCACGGCCCGCGCCGCTGGCCGTCGGCCACGCTTCCGGCCAGCGCCCGATAGGCGTCCGGCGCGTCGCGCGTGAAGATGCGCGTGAAATCGCGGCTCGTGACGTCCTTCGTGTAGACGTCGAGCAGCTCCGACGTGCGCCGCGGCCGGCCCGTGCGACGAGGCATGCCCGGTGAGTATGACCGAAGCGCGCGTGCGCGTGCAGCGCGCGTCCCCGGCGTTCGATGTACGATCGTCAGCCGATGAGCCCGTGTCCCGAGCTGAGACTGACCCGCGCGCACGTCCGCTTTCCGCGGCCGCGGATCGACGACGTGTCCGACGTCGTGCGGCGGCAGTTGCAGGCGCATCGATCGATCTTTCCGGCGGGCGGCGCGATCGCGGTTGCTGCCGGCAGCCGAGGCATCGCGAACATCGGCGCCATCGTGCGCGCGGCCGTGTCGTCCCTCGCCGAATGGGGCTGCCGTCCGTTCGTCGTGCCCGCGATGGGCAGCCACGGCGGCGCGACGGCCGAGGGCCAGGCGCAGGTGCTGGCCGACTACGGCGTCTCGCCGGATGTGCTCGGCTGCGACGTGCGCTCGTCGATGGACGTCGTGGCGCTCGATCGCGGCGATCTCCCACATCAGCTGTTCATGGATCGCCACGCGCACGGCGCCGACGGCATCCTGTTGATCAACCGCATCAAACCGCACACCGACTTTCACGGCCGCTACGAGAGCGGCCTCGCGAAGATGGCCGTCATCGGCCTCGGCAAGGAGCAGCAGGCGATCGAGATGCACCGCTTCGGCGTGCCCGGCCTGCGCGACGGCGTGCCGCGCGCGGCGGCACACGTCCTGGCGACGGGCAAGATCCTCGCGGGCCTCGCCCTCGTCGAGAACGCCTACGACGAGACGATGCTGGTGGAGCTGGTGCGGGCGGACGAGATGCTGGCACGCGAGCCGGAGCTGCTGGCGATCGCGCGTGACCACATGCCACGGCTGGCCGTCGACGCGCTGGACGTGCTCATCGTCGATCGGCTCGGCAAGAACATCAGCGGGACGGGCCTCGACACGAACGTCATCGGCCGCATGCGCATCGCGGGCGAGCCCGAGCCCGCGCTGCCGCGCATCAAGACGATCGTCGTCACGGATCTGACCGACGCCTCGCACGGCAACGCGACGGGCACGGGCCTCGCGGACGTCATCACCAGGCGTCTCTTCGACAAGATCGACGTCGGCGTCACGTACACGAACGTCTTCACCAGCGGATTCCCCGAGCGCGGCAAGATCCCGATCGTCGCGCCGACCGACGCCGACGCGTACGCCTGCGCGCTGCGCGCGTGCGGCGTGATGGCGCCGGGCACCGAGCGCGTTGCGCGGATCCAGGACACGCTGCATCTCGGCGAGATCGATTTGTCCGACGCCGCGCTCGCCGACGTCCGCAGCCGCGAGGACGTGACGATCGAGGGCGGCCCCGTCAGCGCATTCGACGAGCACGGACGATTACGGACGTTTTAGCTTTCGAAGTTCGAAGTTCAAAGTTCGAAGTTCGAACAGCCGACGCTTCCAATCCCTCCAAACCGTCGTTCCCGACCCGCAAACGCGTCGAGCGCGTTCGCGAAGTGCTCGGCCGAGAAGTCGGGCCAGGCCACGTCGACGAAGTGCAGCTCGGCGTACGCGCACTCCCACAGCAGGTAGTCACTGAGGCGCTTCTCTCCGCCCGTTCGGATCAACAAGTCGACATCCGGCACGTCCGTGATTTCGCCGCAGCCGCTGGGGATCCGCGCGACGAACTCGTCGCGTGACGGCCGGCCCGCGCGAATCATCCGTTCGGCGGCCAGCCAGATCGCCTCTCGCGCCGAGTAGTCGATGGCGAGCCGAAGATGCAGTCGAGTCCCGCCGGCGGTCGCGCGCTCCGCGGTTTCCGCCGCGCGCCGCAGCGACGGCGCCAGCCGATCGCGCCGCCCAATCATCGCCAGGCGAATGCCCACGTCGAGGCAGCGCGAGGTTTCGTCACGGAGATAGTCGCTGAACAACGCCATCAGCCCGTCGATCTCGACGCGCGGACGCCGCCAGTTGTCCGACGAGAATGCATAGAGCGTGAGCACGGCGATGCCCGCGTCGCACGCGGCCTCCACGACGCGGCGCACCGACACCGCGCCGCAGCGGTGGCCGGCGGGCCGCGGCAGGCCGCGCGCCGTGGCCCAGCGGCCGTTGCCGTCCATGGCGATCGCGACGTGGGCCGGACGCGTCGTCCTCATGACCGCGACTCCGTGTGCGACGAGGACGGCGTCGCAAAGATCGCGGCCCAGTCCACGCGCGCCGTTGCCTGCATCAGCGCGAACAGCGTCACCACCGCACCGACCGTGACCGTCAGTCCGGTGTATCCCTCGAAGAAGAACGCGTAGCTGAAGAGCACGAGAAACACGAGTTGCGCCAAGCCCGCGCGCGCGATCGCGAAGTGGGCGCCGGTGACGACGCGGAGGTACGTCGTGACGAGGAAGATGCTGGTGGCAGAGGCGATCGCGAACGCCCAATGGATCGAGATGTGATCGACGAGATACGCGAGCAACAGATGAAACGCGAAGAACGCCGCTGACAGAAACACATAGTGCATCGGATGCAGGCTCTGCCCACGCAGCACACCCAGCGTCACCATGACAACGATGAAGAACAGCAGCGAGACGGGCGCGAAGTACGTGATGCGCGCGGCGAGCGGACCAGGATTCTGCAGGTTTGGCAGATCGAGTCCAATCGTCCGTCCCGTCAGCAGCCGGTCGAATCGCCAGCGCAGCTCGCGCCCGTTGCCGCTGCGCGCGTTCGTCGTCGGCGACATCGATCCCGGCAGGAAGTCGACGTCGTCGAAGTTCGTTTGCATCGTCAGCGTGAAGTCCTGCACCTGTGCGACGCCCTTCGGCGTGAACGTGTAGGACCACGTGTCGACGCCACGCGAGTCGTACCCGAGCTCAATCGCGACGTCACCGCCGGCCGGCACGGCGACGCGCGCCGTCGCGCCTTTGGTCAGATCCTCCGCACGCTCGGCATCATGGCCGTTGACGCGGAACACGAAGTTGTCGAACTGGACCTGGTCGGACGGAAACGTCAGATGCGCGGTGATCAGCTGCTCCTGCCCCGTGTCGTTCCGCGCGCGATACGTGGCGTGGAGGCGCACGCCGTACGTGTCGTACCACAGCAGCCCCTTGCGCCGGTGATCGAGCGCGAGGCTGACGTCGACGCGGCTGGAGTCGAGCGCGATCGGCATCCGATCGACGACGAGATGCGTGACGAGGTTCGCGGTCGAACGGCCGGACCCGTCCGTGCTCTGCACGTTCTCGGTGACCTGACGCTGCTGCTCCCACCAGAGCTCGGGCGCGGCTTGCGACTGCGGTCCGCCCCAGAGCAACGCGACCTCTTGAGACAGGCGGTCGTCGAGCACGCCCGATCGCGCGATGACAGAGCTGCCAAGGCCGAACCAGGCGAGCGTGGCGACGAGGTAGATGCCGATGATGGGCATGGGACGCAGTCGGGACATGAGACCTCCAGCGATCGATCGGCGAGCGTTCGCGTCGCGCGAGACACGGCCGGATCGACGAGGCC
>CAZNMF010000034.1:0-10935 GCA_964573795.1 uncultured Solibacteraceae bacterium
CTTCTTGGCGCCCTTGGCTGCTTTCTTGGCCATGTGTCTGTTCCCCCCTTTCGCGTTGGTGTGTTGCGCAGGCTCCCAACTCCCTCGCGACATCGCGCCTTTCGGCTTGCCCGACTCGTCCGTGGAGCGCCCTTGCCTCGTCGCGGATCACGCGGCCAGGCCAGCGGATCCGACAAACCACAAAAAAAGGGTGCCGGCTATTCGCCGCACCCTTGCTGCATCACCGCTCGCTGGTGGAATGGCCGAGACGCGCCGCGAAGCGCGTCGTTCGAAGCCGGCGACTGCCGTCGTGATCCATCACCAGAGTTCGTCGTGAGCGCCTCACGTCGATCGATCCGACCGTACCCAATAAGTGGGCTGAGCGAGAAGCTCTCACGCAAGATGTAGATTATGGACGAGTTCGCGACGGTGTCAAGCACAAAGTCGCGCTGTTTGTCAAAAAATTCTGTCGGCGATCAGAAGGCGCTCGTGCGGAGCTCCTGCTTCGTCGCGTGGCGTTCGACGGCGAGGGTGATGAGCTCGTCGACCAGCGTGGGATAGTCGACGCCGGACGCGGCCCACAGCTTCGAGAACATGCTGATCGTGGTGAAGCCGGGCATCGTGTTGATCTCGTTGATCACGATCTCGCCGGTGGCGCGATTGACGAGGAAGTCGACGCGCGCGAGGCCCGCCGCATCGATCGCGTCGTAGGCGACCAGCGCCTGCCGCTGCACCTCGCGGATGGCGTCCGCATCGAGTGGCGCGGGAATCTCGGTGCGCGAGTGGTTGTCGAGGTACTTCGCCTCGTAGTCGTAGAACTCGCGCGACGGCACGATCTCGCCGGGGATCGACGCGCGCGCGTCCTCGTTGCCGATCACGGCGCACTCGATCTCGCGCGCGTTCGGCACGGCCGCTTCGACGATGACGCGGCGATCGAACTCGACGGCGCGCTCGATGGCGGGGCCGAGCTCGGCGCGCGAGTGCGCCTTCGAGATGCCGACGCTCGATCCGAGGTTCGCCGGCTTGACGAAGAGCGGATAGGCGAGCGCGCGCTCGATCGACGCGATCACCGACTCCGGGCCCGTGCGCCAGTCGCGGCGCCGGACGAGCTGCCAGTCCGCGACCAGCAGGCCGCGCTCGCGGAACAGCACCTTCATCACGCCCTTGTCCATGCCGACGGCCGAGGCCAGCACGCCGCAGCCCACGTAGGCGACGTTGGCGAGCTCGAGCAGGCCCTGGATCGTGCCGTCTTCGCCGTAGGGGCCGTGCAGCACCGGAAAAATCACGTCGAGCGCGAGGCCCGTCACCGCCGCCGCAGCCTCGGCGTCGTCGCGGCCGGATCGGCGATCGACGAGGATCAGCGTGTCGTCGCCGGGACGCGGGGGCAGCACGACGTCGCGGCCGCCGCGCAGGCGCGCGGCCTCGCTGCTGCGCATTTGATCGACGACCTCCGCCGCCGATGCAGCCGACGGCGGCCGATCGGCCAGCAGCCAGCGTCCGTCCTTCTCGATGCGAATGGCGATCGGCTCGTAGCGGCGCCGATCGAGATTCGCGAAGACGGCCGCCGCCGACGCGAGCGACACTTCGTGCTCGCCGGATCGACCGCCGTAGAGAACGCCGACACGAAGACGCTTCACGCGAGTCCAGTGGGATCGATCGCCGCGGAGCGCGGCGATGCGCGAGTCATTATAGGCTAACGCCGTGACGGTCCAGTTCGGCTTCGACGTCGTGTCGCGCGACGGACGCGCGCGACGCGGACGTCTGACGCTCGCGCACGGCTCGATCGAGACGCCGGCGTTCATGCCCGTCGGCACGCGCGCCGCGATCAAGAGTCTGACGATCGATCAGGTGCGCGCCCTCGACGCCGAGATCATCCTCGCCAACACGTACCATCTGCACGTGCGGCCCGGCGACGCGTTGATCGCCGAGGCGGGCGGCCTGCACGCGTTCATGGGCTGGGATCGTCCGATCCTCACCGACTCGGGCGGCTATCAGGTGTTCTCGCTGGCCGAGCGCCGGCGGCTCACCGAAGACGGCGTCGTCTTTCGCTCGCACCTCGACGGGCAGTTGCTGTCGTTGACGGCCGAGTCGGCCGTCGACATCCAGTCGCGGCTCGGCTCCGACATCGCGATGATGTTCGACGAGTGTCCGAGCTGGCCCGCCGAGCACGATCAGGTCGACGCCGCGATGACGCGGACGCTGCGATGGGCCCGGCGCGGCCGCGACCGGTTCCAGGCCGTCTCGTCCGGTGCCGTGCCCGAGGTCGTCCGGTCGACGCCCGGTCAGGCGCAGTTCGGCATCGTCCAGGGCGGTACATATAAGGATCTGCGGGACCGGAGCGTCGCCGGCACGCTGGCGGTCGGCTTCGAGGGCTATGCGATTGGCGGCCTGTCGGTCGGCGAGCCGGCGGAGACGATGTATGACGTGACGGCGCACACGGCGGCGCAATTGCCCGAAGACCGGCCGAGATATCTGATGGGGACCGGCACGCCGGAGGACCTGGTCGAGAGCGTGGCCCGCGGCATCGACCTGTTCGACTGTGTCCTGCCGACGCGGAACGCGCGCAACGGCCAGCTCTTCACGCGCGAAGGGCCCATCGCCATCAAGAACGCGAAGTACGCCAGCGACTGGCGGCCGCCCGACGAGGCGTGCGGATGTCCGACCTGCCGGCGCCATTCGCGGGCCTATCTGCGCCACCTGTTCATGGCCGGCGAGATCGCGGCGGCCACACTCAACACGCTGCACAATCTGCACTTTTACCTTGACACCATGCGGGCGATTAGGAAGGCTATTGAGTTCGGAACGTTCGAATCGTTCAGGGCCGATTTCCACCAGCAGATCTCGCGCACCAGTCTGTCTCGATGACCTCATTGTCACCCTTCGTGCTCGCGATGGCGCAGCCGTCCGGCCAGTCTCCTCAGAGCCTGCTCGTGTCGCTGCTGCCGTTCGTCCTGATGATCGGCATCTTCTACGTGCTCGTCCTGATGCCGATGCGCCGCCGCCAGAAGAAGATCCAGGACTTCCAGTCCGCCCTGAAGGTCGGTGACAAGGTCATCACCACGAGCGGCATCTACGGCGTCGTCACCAAGGTCGACGAGAAGAGCCTGCAGATCCAGATCGCCGACAAGGTGCGGATCGAGGTCGCGCGGGCGGCCATTGGCGGCTATCAGGGCGAAGAGCCGATCGTGCCGCAGGGCAACAGCGGTCTCTAAACCTTATGTACAAGAATCTTCGCTGGAAGCTGGCCGTGATCCTGGGCGTGACGGCCCTGGCCGTCTGGTCGTTCACGCCGCCGTCGCGCAAGATCAGCCTCGGCCTCGACCTGCAGGGCGGCGTGCACTTCGTGCTCGGCGTGCAGACCGACGAAGCGCTGAAGCTCGAGACGACGACGGCGTCCGAGCAGCTGCGGCAGGCGCTCAAGGACAAGAACATCACCGTCACGACGACGGCGAACCTGACGGATTTCAGCGTCACGGGCGTCTCACGCGACGCCGATCAGCAGTTCCGGGCGATCGCGGACACCATCACCGCCACGTCCTTCACGCGCGAGGCGGGCGGGGACGGCACGTACGTGTTCCGCATGAAGCCGAACGTCGTCGTGCAGACGCGGCAGGACACGGTGACGCAGTCGGTGCAGACGATCGAGCGGCGCGTCAACGAGCTCGGCGTGTCGGAGCCGATCGTCGCGCCGTACGGCACGTCCGGCGATCGGATCATCGTCCAGTTGCCGGGCTTGAAGGACGTGGCGCGGGCCCAGGAGATCATCGGCAATCCGGCGCAGCTGGAATTGAAGATCGTCGAGAGCGGTCCAGCGGCGGACGAGGCGTCGCTGCTGCAGTCGTACAACGGCCAGGTCCCGCCCGATCTCGAAGTCGTCTCGGGAACGGCGTCGGCCGGCGCGACGGCGCCGTCGTTCTATCTCGTGCGCAAAGTGGCCGGCGTCACGGGGCGCGATCTGCGCAACGCGCGGCCCACGGTCGACGAGTACAACGCGCCGGCGGTGAGCTTCACGCTCAACAGCGAAGGGGCCGCGAAGTTCGGGCGCCTGACGCGCGAGAACATCAACCGCCAGCTCGCGATCATCCTCGATCACCACGTCCAGTCGGCGCCCGTGATCGAGAGCGCGATCGACGCCGAAGGCCGCATCTCCGGCCGATTCACGCAGCAGGAAGCGCAGGACCTGGCGCTCGTGCTGCGGTCCGGAGCGCTGCCGGCGTCGCTGACCTATCTCGAAAAGCGCGAAGTCGGGCCGACGCTCGGCGCCGACTCGGTGCGCGACGGCGTCATGGCGTCGCTCATCGGCCTCGCGCTCGTGACCGTGTTCATGCTGCTGTACTACCGGCTCGCGGGCATCAACGCCTTCGTGTCCATCGCGCTCAACCTGATCATCCTGCTCGGCTTCATGTCGTACCTGGGCGCCGTCATGACGCTGCCGGGCATCGCGGGCTTCGTGCTCACGATCGGCATGGGCGTCGACTCGAACGTGCTGATCTTCGAGCGCATCCGCGAGGAATTGGCGGCCAAGAAGAGCGCGCGGCAGGCCATCAGCGCCAGCTTCGACCGCGTCTTCATCACGATCGTCGACACGCACGTCTCGTCGCTGATCGCGGCGGCGTTCCTCTTCCAGTTCGGCACCGGGCCCATCCGCGGGTTCGCGACGACGCTGTTCTTCGGCCTGGTGTCGAACGTCTTCACGGCGGTGTTCGTCTCGCGCACGCTGTTCGAGTTCATCCTCTCGCGGCGGCCGGCCGGCGCGACGCAGTTGAGCGTGTAGGCCGGGAGTCAGGCGTCATGCAGATCTTTCACAACGCGAATTACAACTTCATCAAGTGGCGGTGGCACGCCCTGATTCTGTCGGTCGTGATCATCTGGGCCGGCGTCGCCACCATGTTCCTGCGCGGCGGCATCCCGCTCGGCATCGACTTCACGGGCGGCACCGTGGTCGTGCTCGAGTTCGCGAAGCCCGTCGGCGAGGACGCCGTGCGCGAGGCCCTCGGCCCGTTCGGCGCCGAGGCCGTCGTGCAGCGCTTCGGCAACGATCCCGCCAAGAACGACATCATGATCCGGCTCCCGCTGACCAGCACGGAACAGGGCAGCCTCGACGAGGGCGCCAACCGGATCGAGCAGGCGATGCGCGCGGCGAATCTCGGCGACTTCACCCCCATCAGCCGCGATCTCGTCGGACCGACCGTCGGCGGCGATCTCCAGCGCAAGGGCATCTGGGCCACGCTGACCGCGCTCGGCGGCATCCTGGTCTACGTCGCGTTCCGTTTCCGCTTCACGTTCGCCGTCGGCGCGATCATCGCGACGTTCCACGACATCCTCATCACGCTCGTGCTCCTGAGCTGGTTCCACTACGAGCTGTCGCTCAACGTCATCGCGGCGATCCTCACGATCGCCGGCTACTCGGTGAACGACACGATCGTCGTCTTCGACCGCGTGCGCGAGAACCAGCGCGCGCACCGGCGCGATCCACTCGACAAGATCGTCAACGACGCCGTCAACCAGACACTGGGACGCACGATCATCACGTCGGGCACGACGTTCCTCGCCGTCATCTCGCTGTTCATCTTCGGCGGCGAGGTGCTGCGGAGCTTCGCGTTCACGATGATCGTCGGCATCGTCACGGGCACGTACTCGACGGTGTTCATCGCCGCGGCGATTGCGATCATCCTGAGCCGGCGGACGCCGCCGACGCTCGCCGCGGTCACCAAGCCCGCGGACGTCAAACGGCGCGCGCGCGCCTGATCGCCGGAACGACCGCGCCGTGAGCTACCTGACGGCCGCGCTGCTCGGCGCCGTCCAAGGCGTCACCGAGTTCCTGCCGATCTCGTCGACGGCGCACCTGCTGATCGTCGGCCGCTGGCTGCGGTTCGACGACCCCGGCGGCATCTTCAACACGACGATCCAGTTCGGATCGATCCTCGCGGTGATGTGGATCTACCGGTGGAAGCTGCTCGCCGTCGCGGCGGGTCTGCCGCGGAACCCGGCCGCGCGCCGTTTCACGGCGATGATTGCCGTCGCGTTCGTGCCGGCCGCGATTGCCGGGCTGCTCTTCGGCGACTTCGTCAAGCGCGTCCTCTACGCGAGCCCGGCGGTCATCGCCGTCTCGTTCATCGTGGGCGGCGTCGTGATGCTGCTGGCCGAGCGCTTCCGGCCCGCGCCGGCCGTGCACGACGCGTCCGAGACGCCGGTGCCGCGCGCGTTCGGTGTCGGCGCGTGCCAGGCGCTGGCGCTCGTCCCTGGCGTCTCGCGATCGGGCGCGACGATCGTCGGCGGTCTGCTGCTCGGCCTCGATCGGGCGGCTGCCGCGGAGCTGTCGTTCTTTCTCGCGATGCCGACGATGGCGGCGGCCTCGGGGCACGAGCTGTGGAAGGGACGTCACGAGCTCGGCACGGGCCTCGGCATCGAGATCGCGATCGGCTTCGTGATGGCGTTTGTGGCATCGTGGCTCGTGGTGAAGCCATTTCTGCGCTTCGTCAGCCGGTCCGGATTCGCGCCGTTCGCGTGGTACCGCATTCTCGCGGGCCTGGCCATCTTCGCCGCGCTGGCGGCCGGGGGGCGCTAGATGGCGGCGGGCGCAGTGCAGTGGCTGCGGCGCAGCTTCATCACGGGATTCTTCGTCACCGTGCCGCTCGTCGTGAGCGTCGTCGCGATCGTGTGGGTCGTGCGGTGGGCCGACGGCCTGACGAGCGGGCTCGGCGAGCGCCTGATCGGCCGGCACGTGCCGGGCCTCGGCCTGGCGACGACGGCCCTGATCGTCCTGGCCGCCGGCGCGATCGCGACCAACGTCTTCGGCCGCCGCCTGCTGCAGCGCGGCGAGCAGCTGCTGCTGCACGTGCCGCTGTTCAAGACGATCTACGCGCCGGTCAAGCAGCTCGTGACGGCGTTCGCGCCCGACAACGAAGGCGGCTTCAAGCGGATGGTGCTGGTCGAGGATCAGGCGCGCGGGCTCCTGCTCGGGTTCCTGACCAAGGAGTTCACGCTCGACCGCGGCCACGGGCCGGAGACGCTGCTGGCCGTCTACGTGCCGACCAATCATCTCTATCTCGGCGACATCATCCTGTGCCCGCCGTCCCGCGCCATCTATCCGGATCTGTCGGTGGAGGAGGGCATCCGCGTGTTCCTCACCGGCGGAATGGGCTTACCGGGGCGTGTACGGGCGCGTGATGAGGAATGACCTCTCGATCGGGGCGCGAGGCGAATCGATCCGTGCGTGCGGAAAACGATTTCCGCGATTACACTACGCGGCTGCAATCGCAGACAGGCCGGCACGTCTGGAGAAGGGTGTCCCAATGACCGTGAGAGCGCTGGGTGTGTACAGGACGATGGGGGCGATGGCGGCGGCCCTCGTGGCGGGCGCGGCGGGATCCGCTGTGGTCGCCGCACAGGAGACCGCGGCGGCGCCGGCGCGGCACGCGGGCGGCGAGGCCAACCTCGTGCTGCCGGATCTGAGTCAGGTCACGTTCCTCGGCGGCATCGACGGCCACACGCTCCTGCTCGCCGGCCTGCTCGTGTCCGGGCTCGGGCTGCTCTTCGGCCTGACGATCTACCGCCAGCTCAAGCACCTGCCGGTGCACCAGTCGATGCGCGAGATCTCGGAGCTGATCTACGAGACCTGCAAGACGTACCTGATCCAGCAGGGCAAGTTCCTGCTCGTCCTCGAGGTGTTCATCGGCGTGATCATCGCGTTCTACTTCGGCGCGCTCCAGCACTTCAGCGCGCTGAAGGTGCTGATCATCCTGCTGTTCAGCGTGATCGGCATCGCCGGCAGCTACGGCGTCGCGTGGTTCGGCATCCGCGTCAACACGTTCGCCAACTCGCGCACGGCGTTCGCGAGCCTGCGCGGCCTGCCGTTCCCGTGCTACGCCATTCCGCTCAAGGCCGGCATGAGCATCGGGATGATGCTCATCAGCGTCGAGCTGCTGCTGATGCTCGTCATCCTGCTGTTCATCCCGCGCGATTATGCCGGCCCGTGCTTCATCGGCTTCGCGATCGGCGAGTCGCTCGGCGCCGCCGCGCTGCGCATCGCGGGCGGCATCTTCACGAAGATCGCGGACATCGGCGCGGACCTGATGAAGATCGTCTTCAAGATCAAGGAAGACGACGCGCGCAATCCGGGCGTCATCGCGGACTGCACCGGCGACAACGCCGGCGACTCGGTCGGGCCGTCGGCCGACGGCTTCGAGACGTACGGCGTCACCGGCGTCGCGCTGATCTCGTTCATCCTGCTCGCGGTCGCCGACGAGACGACGCAGGTCCAGCTGCTCGTCTGGATCTTCGTGATGCGCATCGTGATGATCGTGGCGTCCGGCCTGTCGTACCTGATCAACGAGACGCTGGCGCGCGGCCAGTACGCCGAGGCGCGCACGATGAACTACGAGGCGCCGCTGACGCGCCTGGTCTGGCTGACCTCGTTCGTCTCCGTCGCGCTGACGTACGTCGCGTCGAAGCTGCTGATCCCGGCGCTCGGCCCGGCCGGCGACACGACGTTGTGGTGGAAGCTCTCGACGGTCATCACCTGCGGCACGCTGGCCGGCGCGATCATCCCGGAGCTCGTGAAGGTCTTCACCTCGACCGAGTCCGCGCACGTGCGCGAGGTCGTGATCTCGTCGAAGGAAGGCGGCTCGTCGCTCAACATCCTGTCCGGCTTCGTCGCCGGCAATTTCTCGGCGTTCTGGCTGGGCATCGGCATCGTGCTGCTGATGAGCATCGCCTACGGCGTCAGCACGCTCGGGCTGCAGGACGTCGGCATGCTGGCGCCGGCGGTGTTCGCGTTCGGCCTCGTCGCCTTCGGGTTCCTCGGCATGGGCCCGGTGACGATTGCCGTCGACTCGTACGGGCCGGTCACCGACAACGCGCAGTCGGTCTACGAGCTCTCGACGATCGAGCAGTTGCCGGGCATCGAGGCCGAGATCAAGCGCGACTACGGCTTCGACGTCGACTTCGAGCGCGCCAAGCACAATCTCGAGGAGAACGACGGCGCCGGCAACACGTTCAAGGCCACGGCCAAGCCCGTGCTCATCGGCACGGCCGTCGTCGGCGCGACGACGATGATCTTCTCGATCATCGTGGCGCTGACGGAAGGGCTGAATCCGGAGCTGGTCGCCAAGCTGTCGCTGCTGCACCCGCCGTTCCTGCTCGGGCTGGTCACCGGCGGCGCGATGATCTACTGGTTCACCGGCGCGTCGACGCAGGCGGTGACGACGGGCGCGTACCGGGCGGTGGAGTTCATCAAGGCGAATATCCGGCTCGAGGGCACGACGAAGGCGTCGGTCGAGGACTCGAAGAAGGTCGTCGGCATCTGCACGCAGTACGCGCAGCGCGGGATGCTGAACATCTTCCTCACCGTGTTCTTCGGCACCTTGGCGTTCGCGTTCGTCGAGCCGTTCTTCTTCATCGGCTATCTCGTGTCGATCGCGCTGTTCGGCCTCTATCAGGCCATCTTCATGGCCAACGCCGGCGGCGCGTGGGACAACGCCAAGAAGGTCGTCGAGGTCGAGCTGAAGGCGAAGGGCACGCCGCTGCACGACGCGACGGTCGTCGGCGACACGGTCGGCGATCCCTTCAAGGACACCTCGTCGGTGGCGATGAACCCCGTCATCAAGTTCACGACGCTGTTCGGCCTGCTGGCGGTCGAGCTCGCGGTGCAGTTGACGGCGGAACAGGGCGCGATGCTGTCGCACGTGCTGGCCGCGGGCTTCTTCGTCGTCGCGCTGGTGTTCGTGTGGCGCTCGTTCTACGGCATGCGGATCGGCGCGCGGGCGTGATCGCCGTGGAAGGAGCCATTTTTGCGATCCTGGTGTCTAATCGGAGTACATTGAGTTCATTGACACATTTTTTGGGGTCTGCTTATAATTCCGGGCCTTTCGAAATCGGTGTGAGCGGCAGACGCAGTGCGCGCGGGCAGGCGCCCCGCGAGGACGCGATGTCCCGCGAGCGATGCTGGTGGCCGGCGTCAGAACCGAGTGGCTCGATGGGCAGGCAAGATCCGGTGTAAGGAGGTTCGCCCGTGCCACGCGATATGTTCGGCGATGTCGTCGATCCCTCGGTCAAGGTGGGGACGAAACAGTGGTACACGGTGCCACTGTCGATCGTGGCCCACGTGGTCGTGCTGGGATCGCTCATCGTCATCCCGTTGTTAGCGACCGACATGCTGCCGACGCCGCAGTCGGTCATGGCGTTCGTGGCGGCGCCCCCGCCGCCTCCGCCGCCGCCACCCCCGCCGCCGCCCCCGGCTGCCGCGCCGCCGCCGGAGCCGGTGCAGCCGGTGTCGAATCCGTCGGCGGCTCCCGTCGAGGCGCCGCGTGAGATCAAGCCGGAACCGCCTCCGCGCATGACGGCCGTCGTCGGCGGCATTGCGAACAATTTCAGCGGCGCCACGGGTGGCGTCGCGAGCATGGCGCCGCCCCCGCCCCCGCCGCCGCCCCCGGCGCCGATTCGCGTCGGCGGTCAGGTCAAGGAGCCGAAGCGCGTCAGCGGACCGAACCCGATCTATCCGAAGATCGCGCAGGCGGCCAAGGTCCAGGGCATGGTCATCCTCGAGGCGACCATCACCAAGGAAGGCAACGTGCGGGACATCAAGGTCCTTCGCCCGCAGCCCATGGGGATGACGGACGCGGCCGTCGAGGCCGTGAAGAATTGGAAGTACTCGCCGCCGCTCCTGAACGGCGTGCCCGTCGACGTCATCATGACGGTCACGGTCAACTTCGCCCTCCAATAGGGCGCGGTCAGGATTGGCGACGGAGCGGTCGTATCGTGCGGGCCCGGCGGGCGTCGTCGTCGCCGGGCCCCTTCATGTGTCTCAGGTAGAGCAAACTCGGGCAGGTTTCGGAGGCTGGAAATGGATGTGATGAAGATGGTGTCGGAGATGGGCCCGGTGGCCAAGGCCGTAGGCGTGGTCCTGGTGTTCATGTCGATGTGGTCGTTTGGCGTCGCGATCGAGCGCTACTACAC
>CAZNMF010000035.1:0-2329 GCA_964573795.1 uncultured Solibacteraceae bacterium
CATGATGTAGTCACGATCGGTGTCTTCCGCGATGCGCTTGAGCGGCTGGCCGGTGTGCTGCGCCATGATTTCGTTGAGGCGCTCACGCATGCGCAGGATTTCTTTCGCGTGGATGTCGATGTCGCTCGCCTGGCCCGACAAGCCCGACATCAGCGGCTGGTGGATCAGGATGCGCGAGTTGGGCAGCGAGAACCGCTTGCCCTTGGCGCCGGCGGCCAGCAGCGTGGCGGCCATCGACGCGGCCTGGCCGATGCAGATCGTCTGTACGTCCGGCTTGATGAACTGCATCGTGTCGTAGATGGCCAGCCCCGCCGTGATCGATCCCCCCGGGCTGTTGATGTAGAGCATGATGTCGCGCTCGGGATCCTCCGCCTCGAGAAACAGCATCTGCGCGATCACCAGATTGGCAATCGTGTCGTCGATCGGCGTGCCGATGAAGATGATGCTGTCCTTGAGCAGCCGCGAGAAGATGTCGTACGCGCGCTCCCCGCGGTTGGTCTGCTCGACCACCATCGGGATGAGTTGGGCTCGGGAGTCTGGCATAGGGAAATTGTAGTGGGTTGGTGAGCGGCCGGCGAATCACCCGAATGGGCGGCGCGCCGCCGCCCTCTATCTATCGGGTGATCTTTCCGTCACAACATCGGCCATCGGCGAGAAAAATGCGGCGCCCGCGCAGCTACGACGAAATCTGTGCGTGATCGAGCAGCCACGCCATCGTCTTCTCGCGGCGGATGCCCGCCAGGAGCCTCGGGACGGCGCCGTCCTTCTCCAGTTGCGCGCGGACAGCCGCGACCGTCCGGCCCGCCCGATCCGCGAACTTCGCGATCTCCGCGTGCAGATCCTCGTCGGCCGCCGCGATCGACTCGCGCCGCGCGATCTCGTCGAGCACGAGCGTCGACTTGACCGTCTCGAGCGCCGATTCGCGCTGGCGCTGGCGGAAGTCCTGCCAGTCCACGTTCACCTGCATCGGATCGAGGCCCTGTTCCATCAGGCGCCGCACGAACTCCTCGAGGCGCCGATCGACCTCGTGCTCGACGAGCACTTCCGGCGGCGCCGACAGCCGCGTCGACAGCCGCTGCAGCAGCTCGTGACGGACCTGATGGTCCGCGTCCGCGTCCGCCTCCTTCTGCAGATCCTCGCGCACGCGCTCCCGCAGCGCGTCCATCGTCTCCGCCTCGCTGACTTCCTTCGCGAAGTCGTCGTCGAGGGGCAGCAGCTCCTTGCGGCGGATGCCCTTGACGGTGATCTCGTAGTCGACGGTTGCGCCGCGCAGCTCTTCGACCTCGTAGGTGACGGGGAAGGTCACGGGAAACGCGCGCGTGTCGCCGGCGACCGTGCCGGTGAGCTGCTCGTCGAACCCCGGCGGGTTGGCCGGGGCGCCGATCTCGACCGTGACGTTCTGCAGCCGCTCGGGCTCGCCGGGCTTGTCGGCATCGGCGGGAAGCTGGCCCTCGCCGGGCAGCGCAATCAGGCGCGCGCGCCGCGTGCGCGTGAGGTCGAGCAGCAGCGTGTCGCCGGCCGCGGCCGGACGATCCTCGACCGGCTGCCACCGCGCGTGACGTTCGCGGAGCTGGTCGATCGCGCGGTCGACGGCGCCGACTTCGAGCACGGCAGGCGGCTTGCGCAGCACGAGGCCCGTGTAGTCGCCCGGATCGATCGGCGGCAGCGTCTCGAAGTCCGCGACGAACGTCAGCGGCTGGCCTTCTTCGAGGACGACGTCTTTGATGTCCGGCGCGGCGACGGGCTCGAGCCCGCGCTCGCGCAGCGCACCGCCCACCAGCCGCGGAATCAGGTCGTGGGCGACGTCATGGAGAATCTGATCCTTGTAGCGCTGCCGGACGACGCGCGCCGGCACCTTGCCGGGCCGGAACCCCGGGACGCGGGCGGAACGGGTGTAGTCCTTCGCAATCCGATCGATTTCGGCCTCGACGACGTCGGGCGGGACTTCGAACGTGACGTGCTTGCGGGTCTCGGATACCTCGGTGAGCTCGGTCTTCATCACGAGCATTATGGCAGGCGGGGGCGTCGGGCGACAGGCGTCGGGCGGCCGGCATGTCCGCCGGGTCTCAAGACCCGGCCTACATCCGTACGAGCTGAAACCTGCTACGCTGACGCCGATCAGGCGATGGATCGCAGACGTCAGATGTAGGCCGGGTCTTTAGACCCGGCGAGACGCGGCCTTCGACCGATCGTAACCCGCACGCGAGAGTGGCGGAACTGGCAGACGCGCCGGACTTAGGATCCGGTGGCCGAAAGGCCGTGGGGGTTCGACTCCCCCCTTTCGCACATTTCAGGCTGCAGGCTGCGGTCTGCCGTCTGCAGGCGAAAA
>CAZNMF010000036.1:0-27584 GCA_964573795.1 uncultured Solibacteraceae bacterium
CCGAGCACGGCGTCTATGCGCTTAGCCACCTTAGAGCGCGTTTCCGAACTGTCGAGTGCGCAGAAGGCGTCACGTCAATTTCGAAGTTCGAACTTCGAAGTTCGAAGTTTTGAAATGCACTCTCGGCGGCGGTCTGTTCGACCAAACGTCATCTCATAAACGCTCGTCCGTCGTGCCGCTCCTTGAGAATGTCGGCGATGGGCCGGTATCCCGGTTCCAGCCCGGCATACTTGCGGAGCCGCGCGACGGCGGCCGGCCGCCGATCGGCGGACGCCTGATCGTCGAGCAATCCCTGGAGGCCGCTGAACACGAATTCGCTGGCGTCGAGGAAGGCGACGTCGTGCGCGCGTGAGACGTCCTGCCGCCGGAACCGCAGATCGACGGCATGCATGAGGATGGCGAGGTCTTCGGCGACTTCCGGCGACTGCGGTTCGGCGGCCGCCCGCCGGAACTCGGCCAGCACGGCTTCGGTTTCGTGGCGCGCCGCGTCTTCATCGGCTCTGGTCGGCTGCGATGCGTCGGCGTCGTACTGACTCAGGCCCGCGACGGTGCCGGCCTCGGGCGCGTGCTTCATGGTGATCGCGAGCAGCTCGTTCGCATAGCGGTTGCTCACGGCCACCCAGTCGCTCGCGGGAGCCTGCGCGTGACCCGGAAGAACGATCAGCGCGGTGACAAGCGCCAGACACAGGACGAGACGGGTCACGACGGCCTCCAGGATCCTCGCGGATCGACCCCGGTTCGAACGCCAGCCGAGCGGCTGTCTTGCTGGAACGGACGCGTGAGTATGGCATGGAACGTCCGGCGGGGAGCTGAACTGCATTACCATGACGCCCTGTGCCGGTCACCGAGCCTCTCGTCGGGCGCGCCGTCTCGCATTCCGCCATCGTGGAGACACTCGACCGTCGCAGCATGGGAGCGCCATGCCGCTAACGGCTGGCGCCGAGCTCGGTCCGTACACCATCGTCTCGCCCATCGGCGCTGGCGGCATGGGCGCCCGCGGCCCGGCGAGCGAGCGCAGCGAGACGAGCCGCCGGCGCGGGGGTGGGGCCCCGCGCAACTTCTATTCGATGACCCCGAGCCCATGCCGTTGACAACGGGCGCCGAGCTCGGTCCGTACACCATCCTCGCGCCCATCGGCGCGGGCGGCATGGGCGAGGTCTATCGCGCCCGCGACACGCGTCTGGACCGAACGGTCGCCATCAAGACTTCGCAGGCGCAGTTCACCGAGCGCTTCGAGCGTGAAGCGCGGGCCGTGGCCGCGCTCAACCATCCGAACATCTGCCAGCTCTACGACGTCGGTCCGAACTACCTGGTGATGGAGCTCATCGACGGATCGCCCGTCGCACCGGTGGACTCGCCGCGCAAGCTCCTCGATCTCGCCGTCCAGATCGCCGACGGCCTGGCGGCCGCGCACGCGGCGGGCATCGTCCATCGCGACCTCAAGCCCGACAACATCCTCGTCACGCGCGAGGGACGCGTGAAGCTCCTGGACTTCGGGCTCGCCAAGCCAACCGTCGCGCAGGCCGATGACGCGACGCGATCCGCCGGGCTTACCGATCCCGGGACGACGATCGGCACGGTCAACTACATGAGCCCGGAACAGGCGCGCGGCAACGTGAACCTGTCCGTGCAGTCCGATCAGTTCTCGTTCGGTCTCGTGCTGTACGAGCTGGCGAGCGGCACGCGTGCCTTCCAGCGGGCGAGCGCCGTTGAAACGCTGACGGCGATCATCCGCGAAGACGCCGAGCCGCTTCCCGCGACGACGCCGGCGCCGCTGCGGTGGGTGATCGAGCGGCTGCTCGCCAAGGAGCCGGCCGAGCGCTACGAGTCGACGCGGGATCTCTATCGCGAGCTGCGACAGATTCGCGACCGGATGTCTCAGACCGGAAGCGATGCGCAGGCGATCGTGCGCACGGATCCGACACGCCGCCGGCGCTGGCTGCTGCCGGTCGCGGCCGTCGCCGGTCTCGTCGCGGGTGGCCTGTCGACGCTCGCGCTGCTGCCGCCGGCGCCGCCGGATCCGGCCGCGTTCACCTTCACGGCAATCTCCCGTCAGGACGCCACCGAGAGTGCGCCCGCCTGGGCCCCTGATGGCAAGAGCCTCGCGTTCATCACGATCGTGCACGGCGTCAGCCAGATCTTCACGAAGACGATCGGCGCGCCGGACGCGGCCCAGATTACGCACGCCGCGACGGCGTGCGTCGCCCCGTTCTGGTCAGCCGACGGCTCCACGATTTACTACACGTCGGATGACGGGCTGTGGTCCGTACCCGCGGCGGGCGGGACGCCCAGTCTCGCGCTGGATCACGTCGAAAGCGCCACGATGCGGCCCGACGGGAAGACGGTGGCATTCGTCCGCGGCGCCACGCTGTGGGTAGGCGCCCTCGGGGACACGTCGCCGTCGCACGAGTTCGGCGTTGCTCCGTTTGCCAACGCCCGCGTAGATGCCGTTCGGTTCTCTCCGGACGGCTCCAAACTCGCCGTATTCGCCGGAGGCGGCACGCTCTGGATTCTGCCTTACCCGACTGGCACGCCGCGGAAGATCTACGGGGGTCTCGTCAATGCGCTTGCCTGGCTTCCGGACAATCGGCGCGTCCTGATCAGCGAGATGCACGGTCCCTCGACCAACGCCGGCGTTTTGTCGCTGCTCGACACGACGACGGGCTCGCGGCGTGTGATTCACCAGGTGACCGACGACATCCGCGGCCTGTCCGTCTCGCCCGATGGCACGCGAATCGCCTATTCCGCGGGCATGGTCGAATGGGACGTCCTGGACGTGTCACTCCGGACGCTCGCGGTGCGCACGTTGATGGCGGGCAGCGGCATCGTATCGTGGCTGCCGGACTGGGCGCCGACGGGGACGCATTTTCTGGTCGGCACCGACCGCACCGGAAGCCTTTCGATCGACGACGTGTCGACGGCGGGAGATTTTTCGCGCCAGCTCGTCGCGAAGGACCAGGGCGTCACCCCTTTCGCCGCGAAGTGGGCGCCAGACGGATCTCGGTTCACGCTGCTCGTCGGGTCGGCGAGCAACGGAACAGGGGCGCTTCAACTCTCGAACGCCTCGGGCGGTCACACGATCGTGCTGGACTCTGACGTCGGCGTCACCAACGCGTCGGTGGGTGTCGCCTGGTCGCCCGACAGTCAATGGATCGCCTACGTTCGAACCACGACAGGCAAGGCCGAGCTCGTCAAACGCCACCCGACCTCGGACGCGCGTCCCGTGGTCGTGGCGCATGTCGAAACGCCGACGCAAGCGATTCTTTATCCGGCCCCGCAGTGGTCACCGACCGGTGACTGGATCGCCTACCCGACGAGCAAAGGACTCGTGCTCTTCTCTCCCGACGGCAAGACGACGCGCGTGCTGACGCCGCTGCAGTTTCAGGTCTACGGCTTCTCGCGCGACAGCCAGCACATCGTCGGCATCGTCCGGAACACGACGGGCGACGGTCCACAGTGGCAGCTCCATACCGTGGACGTGACGACCGGCGCCAACGCCTTAGGTGGGCCGATCGACTTGCCGGCCTCGACGAACGCCGTGGCCGGCTTCAGCCTGCACCCGGACGGCACGCACTTCCTCACGTCCATCGCCAAGTGGCCGAATGACATCTGGATGATGGAAGGCTTCGACCAGCACAGGTCTGCGATCGAACGACTGTTGCACCGTTGAGCGGAGGCATCCCATGAACCTGCTTCGTCGCTTTCAGCAGGACGCCGCACCCGAGGTCGATCTCACGCGCCTCTACGACGCCATCGTCATCGGCTCCGGCGCGGCGGGCGGGATGGCAGCGCACGTGCTGACGTCGCACGGGCTGAAGGTCCTCATGCTCGAGGCGGGCAAGAAGCTCGACATCGACAAAGAGCTCAACTCGATGCAGTGGCCGTACGACCATCCGCGGCGAGGCAGTCTGCCGCCCGGCCAGCACGCGTTGACGCTGAACGAGTACACGATCCGCCAGCCGCCGTACGCGCTGCCCGACTCGAAGTACAGCAAGGTCTACTCGTACGTCGAGAGCTGGTCCTACGCCGACTACAGCAAGAACATCGTCGTCGACGAGAAGGAACATCCGTACACGGGCACGAACTACGCGTGGGTGCGGGCGAGGTGCCTGGGCGGGAAGACGAACATCTGGGGCCGCCTGGCGCTGCGGCTCTCCGACTACGACTTCAAGGCGAAGAGCCGTGACGGCTTCGGCGAGGACTGGCCGATCTCGTACGCCGACATCGAGCCGTACTACGACCGCGTCGATCGCTACCTCGGCATCTCCGGCGTCAACGAGCACTTGCCGCACCTGCCCGACAGCCTCTTTCAGCGTCCCAATCGGCTCACGCCCGCGGAAGTGACGCTGCGCACGACGTTGCAGAAGATGGGACGGACCGCGACGCCGTACCGCGCGGGCGTGACGACGGACGGGCTGCAGCACAACAAGTATCGGAGCAGATGTTTCGGCCGCGGCGCGTGCAATCGCCGCGTCGGCGGCTGCGACATCCATGCGGCGTTCGATTCGCCGACGGGCCTGATCTACCCCGCCAGCGACACGGGCCATCTCACGATTCGCACGAACGCGATCGCGCGCGAGATCACCGTCGATCCGAACACGGGCAAGGCGAACGGCGTCGCATTCATCGACGCGGACACCGGCCGCGCGCTCGAGGCCAGGGCCAAAGTCGTCGTCGTGGCCGCGTCGACGCTCGAGTCCGCGCGCTTGCTGCTGCTCTCGAAGTCGGCCGCGCACCCGAACGGCATCGGCAACTCGAGCGGCCACGTCGGTCACAACTTCTGCGAGCACGTCATGGGACCGTCGGTCCTCGGGCTCGCGAAGGATCTCGTCGGCAAGCCCAAGACGTTGGACGATGGCCGGCCGGGCGGATTCTATGTGCCGCGGTTCCGCAATCTCTCTGACAGGCAGTCCGGATTCATTCGCGGATACGGGTTCGAGGGCAGCGCGGGCAGCAGGATGTTTCCCAGTCAGGCGAGGGAGACGCGCGGCTTCGGCGCGTCGTTCAAGAAGCAGGTGCGCGACTCGGGTGGCGCGTACATCGAGATGGGCGGTTTCGGCGAGGTGCTGGCGCGCTACGAGAACCAGGTCGATCTCGATCCCGTGCGGAAGGACAAGTGGGGCATCCCCGTCCTGCGCTTCGATTACCGGTTCGGCGACAACGAAAAGAAGATGTGCGAGGACATGGCCGACACGGCGCAGGAGATGTTCGACGCGGCGGGATTCGAGATCCTGGAGGTTGGACGCAACCCGCTGACGGAGGGCTGGTCGATCCACGAGCTGGGCACGGCGCGGATGGGCACGGATCCGAAGACGTCCGTGCTCAACCAGTTCCAGCAGTCGCACGACGTCAAGAACCTGTTCGTCGTCGACGGCAGCAGCCACGTCAGCGCGTCGTGCCAGAACCCGACGTGGACGATCATGGCGCTGGCGTGGCGATCGTGCGAGTACCTGGCGAGCGAGCTCGGAAGGGGGAACCTGTAATGGCCGACGATCCTCGAAGCCCTGAGCGCGACCTCACGCGGCGCGAGGCCCTCAAGCTGGGAACCGCGGCGACGGTCGCCGTCTCGCTGGGCGTGACCGGTGTGGGCGCGGCCGCACCGGCGGCGCAGTCGGCGGCGGCGTTCTTCACGGCAAACGAGCTGGCGATGGTGGACGAGCTCAGCGAGCTGATCGTGCCCACTGACGGCCATTCGCCCGGCGCCAAGGCCGCGAAGGTCGCGGCCTACATCGATGCCCGCCTGGCCGACGCGTTCGACGAGCAGGACCGCACGATCTGGCGCGACGGCCTCGCGCGCGTCGACGCGCTGTCGCAGCAGGCACACGGCGCGCCGTTTCTGACGCTCGCCGGCGTCGATCGCGTCGACGTGCTCACGCGCATGGCCTCGAACGAAGCCAGCCCGCAGACGCCGGAGGAGCGATTCTTCGTCACGCTGAAGCGACGCGTCGTGGACGCGTACTACTCCTCGTCGATCGGCATCCACCAGGAGATGGACTACAAAGGCAACGTCTATCAGGGAGAGTTCGCGGGCACGGACGTCAGCGGCGGATGACGAAGGCGCCACGACGCGGGGCGATGGACCCTGCCGGGGTCTCGCGGAGCTCGGCGTGGAACATCCGTCCACAAGTCGCCCCTCCCCATCGGCGGCCCATCGCCTCGCGCCGGGCGACGTCTGCACTGTCCTCCACCGGCGCGACAGCGACGTATCGGGACGGAATCGGACGTGTTAATTCACGACGGCGGTCTTCGCCGACCGCTCGAATTGCTGCACGATCACCGACCAATTGCACATCGCGTGCGTGGCGGCGTGAGACTGAACGATCCCGCAAGCGACGGAGACAACCGGTGAGTGCGATGGCGGACGCATTTGGCGATGCCACGTGCCTGTGGCCGACGGTCGTGGGTCGTCTCCTTTCAAACTGCCGGCTCGAAAGGCGCTCACGCCCGCGGCCGCCGCGCCTCGATCAGCCTGTCCACATACGCCTGGCTCCACTCCTCACGTTGCCGATTGAGGCTCTCGATGGTACGGTGCCGGTACACGCCTGGCGGAAACACACGGTGCGGAACTACGCCTCGTGCCGTCGTCAGCACGACCGCGAGTGCCTGGAGCAACGTCGGGTCGCCCGGCTCGTACCACGGCGGTGGCGGCATGTCTTCGACCGAGCGAAACTTTCGAACGGGCGTCATCGCTCCTCGAGCTTGAACCGGCGGCGCAGGGCCTCCGCATCCGCCTTGTCCTGCAAACGCAGCGTGTCCTTCTTCATACGATAGAGCATCGCCGGCGTCACCACGGTCGTCGTCAGTCCATCGAACGGTACCCGTTGCGTCTCCAAGTCCGCGTACGAGAACGCCTCTCCAAGCCGCGTCAGAATATCCAGATAGAACGCGCCTCCTGGTGGCGCGTACCGTACGCTCGGGTAGTCCCCCAGTAAGTCCTCGGTCGAAATCTCATTGATCAGGGGATCGTGGAACACGTCTGTCAGCGCCTCGCGCATTCGGTCGATGTTCGCCGGATCTGGCTCGACGAAAAAGTCCAGATCCTCGGTCGCGCGCACGAAACCGTGCAGGATCAGCGCAACAGCTCCGACGATCACATATCGGACGCCTCTGGCCTCGAACGCCGCAATGATGCGTTTCAGGATCTCGACGTCCACCGCGCGATCTCACTGGCGACGTACGCCGCACCGCCCACGCCTTTACGATACGCAACGCGGATCCCGGTCATCCCAGCACGCGTCCTGCCGTCGCACGCTTCGCGTACGCCATATGCCGGCGATTCTAACAAATGGGGATCAGGTGGAGGTCGCCGCGGCGCGGGGCGATGGCCCCTGCCGGGGTCTGACGGAGCTCGGTGTGGAACATCCGTTCAATCCACGACGGCGGTCTTCGCCCTCGTCGCGCGAGCGTTACGTCCGGCTGTTAGCGTCCGCGTGCAGATTCTGCGGGATCACGTTGCGGCGACCGCCGCGGCCCGCGTCAGTGTGAGCCTGCTCGGCCGTCGCGCAGACGCGCGGCAACCGCCGGCAGCGACAGCCACAGTCTGAGGCGGCCCGCCAGATCGGCCGCGACGGTGTCGAACGCGCGCTGCTGCTCGTGCGGCGTGCCCGTCACCGCGGCCGGATCCGGAAAGCTCCAGTGGATGCGCTCGGGCGCGCCAGGAAACACGGGGCAACTCTCGGCCGCGCGATCGCACACCGTGATCACATAGTCGAAGTGCTGCCCGACATAGCGATCCATCGTCTTTGGAACCAGGTCGTCGCCGCGAAGGTTGTATCGGCTGGCGAGCGTCCGCTTCGCCATCGGGTGCACCTGCGACTGCGGGTGCGTGCCCGCGCTGTGGACGTCGATTGCGCCGTTGGACAGACTGCGCAGAAGCGCTTCGGCCATCTGCGATCGAGCGGAGTTGCCGGTGCAGAGAAAGAGGACGCGCAACGGGGCCATGCCTATGTCTCCTGAGCGGTCACGGGCGACAACAGCGGTAGCGCGACGATTGCGACGATCACGCCGATTGCCTGACCCACGAGGAACTGCGGCACGTCGACCGGCCGAATGCCGGCAAACGTGTCGGTGAGCGACCGCGCGATCGTCACCGCCGGATTCGCGAACGACGTCGAGCTGGTGAACCAGTACGCCGACGCGATGTAGCAGGCGACGACGACGGGCGCGGCCTTCGGGTCTCGCTGCCCCACGGTGCCGACGACGACGAGCAACCCGAAGGTGGCGACCGCCTCGGCGATGCCCTGTGAGAGCCCCGGACGCGCGCGTCCGGAGATTTCGAGCAATGGCAGATCGAACATCACGTGCGCGAGCAGCACGCCGGCCACGGCGCCGGCAATTTGAGCGGCCACATAGGCGGCGAGCTCGCGCGAGCCCAACTGTCTCGCACGCCACGCGAGCACCGACACCCAGGGGTTCAGATGTGCGCCGGATACGGGCCCAAGCGCCGCAATCAGCGCGGCCAGCGCCGAGGCCGTGGCGATCGTGTTGGCCAGCAACACGATGGCTACGTTCCCCGACGCCAGCCGCTCGGCCATCACGCCAGAGCCGACGATCGCGCAGAGCAGGCCTGCGGTGCCGATCGCTTCGGCCAGCGCGCGATGGCGCGCCACTAGCAGCACTCTCCTCCGCCGCAGCCACAGCCGCAGCCGCAGCCGCAGCCGGTCGTCGTCGTCTCGGTCATGGGATCCTCCTCGTCACTGCATTCGCGTATGCAGATATGCCAACGGTAGGCGCGCCGCGATATATTTGTCAAGACGTATATGAAGCAGTCCGGGCTCGACTCGCTCCACCAGACCTTCGCGGCGCTCGCCGATCCGACACGGCTGCGGATCGTCGGCCTGCTGCTGTCGGGCGAGGTCTGCGTCTGCCACATCCACGAGACGCTGCAGATTCCGCAGCCGAAGGCGTCGCGTCATCTCGCGTACCTGCGCAGAAGCGGGCTCGTGACGGCGACGAAGCGCGGGCTCTGGGTGCACTACGCGCTGGCCGAGCCGCGCGACGCGGCGACCGCCGACGTGCTGGCGGCGATCAAGGCGTCCGTCAGCGGCCTCGACCGCACCAGGCGCGATCGCGCGCGGCTGCAGCGCACGATGTGCTGCGTCGGCCCGGCGGCCGATCGCACGGCGCACGGCGCGTCTCGCGGGCGATAGCGTGACGGCACTCGCCCTCCACACGACCACCGTCTACGTGCTCGCGGTGATCTTCGTCGCGACGCTCATCCGATCGACCTTCGGCTTCGGCGAGGCGCTCGTCGCCGTGCCGCTGCTGGCGCTCCGTATTCCGATCGTCGTCGCCGCTCCCCTGGCCGTGTCCGTCTCGCTGCTCATCGCGGGCGCCATCGTCGTTCAGGACTGGCGGCACGTGGAAATCCGCAGCGCGAGCGGGCTGATCGCTTCGTCGCTCCTCGGCATTCCGTTCGGCCTGGCGCTGCTCGCATTCGCGAGCGACCATGTCGTCCGGCTGATTCTCGGGATCGCGATCGTGGGCTTTGCGATCTACTCGATGGCGGCCAGTGCGACATGGCGCCTGGACGCCGATCACCCCGTCTGGCTCGCGGGCGCGGGCTTCTGCTCCGGCGTGCTCGGCGGCGCGTACGGCATGAACGGCCCGCCGCTCGCGATCTACGGCGGGCTGCGGCGCTGGTCGCCGCAGCGCTTTCGCGCGACGCTGCAGGCGTATTTCCTGATCGCGAGCGCCGCCGGCCTGATCGGCTACGTCGCGATCGGCCTCTGGCGTCCCGACGTCACGCGCTACGTGCTGCTATCGCTGCCCTTCGTCGGCCTCGGCGTCGTCGCCGGCCGATGGCTCAATCACCGGCTGCGAGGCGATCGCTTCTTCCAGGTCGTCTACGGCGCGCTGATGCTGCTCGGCGCCGTGCTCGTCGCGCAGGCCGCGCGTGCCTGGCCGACGTAGCCGTCGTGCCTCATTCGTTCGCTCCGACGGCCATGGCCGACGCGCGGGCGCGCCGAAGCCGGCCGATGATGCCGCGATCCGCCAGCCCCGCCGGCAGCCGCCGCAGGATCTCCCGGCCGAGATGCTGCGGGTTGCCGAAGTGCGCGAGCGCGCCGGCGACGGTGACGGTGCGATCCGCATACAGCCGCTCATAGACCTCCGCGGCGCGCTCGACCGAATGTCGTTCGCGCACGAACTGCGCGCACGAGGCCTGAACGCGGGCGGCCACGCCTCCATCCGCGAGCCGAGCGCGAAGCGCGTCGTGCATCTGCTCGACGACGTCCTCGTCCGACACGACCCGCTGGCTCCAGCGCCCCTGAAAGTTCGTGTCGGCCATCGCCGCGATGTTCGACGCATCGACGAGCCCGAGATATCTCGCGCCCCACGCGACCAGCGTCGGCCGCTCGAGCGCGATCGCCTCGATCGCCGTGCGGCCGGAGCCGAGGCACACGTCGGCGGCCGCCGCGTAGCGCGTGCCGGCCTCGAGCGGCTCCGTCACCGAATGCGCGATCGTCCGTCCCGCGTCGGCGTTGGCCTGCTCGACGAGGCGCCGAATCTCGCGCGCCACGTCGGGCTCCTGCGCGAAGCCCGCGTGCAGGAACGCGGCGCGGCGGCCGTCGCGACCGAGACGTCCGGCGAGCGCCAGACCGAGCCGCACGCTGCGAAGGTACGTCTTCGCGCACCGCGCCACGCGGACGACGAGCAGATCGTCGTCGGCCAGGCCGAAGGTCTGCCGGATCTCACGACGCGCGCGCGCACGGATCTCCGGTGTCAGCGGGCGAAAATCGATACGCGCCGGCAGCACGTGCACGGCCGTGCCCGGGCTGCGGCGCCGCGCGTCCTCGGCGACCTCGCGCGTGAAGACGACGACGCGATTCAGACCGTAGTAGTCGATCGGTGCGCCGCCGGACGTCACCGTCCACACGAACGCGCGCCCCGTGTCTCTGGCGACGAGCGCCGCATCGCGCACGGCGTCGTAGAACTCGAGCCAGTGCATCGCGTCGTACGCGCCGCCCCGGACGATCTCGCGCAGGCGGCGGCGAAACGCGCCGTGTCCGGTCCACGAGTACAACCCGGCGATCGGCACCGTCGCGAAACCGGCCTCGCGGACGAGCGTGTCCGTCCCGGCCGACGCCCTATCGCCCGCGTGGACGAGCACGTCCACGACGTGCCCGCGATCGCGCAGCGCCTCCGCGAGCGCGACGGCCGTGCGCGTGTGCCCGCCGAGCCCGGGCGATAGGAGCCCAAAGAGAATCCGGTGCGATGTCATGGCAGAATGCCGCAGCGCGTGCGCCGCGTGAGCGTATCGCGATTCCAGTGTTCGTGCTGTTCGTCCGTCTCCTTCCGAGGCTGCTCCCCCATGCGCAACGTCTCCCGTAACGTCGACGAGCTCGTGCACGGCACGAGCGGGCTCGTCGCCGGCACCGCGATCGATGGCGTCGAGCTGCGACGTCTGACCGTGCACCGCGATCACCGCGGCTCCTTCACCGAAGTGTTCCAGCAGTCGTGGCGCACGTGCATCGCGCCCGTGCAGTGGAGCGCCGTGCAATCGCGCGCGCGCGTGTTCCGCGGCGTCCATCTCCATCGGCGCCACGACGAGTACTTCAGCGTCCTCCAGGGCCGTGCAACCGTCGGCCTGCGCGATGTCCGCCCGTGGTCGCCGACGCGCGACGCGTGGGCCATGTACGAGCTGTTCGGCGCCGACCTGGCGTGCGTCACGTTTCCGCTCGGCGTGCTGCACGGCTGGTACTTTCACGAGGACACGCTGCACCTGCAGGCGGTATCCGAGGCGTACGCCGACTACGGCGAGGACGACAACTGGGGATGCGTGTGGTCCGATCCGGCGCTGGAGATCCCCTGGCCGATCAGGGACGAGCCGATCGTGACCCGGCGCGCGGGCGACTTCCCCACGCTCCACACGCTGCTCGACGCGCTCGGAGACTGGACGGTGGACAAGCGCTCCTCAAGTCAAAAGTAGAAAGCCAAAAGCCAGAAGTGAGGAACCTGCACGTTCCCTACTTTTTGGCTTCTGGCTTTGAACTTTTAACTTGAGGAATGCTTGTCCGTCCCCAGTCCCGCGAGCTCGCGCAGGCGCACGACGGCTTTGACGACCTCGGCGCCCTCCGCCGCCGTGCTCTTCGGCGGCGGACCGCCGTCGAGGACGCCGAGGAACGCGGCGAGCTGACGTCGCAACGCGGACTCGCGCGGGACGTCTCGCACGTCGATCGGCGGCATCGCCCGCGTGCGCGCGTCGCCTCGCGCGATCTCGATCTGTCCGGCGTCGGGATCGCGCATCACGGCGACGCCATCGCGTCCGTGCACGCGCACTTCCCGCCGTTTGTCGCGATAGCGATTCGACACGTCGAACGCCAGCCACGGCGCGTCGCCGAGCAGCGCGATCAGTCCGACCGCGCGTCCGTCCTGTACTTCGGCCAGCGCGGCGCGCGGCGCGGGAATGCCACCGAGGATCTCAATCGCCAGCGTGAGATCGTGCGGCGCCAGGTTCCACACGCTGTCGACGTCCGTTCGCGGGCTGGTCCAATTCGTCCGCGTGCTGCGCAGACCGGCAATCGGACCGATTTCACCGGACCGCGCGATCTCGCCGAGCTGCTCGATGCCGGGGTGGTAGCGCCAGACATGTCCGACGAACAGACGATTGCCGCCGTGCGCCGCCAGCCGCTCGGCATCGGCGACGCTGGTCGTGAACGGCTTCTCGACGAGCGTCGGGACGCCGCGCGGCAGCAGTACGTCGACCACGGCCGCGTGCGTCACCGCCGGCGTCGCGACGACGAGCGCGTCGACCTCGGGCAGTTCGCGCGCCTCGCCGACCGTCGTCGCGCCGAGCGCCCTCGCCGACGCGCGCGCCGCCTCGTCGGTGTCCGCGACGACGACGGAGGCGCCGAGCGAAGCGAGATCGCGAAGTACGCGCGCGCCCCAGAGCCCGCAGCCGACCAGCCCGATGACCTTGCGCGCCATGCGCGGGCATCGTAGCGCGTCTGGCGACGAGGTGTCGCGGGTGCGCCGTCACGCCGGACGCGACGTCCGACGCCGATCGCGGCGTCTATGCGGGATGGCCTGTCTCGTCGGGCTCGCGTTCCTGCGCGGATCGCCGCCGCAATCCGCTCGCGCACACCAGAGCGGTCGTGGCCGCGGCAAAGAGCGCGGCCGACAGAATGGGTCCGTAGTATGCCCACGCGGCGCCGCCGAAACGATGCTCCGAGAGCTCCGGTGCGTAGCCGCCCGGGGTCGGCGAAGCGAACAGCGTGAGACCTCCGGCCACGGCGGCGATGAAGGCCACGAGCAGCAGCGTCCGTTCGCGTGGGGCGCCGAAGTAGGCGACGACGGCGACGAGGACGATGGCCACGATGATCGCGGTGTGACTCATGGGAGTACCTCCATCGAAATCGATCCAATTCGTGCGCCACGGCCCGATCGTGCCAACGCGGGCCGTCGTTCGACGGCAACGCGCGGACGTAGCCATGCCGCGACCCACGATGGCCATGACGTGCCTCAATACGCGCACGATTCAGCTACTATCCGTCGCCAGTGAGCTACTCCCGCCCGATCGTGCGCATTGACTGAATGAGCCGACGTGCAGCGGCCAGGAGATGTCATGCGCATGTGGATGTGGCGACCGTTGATTCTCGCAACAGGACTGGCGATCGTGCCGGCGATTGCCGCGGCTCAGGCTGCCGCGCCGCCGCGCGTTTCCATCGGCGCCGGCGCCGGCGTGGCACTTCCCTTTCACGGTGATTTCGACTTCACACCGTGGGCCTGGGAAGGCATGGCGCGCGTCGCGCTGTCCACGCATGTGCTGATCGAAGGAATGGTCGGCGAGTGGCGTCATGCCGAGACGTTCCTCGCGACGGACGTGCCGTCGCCTCCGGGCACGATTGGCCGCATCGCTCAGACGACACGCCGGACACAGCGCTCGTGGCAGGTGAACGTCCTCGCCACACGCGCGATTGGACGCCTGCGCGTGTCGGGCGGCGGTGGCGTGGGCATACTGCAACACGAACGACGGACGCAGACGACGGCGAGCGACTGCTCGCCCGGCGTGACCTGCGGCGCGTCAGAGTCGGCGTCCACCGCGTCCGGCGCGCTGCAGGGTGCCGGCGACGTCGAGGCGCGCCTTGCGCACGGCGCCGCGATCTTCGGTCAGGCGCGGCTCGTCGTGCCGATGTCGGATCCAGCGGGCTCCGACATGCGCATCACCGCCGGCCTTCGATGGGAGCGCTGACGAGCGTTGCCCGCGCGGCGCCTTGTGCACGCCCTGCGCTACCATGCGTCATGGGCCGACTTCCCGACGCCATCGACAACAAACTGCGCGCGTTCCTCGAGGCGCAGCATCTCTTCTTCGTCGCCACGGCGCCGCTTGACGCGGACGGCCACATCAACGTCTCGCCCAAAGGTCTCGACACGTTCCGCAACGTCGACGCGCAGACCGTCGCGTATCTCGACTTCGTCGGCAGCGGCGCCGAGACGATCGCGCACCTGCGCGAGAACGGGCGCATCTGTCTCATGTTCTGCGCCTTCGACGGCCCGCCGCGCATCGTCCGCCTGCACGGCCGCGGCGAGACGATCACGCCAGACGATGCGCGGTTCGACGCGCTGCGCGCGCGATTCCCCGATGCGCCCGACGGCAGCGTCCGCGCCATCGTCCTCGTCCACGTCGCACGCGTGAGCGACTCGTGCGGCTACGGCGTGCCGCTCTTCCGCTACGAAGGCGAGCGCCCGCAGCTCGCCGCGTGGGCCGCGCGCAAAGGCCCCGACGGGCTCGCCCGCTATCAGCGCGAGAAGAACGCGCTGAGCATCGACGGGCTGCCCGCGCTGTCACTGCGCGACTGACGCGCGCGCACCTGCGCCGCGTGTCTCCGCTCGTGGCGCGCGGGCTCGCGCGCCGTGGGGCGGAGCGGCGATCCATCGATGCCAAAGGGCCATACGATGGACAGACATGGAACTGCTGGGCATCGAGCCGCTCGAAGAGCATGCGCGGCGGCTCGCCGCGCTGTTGACGGCCGCCACACGGCGGCGACTGAGCGGTCGCCGCCACCTGACCGATCTCGAGGGCGACCTGACGTCGCTGCGCGAGGTCTACATCGCGCTGAGCGACGACGCCCGGCTCGGCGAGGAGTCGTCGCCGGCCGCCGAGTGGCTGCTCGACAACTTCCCCGCCATCTCCGCCGCGGCGCGCGACATCCGCCACGATCTGCCGGCGGCGTTCTATCGCCGGCTGCCGCAGATGCAGACGGACGAGTTCGCCGGCCTGGCGCGCGTCCACGCGCTCGCGTCCGAGCTCATCGGCCACAGCGCCGGCCGCCTGGACGCGCAGCGCCTGCAGCGCTTCATCATCGCGTTCCAGTCCATCACGCCGCTCACGATGGGTGAGCTGTGGGCGTGGCCGAGCGTCCTCAAGCTCGCGCTCGTCCACTATCTGCGCGAGCGTGCGGACGTGCTCGCCGCCGATCGCGCCGATCGCCGCGCCGCCGATCGTCTCGCCGCGTCGCTCCAGCCGCGCGAGCGCGACCGGCCGTGGCCGGCCGAGATGAGCTCGACGTTCGTGATCCGGCTGCTCCAGCGGTCGCGTGAGCACGAGCCGGAGATCGGCGCGCTGCGCCAGGAGCTCGACGCGGTCCTGGCCGCGCGCGGCCAGACGCTCGAGGACGTGATCCGCGCCGAGGGCCGGCACGAAGCCACCGAGCAGGCCTTCATGTCGAGCCTGATCGGCAGCCTGCGCCTCGTCACGACGTTCGACTGGACCGAGTACTTCGAGAGCGTCAGCCTCGTCGAGCAGGTGCTCCAGCGCGATCCGGCGGGCGTCTACGCGCGCATGGATTTCCAGAGCCGCGATCGCTACCGCCACGCGATCGAGGAGATGGCCGCACCGGCCGGCGAGGCGCAGCTGCGCGTGGCGCTGAAGGCCGTCGAGCGCGCGCGCCAGGTCGCGGAGCGGGCGCCCGGCGATCGCCGCGCGCACATCGGCTACTACCTGATCGGCAACGGCCGCGGCCCGTTCGAGAAAGGGATCGGCTGGAGCCCGGCGCCGATCGTGCGCGTGCGCCGGCTGTTCTTCCGGTGCGCGACGCCGGCCTATCTCGGCGCGATCGCGCTCGGCACGGGCGCGCTCGTCGGCGCCGCGCTCGTCTTCGGGCGCCACTACGGCTGGCGCGGCTGGCAGCTCGTGCTGCTCACGCTGCTGACGATCGTCCCGGCGAGCGAGTTGACGATCCAGATCCTGCAGCGCGTCATCAGCCGGCTCATCCCGCCGCGCCGCCTGCCGCGCCTCGAGCTGCGCACGGTGCCGGCCGAGGATCGGACGATGGTGATCGTCCCGACGATTCTGGACAGCGTCGCGCGCGTCCACGACCTGCTGGCGCACCTCGAGGTGCAGGCGCTCGGCAACCTCGATCCGCACATCCACTTCGCGATCCTCAGCGACTTCCGCGACGCGACGACGGAGACGCTGCCGCAGGACGCGGCGATCCTCGAGGCCGCACGCGCCGGCGTCGACCGGCTCAACCGCGAGCACGGCGACGGACGCGACGATCGCTTCTTCCTCTGCCATCGCCGGCGGCAATGGAACGCGCGCGAGGGGCTGTGGATGGGCTGGGAGCGCAAGCGCGGCAAGATCGAAGAGCTCAACCGGCTGCTGCGCGGCGCCACCGACACGAGCGTCGTCGTCCACGTCGGCGACGCCGCGATCCTGCGCGGGGTGCGCTACTGCATCACGCTCGACAGCGACACGGCGCTGCCGCGCGACGCGGCGCGCACGCTCGTCGGCATCGTCACGCACCCGCTCAACCGCGCGGTGGTCGATCCGGCGTCCGGCCGCGTCGTCGACGGCTACGGGATCCTGCAGCCGCGCGTGAGCGTGACGTTCGCGAGCGCCGCCGGCTCGCTCTTCGCGCGGCTGTACTCGGGGCACACGGGCGTCGATCCCTACACGACCGCCGTGTCCGACACGTATCAGGACCTGTTCGGCGAGGGCATCTTCACCGGCAAGGGCCTGTACGACGTCGACGCGTTCATGGCCTCCCTCGGCGACAGCGTGCCGGACAACGCCTTGCTGTCGCACGATCTGTTCGAGGGCCTGCGCGCGCGCGTCGCGCTCGTCTCCGACATCGAGCTGGTCGACGACTACCCCACGAGCGTCCTGACGCACGCGCGGCGGCAGCACCGCTGGATCCGCGGCGACTGGCAGATCGTCTTCTGGCTGTTCCCGTTCGTGCCGTCGCGCCGCGGCCTGACGCGCAACTCGCTGCCGCTGATGGCGCGCTGGAAGATCTTCGACAACCTCCGCCGCAGCCTCGTGCCGCTCGCGCTGCTGGCGATGCTCGTCGCCGGCTGGACCGTGCTGCCCGGCCCGCTCTGGTTCTGGATGACGGCCGCGCTGGTCGTCATCGCGTCGCAGCTGCTGCCGCTCGTCGGCCGCCTGCTCGTGGGGCCGTCGCGATCGCAGTCCTTCCCGGTGTTCTGGCGCAATCTCCGCGAGGACACGGCGACGGCGCTCGGCCAGATCGTGCTCGGCCTCACGTTCCTCGCCTATCACGCGTGGGAGACGACGCACGCGGTCGTGCTGACGCTCGTGCGGGTGATCGTGACGCGGCGCCGGCTCCTCGAGTGGGAGACGGCGGCCGTCGCAGCCGCGCGATCGGCCGGACTGATCGGCCGTCGCGGCCTGCGCCAGTTCGCGCTCGAGATGATGGCGAGCCCAATCATCGCCGCGGGTGCCGCGGCGCTGATTGCCATCGTGCGGCCGATGGCGTTCCTCGCGGCGGCGCCCTTCCTGCTGCTGTGGGCGGCGGCGCCGGCGATCGGCTACTGGCTGAGTCTGCCGATCGGCCCGCGCCAGCGCCGGCTGACCGACGCCGATCGATCGCTCATCCGCGTGACCGCGCGCGAGACGTGGTCGTACTTCGAGACGTTCGTCACCGAGGCGGACGGCTGGCTGCCGCCGGACAACTATCAGCGCGCCGGCGCGGCGCCGCAACTCGCGCGCCGCACGTCGCCGACCAACGTCGCGATGAGCCTGCTGTCGTCGCTCGCCGCGCACGATCTCGGCTATCTCACGACGGCGGCGCTCGTGGCGCGCGTCGATCGCACGCTCACCACCCTCGAGAGCCTCGAGCGCTTCGAGGGCCATTTCCTCAACTGGTACGACACGTCGACGCGCGAGCCGCTGCGGCCGCACTACGTCTCGACGGTCGACAGCGGGAATCTGGCGGGTGCGCTCATCGCGCTCGGCCACGGACTGCGGCAGATCGCCGGCGCGCCGCAGGCGCTGGCGCCACGGCTCGACGGGATCGTCGACACGGCGCAGGTGCTGCAGCGCGTCGCCGCCGGGAGTGGCGCGCACGAGGCGGCCGCGCTGGCGCGCCGCGCCGCGGAGGAGGCCGCGCGCGCACGCAGCGGCGGCGACACCGCCCCGCTCGGTCGCGTACGCGATGCGCTGCTCGCCGCGGCGCCCGACGTCGACGAGGTCGACACCGACGAGACGGCGGACGGCGTCGACGAGGTGCGCGTCTGGCGGCGCGCGCTGGCCGACGCGATCGCGGGTCTGCAGGCGCCCGTGCCGGACGATGTCCCCGACCGCCTGCGCGATCTCGCGGCGCGCGCGTCGCGGCTGGTCGACGCGATGCGCTTCGAGTTCCTGTACGACCGGCGGCGCCGCATCTTCACGATCGGCTACCGGCTGGCCGACGCGGACGGCCCGGGCCGCGCCGACAACGCCTTCTACGACCTGCTCGCCTCCGAAGCGCGGCTGGCGAGCTTCGTCGCGATCGCGAAGGGCGACGTCCCGCAGCACCACTGGTTCCAGCTCGGCCGTCTGGTCACGAACGTCCACGGGCGCGCGACGCTGCTGTCGTGGGGCGGCACGATGTTCGAGTACCTCATGCCGCTGCTCCTGATGCGATCGTTTCCGGGCACGCTGCTCGATCAGAGCTGCCACACGTGCGTCGCCCGTCAGATGGACTACGCGCGCCGGCGCGGCATCCCGTGGGGCGTCTCGGAGTCCGCGTACCCGCTCACCGATCGCGCAGGGACCTATCAGTACAAAGCCTTCGGCGTGCCGGGCCTCGGCCTGAAGCGCGGGCTCGATGAGGATCTCGTCGTCGCGCCGTACGCGACGGCGCTCGCGAGCCTCGTCGATCCGGCCGCGGCCGCGAGCAACTTCCGGCGGCTCGCCCGCGCGGGCGCGCACGGCCGATTCGGCTTCTACGAAGCGCTCGACTACGGCGGACGCGCGCGATCGGCGCGCGCCGGCGACGCGCCGCCGGCGAGCCGCGCGCGGGCGGAGATCGTCCAGGCATTCTTCAGCCATCACCAGGGCATGTCGCTCGTCGCGCTCACCAACGTCGTCTGTCCGGACGTGTTCGTCGCGCGCTTCCACGCCGATCCGCGTGTGCAGGCGACCGAGCTGGTGCTGCAGGAGCGCGTGCCGCGCGAAGCGATCGTCTCCGAGCCGCGTCCGGCCGACGGCATCAACGTGCGCACCACCGTGCCCGCCGTGAGCGTGCGCCGGTTCCGCTCGCCGCACACCGCCAGCGTGCACACGCACGTGCTGTCGAACGGCCGCTACACGACGGCGATCACGCACGCCGGCGGCGGCTACAGCACGTACCGCGGCCTGGCGATCACGCGCCAGCGGGAGGACCGGACGTCGGACGTCGGCGCGCACTTCATCTACCTGCGCGATCCCTGGTCGGGACACGTCTGGTCGCCGACGTACCTGCCCGTCTGCACCGAGCCTGACGAGTACGCGGTCACCTTCGAGCTCGACAAGGTCCTGTTCACGCGCCGCGACGGCGATTTCGAGACGCAGCTCCAGATCGCCGTGTCGCCCGAGGACGATCTGGAGGTGCGGCGGCTGTCGATCACCAACCACGGATCGCGTCCGCGCGAGATCGAGGTCACGAGCTACGCCGAGATCGTGCTCGGACGTCCGGAGGACGATCTGGCGCACCCGGCGTTCGGCAAGCTCTTCGTCGAGACCGAGCACGACGCGCAGCATGCGGGCCTGCTGTTCAGCCGGCGGGCGCGCGGCCCCGAGGACACGCCGCTCTGGGCGTTCCACGTGCTGGGCGTCGACGGCCGTCTCGGCGGCGCCGTGGAATGGGAGACCGATCGCGCGCAGTTCCTCGGCCGCGGGCGGACCGCGGCCCGGCCGATCGCGCTCGACGGCCGCGCGCTGTCCGGCACGACCGGCGCCGTCCTCGATCCGGTCGCCGCGCTGCGCGATCGCGTGCGTCTCGCGCCCGGCGCGTTCGTCCGCGTGACCTTCGCGACGGGCGTCGCCGCGACGCGCGACGCGGCCCGCGCGCTCGTCAGCAAGTACCGCGACGGCAGCGCCGCCGCGCGCGCGTTCTCCATGGCGTTCACCGACGCGCGCGTGACGCTGCAGCACCTGGGCCTCAGCGACGAGCTCGCGATGCTCTACTCGCGCCTGGCCTCGCGCGTCTTCGGCTCGGACGTCTCCTGCTCGAGCCCCGGCGCGCTCGCCCGCAACACGCTGTCGCAGCCCAACCTGTGGGGCTACGGCATCTCCGGCGACCTGCCGATCGTGCTCGTGCGCGTCGGCGCCGCCGACGACGTGGCGCTCGTCCGCCAAGTGCTGTTCGCCCAGGAGTACTGGCGCGTCCAGCACCTGCGCGCGGACGTCGTCGTCCTCAACGAACATCCCGCGGACTATCTCGACGACGTGCAGCAACTGCTCGTCACGCTGCTGCGCGAGGGACGGTGGGCGGGCTGGAAGGACAAGCCCGGCGGGATCTTCCTGCTGCGCGCGGAAGGCATGGGCCAGGCCGATCGCGACCTGCTCGAAGCCGTCGCGCGCGTCGTGCTGATCGGCGAGCTCGGCCCGCTGGATCGGCAGATGGACCGGCCCGCGCCGTGGCTGTTCGAAGAGCACGTCGTCACGCCGCCGCCGACGCTGGCGGCGCCCGAGCCGGCGGGGGCGCCGCTCCCGGTCCCGCGGCTGGTGATGGGCAACGGTCTCGGCGGCTTCACGCCGGACGGCCGCGAGTACGTCGTCGTGCTGGACGGCGATCGCGAGACGCCGCTGCCGTGGTCGAACGTGATCGCCAATCCGGACGCCGGCACGATCGTGACCGCGTCCGGCGCGGCGTTCACGTGGGCGGCCAACAGCCGCGAGAACCGCCTGACGCCGTTCGCCAACGATCCGGTCTCGGACCCGACGGGCGAGGCCATCTACCTCCGCGACAACGACTCGGGCGCCGTGTGGAGCGCGACGCCCGGTCCGCTGCCGCGCGACAGACGCGCGGGGCGATGGGTGATCCGCCACACCGCCGGATCGACGCGCTTCGTGCATGCGACGGCGACGCTGCAGCAGGAGCTCGTCATCGGCGTCGACTCGCGGGATCCGGTGAAGCTGTCGCTGTTGACGCTGACCAACACGTCTTCGGCGCCGCGCCGCGTGAGCGTGTTCGGCTACGTCGAGTGGTGTCTCGGGCCGCCGACCGGCATGGGCCGGCGATTCGTCGTCACGAGCCTGGACGCCGCGACGCACGCGCTCGTGGCGCGCAACGCCTACACCCAGGACTTCCGCGAGCACGTGGCCTTCCTGCACGGGACGCCCGCCGCGGCCGCGTACACGTGCGATCGCACCGAGTTCCTCGGGCGCCACGGCACCACGGCGCGCCCGGCCGCGCTCGCGCGGCCACATCTGGCCGGCCGTTCCGGCGCGGGCCTCGATCCCTGCGCGGCGCTCCAGATCGATCTCGAGATCCCGCCGGGCGAGTCGCGCCAGGCCGCGTTCGTCCTGGGGCAGGCCGCCAGCGCCGCCGCGGCGTCGGCGCTCGCCGCTCGCTACGACACGATCGCCGACGTGCGCGCCTCGCTCGAGCGCGCGAGCCAGTTCTGGGACGACACGCTCGACGCGGTGCAGGTCCACACGCCGGACGACTCGTTCGATCTGCTGGTGAACCGCTGGCTGCTCTATCAGACGCTGAGCGCGCGCGTCTGGGCCCGCTCCGGACCGTCGCAGCCGGGCGGCGCGTTCGGCTTCCGCGATCAGCTGCAGGATGTCGTCGCGCTGCTCCACGCACGCCCGGATCTCTGCCGCGAGCACCTGCTGCGCGCGGCCGCGCGGCAGTTCACCGAGGGCGACGTGCAGCACTGGTGGCATCCGCCGTCCGGACGCGGCACGCGCACGCGCTGCTCGGACGATCTGCTGTGGCTGCCGTACGCCGTGTCGGCCTACGTGCGGCACACCGGAGACGACGGCGTCCTCGACGAGCACGTACCGTTCCTCACGGCCCCGCCGCTCGAGCCGGGCGAGCAGGAGGCCTACATCCAGCCGTCGATCGCCACGGAATCGGCGCCGCTGTTCGATCACCTGTGCCGCGCGATCGATCGATCCATGAAGTACGGCGCGCACGGCCTGCCGCTGATGGGATCCGGCGACTGGAACGACGGCATGAACCGCGTCGGTGCGCTCGGCCGCGGCGAAAGCGTCTGGCTCGGCTGGTTCCTGGTGACCGTGCTGAGCGAGACCGCGATCCTGTGCGATCGGCGCGCCGACCACGCGCGCGCCGATCGCTATCGCACGCAGGCGCGCTGGCTGACCGCCACGCTCGAGCTGGCGTGGGACGGCGCCTGGTACCGGCGCGCGTATTTCGACGACGGGACGCCGCTGGGATCGGTGCAGAACGACGAGTGCAAGCTCGATTCGATCACGCAGTCGTGGGCGGTGCTGTCGGAGTCCGCCGATCCGAAGCGCGCCGCCGGCGCGATGGACATCGTGAGCGCGCAGCTCGTGCGCCGCGACGCGCAGATCGTCCTGCTGCTGACGCCGCCGTTCGATCGCATGGATCACGACCCCGGCTACATCAAGGGCTATCTGCCGGGCATCCGCGAGAACGGCGGCCAGTACACGCACGCCGCCCTGTGGACGGTGATCGCGCTCGCGCGCCTCGGCCGCGGCGACGAAGCGATGGAGCTGTTCCACATGATCAATCCGACGAGCCACACGCGATCGGCCGAGGGCGTCGATCGCTATCGCGTCGAGCCGTACGTCGTGGCGGCCGACGTGTACGCGCACCCGATGCACGTCGGCCGCGGCGGCTGGACCTGGTACACGGGATCGGCGGGTTGGATGTACCGCGCGGCGATCGACGAGCTCCTCGGGCTGCGGCGCGCGGCCGGGACGCTCGCCATCGCGCCCTGCGTGCCCGCGATGTGGCCGGACTTCGCCGTCGACCTGCGGCTGGGCCGCAGCCGCTATCGCATCACGGTGGACAACCGCGCGCACCAGCAGGGCGGCGTGCGCACAGCGACGCTCGACGGGGCCGAGATCGATCCCGACGCGATCCCGTACGTCGACGACGGACGCACGCACGAGATCGTCGTCGTGCTGGGCCCGGACGTGCCGCGGGAGCATGCCGGCCTGCGACGCGGCCGTGCGCGCCGCGAGCCGTCGCATCGGTAGACGCGTGGGACATGACGAAGGGACCAGGGGACCAGGGGACCAAGGGACCAAGGGACGACACGATGTCCCGTCGCCGGTAGCCTGCGGCCCGTAGCCCCAAGCCCGTGTAGCAACTGTCTTGGGCGCAGGGGGTCGCTGGTTCGAATCCAGTCGCCCCGACCAAAATCATGATCTGTAGGTCACCTATAGGTCACAGGCCGCGGGCGGGGAAACTGGGCCGGCCCTTGACCTCGACGTGGCCGGCCATGCAGAGGCCCCCCGGGCCCGCACGCGTTCCCATCGAACGCGACGTTTCAAGCTACCATTGCCGCGTCTTGGTCTCCCAGCGAGGCGGAGCACCAATCGTTCAGGCAAGTTTCGGAGGAGAAGCGACCGTGATTGCGCTGGTGGACTACGACAACGTCGGCGAACTGGAAAGAAGCCGGGGTCCCGTCCATGTCGTAGAACGCATTACGCAGGCACTTGGAGCGGCTGCCTCGAAGGAACCAGAGATTCGCTTTCGGCTGTACGGGGGATGGTTCGAGGGTTCGAACCTGTCCCGACGAGCACAACGGCTAGTGCCAGCGCTCAGGGCAGATTTCCCGAGGCCGTTGGCGTCCGTTCAGGGCCCATACGGTTCACCAATCCTGGCTCGGGCCGAGTTGGCCTTGAGTCTTGAACTTGAGCCGGGAAAGTATCTCACCCATACGTTTCGGCCCCGTGCTTTGCCCACAAATGTGCGTTGCGCGCCTTTGCCCGTGCAGGGATGCGCGGCGCCGGGAACCTGCCCAATCGCTTCCACCTCGGAATTACTCCGAGACTCCGAGTGCCCGCACCATGGATGCCACGTGCCGATAGCCGATATCCTCACGAAACCCGAGCAGAAGCTCGTTGACACCATGCTGACGGTTGACGTCCTTCATCTCGCACGAACAACAGCGGAGACAATAGCCGTCGTGTCTGCTGACGACGATCTCTGGCCCGGCATTCAGGTCGCCCTTCTCTGGGGTGCTCGTGTCCTGCACGTGCATCCCCTCCCCGGGCGCAGTACGCCAGCGCAATACGCCTCGTTGGCCACCGGCAGCTACACTCAAGCCAGCTTTTAAGGTGGACCTGACATGCTTCTCGGCGATTTCAAGAGGATCTTGACGACGTTCGCGGACAACGAAGCGGACTTGGATGTGAGCAGAGGAACACTGCTCGTTCAGGTACGAGACGAACTCATCGAGGCGAACCTCCTGCAACACGGCGGCGAGCTCATCGTCGACGAGAACGGTCAGCGGCTTTCGGCGTCGGCTTGGCTCATCAACCGTATTGCGCGGCTTCCCCTTCTGGCAGATCGCATCCTGTCCTACGTACCGGAAGCCACAGGTTTCGTTACGCCCTCGGGGCGCCTGCTCGACCAACCAGATTTCGCGACCTCTGTTGCTGATACCCCACAGCCCGATGCTGTCGCGTGCGCCCTGCACGTCCTTGGTCGTCGCCCAGGAGGAACGGCCTCGGTCTTGTATCTCACCTCGGACGCGGGCGAGGGAAAGACCACACTCATCAACCACCTCGCTCGCTATCAGGCTGCGGAGTTCAAGGCCAAGAGAAGGGACTGGTTGATCGTGCCCGTGCCCCTGGGAGGACGTACGTTCTTGCGGTTCGACGACGTCGTTATCGCCGCTCTCGTGAATCGGCTACGCTTCCAGCTCCTGTACTACGATGCCTTCATCGAACTCGTCCGGTTGGGCGTCATTGTGCCAGCATTCGACGGGTTCGAGGAGATGATCATCTCGAACTCATCTGGTGAGGCAATCTCAGCTCTTGGGAATCTCGTCCGCGCCCTCTCATCATCAGGCTCCGTGCTGGTGGCTGCGCGTAAGGCGTACTTCGATTACCAGAGCTTCAAGACCCAAGCTAGGCTGTTCGACGCGATAGGGACGGACTCCGTTGCCTTTGCTCGCCTGAGCCTCGACCGATGGAGTAGGGAACAGTTCTTAGACTACGCGGCCAAACGCGATCTCGCGAATGCCGAAGCCACTTACGACGCTGTGGCCGCCCGTGTCCAACCCGATCACCCACTGTTGACCAGAGCTGTGCTCGTGCGCCGTCTGGTGGACGTTGCTCGAGAGGCGCCTGATCTTGCGGCGCTTCTTGACCAGATTGGCAACGCCCCCCAGCACTACTTCTTCCAGTTTGTCAATGCTCTGGTCGAGCGTGAGGCCCACGAGAAATGGATTGATCAGTCCGGAGAGCCTCACCAGCCCCTGCTATCCGTCGAGGAACATCACGAGCTGCTCGGCCTCGTTGCGCAGGAAATGTGGTTGTCGTCCACGGACATTGTTCGCCCCGACGTGCTCAGCGCGGTTGCCGAGATTTTCGCCGAGTCGCACCACAAGTCACCTGCTGTCGCAAGACAGATTCGCGAGAGGCTCAAGCAACACTCCCTGCTCGTCTCGGGCGGATCTGCGAGCGGCGGACTTGCATTCGACCACGAAGACTTTCGAGCGTTCTACCTTGGCGAGGCAATCGGTGGCTTGTTCGGTCGCAGGGCCACGGGCGAACTAGCGTCCGTGCTGCAGGCTGGCAGCCTCCCACGTCCTGCGGTGGACGAGGCGGTGCTCCACATCAGACGTCTGACCATAGATCCGGGTGCCTCACTCGTTCTCCTGCAGGACCTCGCGGACAAGGAGAGCGTCTCGTCCCTGGTCCGGGAGAACTGCGGCGCTCTGGCGATCGGGCTCGCGGAACGGGCCGGACCGACAGAGATGCGGAACATGAGTTTTCCAGAGGACGCGCTGAGAGCGCGATCACTAACGCGCGCGACAATCTGCAGTTCGTACTTCCAGGGCACGTCGCTCGTCGGTGCCACGCTACAGGACTGTCGTTTTATCGACTGCAGCTTTGAACGACTTGAGATCGGCGAGGGTGACACTTTCTCGTCGGCACTGGAGGACTGCACCGTATCGATGGTGGTGCGACTTGACAAGGACGAACAGGTTTTCGATCCCGTTCAGATTCGAACCTTACTCGAGAGAGTTGGCCTCCGGAGCGACACCGCCCAGCAAGTCCCGCTAGACCTGGCACACGCCGAGCCCGAGGAAGGGCTTGTGTTGGTAGAGCGATCGCTGCGGCTCTTTCTCAGGGCCAACCAGGTAAATGAGGACGTGATCCGAACGAAGCTTGGCGTCAAAGCCTCACTGTTCTTTGACGACGTACTGCCAGATCTCATTCGGGCAGGAGTGGTCGAGCAAATCCCGTACCTTGGCCACGGGTCGCAACGGCGATTCAAATTGGGCGTTCACATGGAGCGGCTTCACGCTGCGCTCTCGGAGTGCTCAGGTGACTACCAACAGTTCCTGAACCTCGTGGCCGGAGCTTGATTTTGAACGGTGCCGTCTACTCGTGATCACTCGCGTGGTCGGTGCTCACGCAGTGCTTCGCCAACCCGTCAATCATGCCCACGCTGCTGTCCCTCCACGTATTCGGCAGATGCTCTGTCGGCGGAGGCAAGGCGCAAATCTGAAGCCTGAAGACGCTCGATTGCCAGCGCCAGAAGCCGATCGTCGAAGAGCTTGCGCTTTCGCTGACCGGCTGCGCGCCCGCCTGGCCATTGAACAAGACCCGCACGAATCGAAGGTGTCGTTGCCTCTGTGCCCTTGAGCAATAGCCAATCGACGGTTGCGAGCAACTCCATGCCGAGGGGCGACTCGAAACCGTCGATCACAACAGATGTTCGTTCCAGAGCAGGGAGGAAGGGGGCCGCTTCCTCGGTAGCCAGAAACGCTTCGAGACGCTCCCGCTTGGCATCCTCGAACCAGATCAGGTCGAGCGGCCCGGCATCGCTCAGGCGCTTCTGACAGTGCAGGTAGCTGCCGTCGAGGCCGTTCAAGAGGTGTCTGAGGCGGTCTGCATATGGCCCGTACTTGTTCGCGACGAACTGCAGCTTCAGAGGATCGACCAAGCCAAGGCTCCGAATCGAACGGTCAAGGAACCATGCGAGCTTCTGCACTTCCAGGTTCGTGCATTCGAGACCGAGCACGGCATACCGTCGTACCAATTCAGCGATGAGAGCGCGCGCGGGCGTGAGTTCCTCCAACCCTTCGCGCTTGGCAGTGTTCTGGTAGTCGTTCGTCGGCGTGAACACGAGGACGTCGACGGCCGGGATCTCCTCCGCCGCGGCTTCAATCTCGCGCTTCACCAGTTCCCAGTCGAGTCCGCC
>CAZNMF010000037.1:0-1692 GCA_964573795.1 uncultured Solibacteraceae bacterium
ACGTCGGTGGGGTCAGCGACGCCGTCGTGCGCGGGGATTCGTCCGCGGCTTCTGCGACGGCGACGCCGGCGGCGTACCGGCGTCGTCGATCTTCGGCTTGAGGCGCGGCCTGTACGACTCGCCCTCGATGACGAAGTCGTACGCGGCGTTCTTGAAGCGGTCGACGGCGCTCTGCGCGAGCAGCACGTCATCGAACATCGCGATCCACTCCGCCGTGTCGCGGTTGCTGGTGACGATCATCGATGCGCGACCGGTGCGCTCGAGGAAGAGCTGGTAGACATCCTTGCTCTCCTCCTTGGACATCGGCTCGAGCGCGAAGTCGTCGAGGATGAGCAGGTCGACCGAGGTCAACCCGATCATCTCGGCGTCTCGTGAGTTGTCGAGGCGGCTCTGCCGCAGCGTGCGCAGCATCGCGTCCGCCCGGAGAAACCGCACGTGGTAGCCATGCCGGCACGCGATGTGTCCGAGGGCGTGAGCGAGGAACGTCTTGCCGACGCCGACGGGGCCGAGCACGACGACGTGACGATGCGCCTCGAGGAAGCGCAGGCTCGCGAGCTCGGCGAGCATCCGCCGGTCGAAGCTGACCTTCGCCGTCTTGTCCCAGAGCTCGAGACGCATCGTCGACTCGAGCGCGGCCTCGGTGGCACGGTTGTCCGCCGCGGTGGCGTCGCGGCGGGCGATCTCGTCCGTGAGCACGAGCAGCATCAGCTCCTCGAACGTCATGTCCTGCTTCTCCGCGAGGACGAGCCGATCGGGCAGCGTGTCGACAACGCGGCCGAGCTTGAGCCTCTTGAGAGCGACGACGAGCTCCGGGTTGATGGCGGGGGCGGCGCTCATCACGTCCCCTCCTTGCTCGAGGTCCGCGTCCGGAAGTGCTCCTGCGTACGCGCGAACCGAGGCAACGGCAGCTGTACGACCCTGGACTCCGGCGCCGTCGGCGTCGTCGGCCGGACCGCCGTCTTGAGCATGCGCGTGATGCGCGCGACGTCGACGACGTCGAAGGCGAGCGCGCTCTGGCAAACCGCTTCGACGCGCCCCTCGCCGTACTTGTCGCAGAGTCGGAGCAACGCGTGCACCTGCCGGATGCGCGTCCACGGCAACGGCCCCGCGAGGATCCGCTCGGCGTACGTGCCGACGTGGGTGCCCTTCTTCTTCGCGCTCGCCACGAGCGTGTCGACGCTGCGAAACGCGTACGCAGCCTTCCCCTGCGGGTAGTCGCTCGGGTCCGTGGAACGCTTCCCCGGTGCGACGCGCGGGTGCATCTTGATGAGCTCGGTACCGAGATAGATCTTCACCGCCGCCTTGTCGGCGCGCACGCGCACGGTCTTGTGCAGGTACCTCGTCGGCACCGAGTACAGGCTGCGAGCGACCTGGACGTGGTGGTCGGGGTGCACCTTCGCCTCGGTCCAGATCGGAACGTCGAACCGCTCGCTCGGCGCCGCGAGCATCGCCGGCTTCTCGACGGTCTCGAACACGTCACGCGGTACCTGCCTGGTGGTGCCGTGCACGCGCGTGCCCGCGATGTCGCGCGACCAGTGCTCCGCGCTCCGACGAGCGTCGTCGACGGACGCGAACGTCTCGCCGTCGAACCAGCTCTCGCGGACGTAGGCCACCTGATTTTCCACGCGCGGCTTGTCCTTCGGAGCACGCACTCGGGCGGCGTCGACGAAGATGCGACGCGCCTGCACGTAG